>JAQXHF010000046.1 GCA_029007095.1 Clostridia bacterium | reverse complement strand
ATTGCTTTATTTTTTTCAAGAACCTTGTCGGAAGCGGCCTTTCTCGCCTCGTCAAGCTTCTCTGCCAAACTGTCGTCAGAAACGGAAAGTATCTCGACTGCAAGCAGCGCCGCATTTGCAGCTCCGTCAATAGCAACGGTTGCAACCGGTATTCCCGACGGCATCTGAACGGTTGAAAGCAAGGCGTCCATACCGTCAAGCGTAGATGATTTAACGGGTATGCCGATAACCGGCAGAGTTGTATTGGCTGCTAACGCTCCCGCAAGATGAGCCGCTTTACCTGCCGCGGCAATTATAGCGCCAAATCCGTTCTTCCTCGCGTTAAGTGAAAAATCTCTCGCCTGCTCCGGCGTTCTGTGAGCAGAGAAAACATGAACCTCATACTCAACCGAATATTCATTGAGAACCGCGAAAGCTTTTTCAACGATTGGCAGGTCGCTGTCGCTTCCCATTACTATTCCGACTTTTTTCATAAAAAATCCTCCTAAAATCAAAAGGGCAGTTCTATTCCCGAAGAATACAGAACTGCCCAGACGGTCGGCTTTTATTTCCTTTTGCTCCCCTGTGGTAATCCACATTTCCGTCAGTCACAAAAGGTTACGCTTGTTAATTAGATTATAACAAAAGGCGGCCGAAAGGTCAATTCAAAAAATGTAAAAGTTTGTCTGTCGATTTAACATTTGTATATCAAAATTACACAATTTATTGTTACATTTCGTTATCCGCGGCTTATTCAGCCTTGGTTTCGCAGTAAATGCAGCGATAAACTCTGTCGTTACTGTCGCCCGACAGTTTAAAAATCTGCGGCAATTCCTGTTCGACCGAGGAAATGCATCTCGGATTTTTGCACTTAATTACATTAGTAAGCGTTTCGGGTAAGGATACCTTTCTCTTTTCGGAAAGCTTGCCGTCTCTTATTATATCTACCGTTACGCCCGGATCAACATAGCCGAGGATATCTACATCAACATCAATATCGTTGTCAATTTTTATAATATCCTTTTTACCCATTTTTTTACTGGTAACATTCTTGATAATTGCTACCGAACAGTCAAGCTCGTCAAGTCCGAGCAGACGGTAAAGCTCCATTCCTTTACCGGCAACTATATGGTCGATAACTATTCCGTTTTTAATAGAGTCAATATTCATCATTCTACCCCCAATAGCTTAAGTATGAGCGCCATTCTCATATACTTGCCGTTGAGAACCTGTTTGAAATAGCAAGCTCGCGGATCATTGTCAACCGCAACGCTTATCTCATTAACTCTCGGCAGAGGATGCATAACAGTAAGATCGGATTTTGCATTTTCAAGCTTTTCCGGCGTCAGTATATATCTGTCTTTAAGTCTGAGATAATCCTCCTCGTTGAAGAAGCGTTCTCTCTGAACCCTCGTCATATAAAGTATATCAAGCTCAGGCATTACCGATTCGAGATCGGTTGTCTGGATATATTCAAAATTATTTTTTTCAATAGCGTTTATTCTTATATAATCGGGAAGTTTCAGTTCCTCGGGAGAAATAAGAACGAATTTAACCCCCTGATATCTCGAAAGTGCGTTTATAAGCGAATGTACCGTCCTGCCGAATTTCAGGTCGCCGCAAAATCCGATTGTAATATTGTCAAATCTGCCTTTTTCCATACTGATAGTCAGCAAATCGGCAAGCGTCTGAGTCGGATGATTGTGTCCGCCGTCGCCGGCATTGATTATAGGTACGCTCGAATTCATAGAAGCTACAAGCGGCGCACCCTCTTTCGGATGTCTCATCGCAATAATATCCGCATAGCACGAAACGGTCTTTACTGTATCTGCAACGCTTTCACCCTTTGCCGCCGAGCTTGATTGCGCGTCAGCCATCGTCAGAACATTTCCGCCAAGCTCGTACATCGCCGCTTCAAAGCTGAGACGCGTTCTTGTCGAAGGCTCAAAAAACAGCGTGGCAAGCTTTTTACCGTCACATTTATGAGCATATTTTTTAGGATCGGAAATTATATCCTTGGCGCAGGTAATAAGCTCGTCAAGCTCTTCCGGCGATAAATCAAGTACATCTATAACACTTCTCATTTTGTTTCACCTATCCAGCTTTCGTCAGACGGATTGTTTCTGAAAGCTATCAGCCTTGCTACATCGCTCTGTGCAATATAGCCTTCATCGGCGGCGACCTGAGTAATTACATCAAGATTTGTAAGACTGTGATTGGTAACATTTGCCTGTGCAAGTCGGTCAAGTCCTTTTTGCATACCGTAGGTAAAGATAGAAACTATACCGAGCACCTCGGCTCCTGCTTCTCTCAAAGCGTTTACAACTTCAATTACGCTTCCGCCCGTTGAAATCAGATCCTCAACGACAACTACTTTCTGTCCCTTTTCCAATTTGCCCTCTATCTGATTGTGTCTGCCGTGGTCCTTTGCGCCGGAACGGACATATCCCATAGGCATACCGAGGATATGAGCGGTTATTGCCGCGTGTGCGATACCGGCAGTAGAGGTTCCCATAAGCACTTCGGCTTCGGGATAGTATTCCTTTACAAGCTTTGCAAGTCCGTTTTCAACATCTGTACGAACCTCCGGTGCGGTAAGCGTAAGTCGATTATCGCAGTAAATGGGACTTTTTATTCCGCTCGCCCAAGTAAAAGGCTCCTCCGGACGGAGAAAAACTGCCTTAATTTTAAGCAAATCCTTAGCAATCAGCTTTTCCATAATTATGACCATTCCTTTCTAAAATCAAAACATATTATATTGAAATTGTTAAATTAAATTTATCCGACAAATTCCCTGACGCATCTCTCGTATGCGGCGACGGGATCCGGCGAAGCAGTAATAGGTCTGCCGACTACTATATAATCGGAACCGATTTCCTTTGCCTGTGCCGGCGTCATAACGCGCTTCTGATCTCCGACATCGCCGTCTGCAAAACGGACTCCCGGAGTTACCGTGATGAATTCGTTTCCGCATACTTCGTGTACCTTTCCGGCTTCAAGCGGAGAGCATACTACGCCGTCGAGTCCCGCTATCTTTGCATTATGTGCATAGTGCATAACGACCTTATCAATAGGCTCGTTTATAAGCAAATCCTTTTTCATTCTTTCTTCATCGGTCGAAGTAAGCTGAGTTACCGCAATAAGGATAGGTCTTGTGCCATCCGGGCGTGTAAGTCCCTCAACGGCAGCCTGCATCATAGCAACCGTTCCGCCTGCATGAAGATTAGTCATATCGACATCCAGCTTTGAAAGAACCGCCATTGATTTCTTAACGGTATTGGGAATATCGTGCAGCTTCAAGTCGAGAAATATCTTGTGTCCTCTCTGCTTTATCTCCCTGACAATCTGAGGCCCCTCGGCATAAAAAAGCTCCATACCTATCTTAACAAACGGCTTAGAGTCCTTAAATTCGTCAAGGAAATTCATAACCTCGTCTTTACTTGCAAAATCGCAAGCAACAATTACATCCTTGCCCATCAATGTGCTCCTCCTATTATTTCTCTTAAATTATTTATTGAATATTTTTCCATTACAGCCGGTAAATCTTCAATGATTTTTTTACACGCAAACGGATCGACAAGATTCGCTGCTCCGACCTCGACCGCCGTTGCTCCGGCAAGCATAAATTCTATTACATCCTCTGCGCTTGACGCTCCTCCCATTCCGACAATCGGAATATCGACAGCCTCAAACACCTGATAAACCATTCTCAATGCGACAGGCTTGATAGCCGGGCCTGAAAAACCGCCCATTTTATTGGCAATTACAGGTTTTTTCGTTTTCAAATCTATTCTCATTCCGAGAAGCGTATTTATAAGACTTATTCCGTCAGCTCCGGCTTCTTCACACGCCTTTGCTATCGAAGCTATATCCGTAACATTCGGAGAAAGTTTAACTATAACAGGCTTTTCGGTAACGGCTTTTACGGCTCTTGTAACCTCAGCGGCAGACTGCGGAGAAGTTCCGAAGCTCATTCCGCCGCCATGGACATTTGGACAAGAAACATTGACTTCGAGCCAACCGATCTGCTCGATTTTATCAAGTTTTGCACAGGTATAGACATAGTCCTCTACGCTGAATCCGCTGACATTCGCCATAACGGGCTTATGAAAGCACTCTCTGAGCTTAGGAAGCTCATCTTCGATAACGCTGTCAACTCCCGGATTTTGCAGTCCGACAGAATTTATAAGGCCTGCTTCGCACTCGGCAATTCTCGGCGTAGGATTACCGAAACGGGGTTCCCTCGTCGTACCCTTAAAAGAAAATGTGCCGAGACAATTTATATCGTAAAGCTGAGCAAATTCATATCCGAAGCCGAAAGTTCCGCTTGCGGGAATAACGGGATTTTCAAGTTCAAGAGAGCATAAATTAACTTTTGTATTTACCATATTATTTCCTCCCTCCTGAGTACAGGGCCGTCCTTGCAGATTCTCTTGTTTCCGTATTTTGTCTTGCACGAGCATCCCATACACGCGCCGAAGCCGCATCCCATTCGCTCCTCAAAGCTGTACTGTCCGCTTGTCTTGGCAACAGATTCTATTGCTTTGAACATCGGCATCGGTCCGCAGGTGTAAAAGTATGAGTAATCAAGCTCCTTCATAACATCGGTAACAAAGCCTTTGTGAGCGTAACTGCCGTCAACGGTCGTGATATACACCTCAGCTCCGAGCGCTCTGAATTCAGCTTCTGCAAATACTTCATCTTTTGTATTAAATCCGAGAATCACCGTTACGCTCTTTCCCGATTCGATTAGTTTTTTGCAAAGATTATATAAGGGCGGCACGCCGACTCCTCCGCCTATAAGCAGAGGTTTGTCTCCGCAATCGGCAATGTCGTAGCCGTTTCCCAAACCCGACAAGATATCAAGTTGAGTACCGTCGGGAAGCAATGACATTTTTTCCGTTCCCTCACCGACTACCTTGTATATAAGAGTAAGTGAATTTTCGCCGTAATCACAAACAGAAATCGGTCGCCTTAAATAACAGCCGTCAAGCTTAATATTTACAAACTGACCGGGTTTTGTAATTGCCGATGTATCGCCCGAAAGCTCCATAAGATAAACATTCTTAGCAATCTTCTTTTGCTTTTCTATTTTCATTATAACCTGCTTCATTTTATGATTGCTCCTCGTTCCATACAATTTTTCCGTCGCATACCGTCATAATGCATTTGCCTGACACATCTCTGCCCTCAAAAGGAGTGCTTCTTCCCTTGGACAAAAACTTGTCCGGATCTACGGTATAGTTACCGTCAAGGTCAAAAACGGTAAAATCAGCGGTATTTCCGACTCGGATTTCATTATCAAATCCGAAACGCGCGCACGGGTTAACGCTCATAAGCTCAATTAACTTTTCAAGAGATATAATGTTGTTTTTTACAAGCTCTGTATAAAGCACCGCAAAGGCAGTTTCAAGTCCGACTACTCCCATAAGACTTTTTTCAAGTCCCCGGCTCTTTTCATCGGCGGAGTGCGGCGCATGGTCGGTAGCTATCATATCTATCGTACCGTCGCGCAATCCCTCGATGAGCGCCAGTCTGTCGGCTTCGCTTCGTATCGGCGGATTCATTTTAAATCTGCCGTCCTCCTGCAAATCCATATCGTTAAGGACAAGATAATGCGGTCCGGTTTCACAGGTCACATCAACGCCGTTTTTCTTAGCTTCACGGATAAGAGAAACGCTCTCTTTTGCCGAAATATGGCATACATGATATTTACAGCCTGTCTCTGCGGCAAGGCGCAAATCACGCTCAATGGGTTTCCACTCGCTTTCGGAGCAAATTCCACGGTGAGAATGAGCCTTTGCATATTCTCCGTCATGGATATATCCGCCGTTCAGCAAAGAATTATCTTCGCAATGAGCCGCAATTATCTTGCCGAGTTCTTTTGATTTAAGCATGGCGGAACGCATAGTTTCCATACTCTGAACGCCTCTGCCGTCATCGGAAAAGCCTGCAACATATGCCGACATTTCTTCAAGTTCGGCAAGCTCCGCGCCCTTTTCGCCCTTGGTTATAGCTCCGTAAGGAACAACATTTATAACTGCGGATTTTTTAATCGCGTCAAGCTCAACATTCAGCGTTTCAAGGTTATCGGGTACGGGATTCAGGTTCGGCATGGCGCAAATATGTGTATAACCGCCGTGAGCCGCCGCAAGCGTACCTGTTTCCACAATTTCTTTATAAATAAAACCCGGCTCCCGCAAATGAACATGAACATCTGCGAAACCGGGAAAAATATATTTATCGGTGCAGTCAAACGAAACAGCGTCGGCGTCAAAGCCGATATTCTTGCCAACAGCGGCAATTTTTCCGTCTGAAACAACAATATCCAAATTTGCAAATTCGGAATTATAATATACTTTTGCATTTCTGAATATATAATTCATCATAACTCCGTTCCGGATACAGAAAAACCGAAGAACAGCGGCTGACACAATCGGAAATGCACAGCAGTCCGAACAATCAATTTAAACCTTGCCGATATCTCTGTATCGCTCTTAAAGATTACAAAAATATATTATCATACCGCCGATAAAAAGTCAACCGAAATGGCGGCTTTTGCGACAAATTTTTTAAGCATACTTGAGCATATCGGAATTGTAAAATTAAGCAGAAATCATCAGAACTGCAAAAGCGGCGACATCAACCGACGCCGCCGCTCTGAATTATTAAGTTTTTATTGAGTTACCTTTGGACTCACCCTTTACATTTTACTATAAAAGTTAAATTGTTAGATGTACATGTCACTCACTCTCTTCATATTTGAGTTACTGTTTAATTACATGAACATTGGACTCACTCTCTCAAAAATATTTTAATGAGATTTGTTATTTGCCCATCGGACTCACACTTTCGTTTATTTTACATTACAGGAAAAATTCAATTCCATTTTAATTTGATGTTTAAACAGATTTAACTGTTCATCGGACTCACTCTTTCAGAACTTTTTATTAAGAAGATTTTATCAAAACATCGGAATTCGCTCTTTCAGTTTATTCAGCTTTTACTCGATGTTCATTGGACTCACTCTCTCTAATAAATTATCTGTTAAAAACTTTAAGTGAACATTGGCCTCAACTCTTTCAGATTTTGATTTGAAACACAATTATCAGATGTACTTAACAGTCACCTCATATTAAAATCGGTACACGGTTCTACGAACCTCCTGCTATGTGAAAGTGGGTGTTCCCACTGTTGTACCGCTCTTATACATCGGAATTTATATTGAAAACTCAATCAAGTATGGCTTCTTTGCGCCCTTAAAAATTATTCCTTATACAAGGCGGTCATATGGTACTGAGGTTCTTCACTGTTCATTGGACTCGCCTTCTTTCATTAAAATTAAACTTGGGAATGAATCAGCTTTTGTATTTAATTATCTGTTTTCCCTTTGTTCACCTATATAATAGCACGCGTTTGCAGCTTTGTCAATAGTTTTTTTGAAAAATCTTGAAAATTTTTATTAAATTTAACTTAATTCGTATTTTACTTGACGAACGACTGTTTTTTGGTTAAAATATTATATGTAATTATAAGTATTAACGGAGGTCTTATATATGTCCGACGAATATAATCCCGATATCGTAACCGTTGTTGACGACAACGGCGAGGAATATACCTTTGAAGAGCTTGACAGAATCGAAACCGATGACTCAAAATATGTCGCTCTTGTTCCGGTTTTTGACGATCCCGAAGAAATGCTTGAAGAGGATCTCGAAGTTATCGTTCTTAAAGTTGACGAGGACGAGGACGGCGATACTTACCTCTCACAGATCGCAAGCGAGGAAGAGTACGCAAGAATAAGCGCCGTATTTGAAGAAAGACTTTCATATCTTTGGAACGAAGAAGACGAGGAAGACGAATAAGCTCAAATCCTAATTAAAATACATACCCTGCCTTGTGCGATCAATATGCCGCCCATATTAACCCAACACTCTTTATAATAGGGAGCCTTACTCCGCACGTGGGAATGCAGGCCTCCCGGTTCTATCCGGCGTGAGGAAGCCAAAGCGTGAGGGTGGCACCCACCTGCTTTAACCGCAGGTTATTATTGGCTGCATACGGCTTGGCGGGGTTACTCTAAAACAGGTGATGTAAATTGATTAAAATTGTTGACGCAAAGCTGCTCGATATCGTACCGCTTGAAATCGGTTTTATCTACGCTCAGCGCGCAAGTCTGCCTAACGGTCAGGAAACCGTTGCTTTTTTTGTTTATGACCAGGAGGGCGACCGTATTCTTCCGGTTAAAATAAGAATGTATCTTCAAGCTAAATTCGGCTTGCAGTACCGTGATATAGCAAAGAAGCTCGGAGACTACATAGACTGCGAAGCGGTCGTGCTTAAAAGTAACGGTGTAGCTACGCTTTTTGACGACGGAAATATGAATATTTTTGACGCCGACGGCGCTGTCGCAATGCACGAAAAGCTCGTTTACCAAAACAGTCCGATACGCAGTCTTGCTCTCGACGGTAACTGCTTCTGGTGCGTTGTTCCCGACAGAAACTCTATCGTTAAATTCTCCCCTATCGAAAAAAGAGTGCTTCTGAGAATAGGCGGCGGAGCTTCAAGAGCCTTTTCCCGTCCTATTTCCGTTACAAAAGACGGCGATATGCTCTATGTATGCAACGAATATAACAAAACTATCAGAACAATAAGTATGAAAGACTATTCCGTAAAAGACTATATGACCTTCTCCGAACCGCCGAGAAAGTATTTCAAAATCGGCTTTTTTGAATATGTACTTCTTGATTCCGGAGTTTACTGCATTGAGGATAAAGATAAATAATCAGAAACTCAATGTCTAAATTTACATATAAAAAACAGGCGTTTTTTGTTTTACGCCTGTTTTTTTATTTATTTGTAAGGTAATCATAATATCGGTGATATTATGAAAAAAATAAAAGAACTTTCTGTAATTTTCGGTATAGGCGGAATTGTTTACAGCCTGATAGAAGTTTTGTTCCGAGGATTCACACATTGGACAATGACTCTGACAGGCGGTATTACCTTTGTTGCCCTATATCTGACAAATCTGAAAATGAAAACAAAAAGTCTTTTCCTGCGCTGTCTTGCGGGAAGCGGAATAATTACCGCAATTGAATTCGTTGTCGGCTGTATAGTTAACCTCAAATTTCATCTGAATGTATGGGATTATTCCGACCAAAAATGCAATGTACTCGGACAGATATGTCCCCTTTTCTCTTTCTTATGGTTCCTTTTGAGCGGCCCTGCCTGCCTGCTGTCTTTCGCTTTAAAAAACAAATTCAAGGCAATTTCAAAAAAATAGTTACTGAGTATTTACTGCGCCGATATTTTTAAATTCGGCGCTTTTTTCCTTATCGACAAGATGAGCATATGAAAAATATGCAAATCCGCCGCAATTTCCCACGCTCTCGGCGTAAGCTCGCTGTTTGTCAATTATGCCGCTGCCCGCTTTCCATTCCCCGTCGTCGGAGTTCACTTTGTAGGCGGCGATACCGTAAATCATTTTCACGGTTCCGATGGTATCAAGCTTTTTCCAATCACGGCAAGCTTTGTCAAAGGTCAGCTTTTCGCTGTCAAAGCCATAATACACCTGAGGAATTATCCAGTCTGCAAAGCCTCTCTGCGAACACCACAGCTTAACATCGGCATACTGCTGATTATAATTATTATCAATATTACCGGCAGGACTTACAGAAAAAATACAATCGCTGTCAACGGATTTAATCGAAGAATACATTTGAGAAACAAAGGCCGATATTGTATTGAGTCTCCACTCCGAGAGCGACAGTCCGCCGCTCTTTTTTATGTAGGCATCGTAATACGCCTTGTCAACCTCGGCTTCGGTTGACGGGTAAAAATAGTCGTCGATATGTATTCCGTCAACATCATAATTATTTACGATTTCACGAACTCCGTCAAGCACAAGCTTCTGTGCTTCCTGCGAAGCCGGTGAAAAATATATGCCGCCGTTTACTTCAACAACGGAATTTTTATCGCTGCATTTAAAGGCGGGATTATTATCCGACAGTTTGCTCTTGTCACCGTCGGCTGAAATTCTGAAAGGATTTATCCAAGCATGAACGGCAAGATTCTTTTCATGGCCTGTTTCCACCATAATTTTAAGAGGATCGTAATCGACTTTTTTGCCCTGAGTTCCCGTAAGATAGGCAGACCACGGAAAAATCTCCGACGGATAGAATGCGTCGGCAAACGGTCTGACCTGAACAAAAACGGTATTTATCCCCATAGCGGCGCAATCGACAAACATTTTTTCGATTTTTGAGCGGAATTCTTCCTCGGTTCCGCCCTTTTTATCTTTCATAGACAGCTCGTTATAATAAATCCAAACAGCCGAAATCTCCGATGTAACGGTTTCTTTTTTAGCCTCCGATTCATTGCTGTTCGGAGTACATCCGCAAAAAAGAAGAAGAACGGATATTATTACTGAAACAACTTTTCGCATTATTATAACCATTCCTTATTTAAAATACGGGGTTTGACATTTAAAAGATTTTGATATAAGATAAATCAACAAAACCGAAAGGAATCTTTTATGAAAACATATCAATATATTTTATTCGCATATTTTGTAATTATAACGCTTGTCGGAATCATACTGACGGTTTACGATAAATCTGCCGCGATTCATCACAGGCGGAGAATACCCGAAAGAACTCTTATGGCTCTCGGTTTTTTCGGTTCGTCGGCCGTAATTTACATAACTATGCGTCTTATTCATCACAAGACAAAACATAAAAAATTTATGATAGGTTTGCCGATTTTTTTCATATTACATATAATAATCACAATAGGGGTTATCGCAATAAGCATGGCTTAATGCAAAATCCACCCGAAGAAGAGCGAAAACTTCTTTTTCGGGTGGTTTGTTCTTTTACAGAGATTTCAATGCTCCTGTCGGGCAAGCTTCAACGCACTTTTGGCAGGTCTTGCAATATTCGATAACGGCAGGATTATTAAATTCAGGCTTTATAACCGTTGTAAAGCCTCTGCCGACAAGACCGAGTATTCCTTTGCCGACTTCCTCGTCACACACTCTGACGCAAAGGTTGCAGAGAACACATTTATTCTGATTTCTCTCTATCGAAACAAGCTTGCGCTCAATAGGTTCATTGTGCTTATCACCCGAAAATCTTTCAGGCGCAATATCATACATATTAGCATAACGGATAAGCTTACAGTCATGATAATCATGGCAGCCGCATTGAAGACATCTCTGTGCCTCTTTCATAGCGGCTTCTTTGCTGAGTCCGAGGTCAGCCTCGTCAAAATCATGCTTGCGCTCCTCCGCGCTGCGCTTTGGCATAATTACTCTGTCTGCCTTGGCTCTGTCCGCTAAGTCTGCGGCTGTGACAGTCTTTTCAACAACAAATGGCTTTCTGTATCCCTTTTCGTTACCGTTGAGATAGCTGTCAATAACATCGGCAGCCTTGTTAGCTTCACCGATAGCTTCAATAGCTATGCCGGCTCCCCTGTTTGTAGCGTCTCCGACTGCAAAAACTCCGTCGAGAGAGGTTCTGAAAGTCGACAAATCTGCCGCAATGTTTCCTCTGTCTGTCAGTTCAAGCTGTTCAAATCCGCTGATATTTATTTTCTGTCCGATAGCCATAATTACGCTGTCAAGCTCAATATTCTCAAACGCGCCCTCAATCGGAACAGGCTTTCTTCTGCCACCCTGATCCGGCTCGCCAAGCTCCATTAACTGCAACTTCGCCGCCTTGACTTTGCCGTTCTCTCCGATAAATTCAATCGGATTGGAGAGGAATTTGAAGGTAACGCCCTCTTCGCGCGCTTCTTCGATTTCCAGCTTATCCGCCGGCATTTCGTCCTCGGTACGACGGTAAATAATATAGACTTCTTTTGCGCCCAATCTGACTGCGCTGCGGCAGGCATCCATTGCGGTATTACCGCCGCCGACAACCGCAACCTTTTCACCGATAGCAACAGGATTCTTTAATGCAACCGAACGCAGGAAATCAATACCGCCGTAAACGCCGTCAAGCTCCTCGCCTTTTACGCGCATTGAGCTTGATGTCCATGCGCCGATTGCTACAAGCACGGCGTCATGTCTGCTTCTCACTTCATCAAGCGTGATATCCTTGCCGATTCTTACATTATTCTTAAACTCTGCGCCAAGCTCGGAAATGGAAGCTATCTCCTCGTCAAGCACTTCCTTGGGCAAACGGTACTGCGGAATTCCGTAGCGAAGCATACCGCCCATTTGCGGCATTGCATCGTAAACTGTAACCTTGTGTCCCTTTGCGGAGAGGAAATATGCCGCAGTAAGTCCGGCGGGTCCTCCGCCTATTATTCCGACAGTTTTGCCGGTGCTTTCGGCAACCTCAGGCATAAACTTATCTCCGGATTTCAAATCCTCGTCGGCGGCAAAGCTTTTGAGATAAGCTATCGAGATAGGCTCCTCAACAAGCTGTCTGCGGCAAGCCTTTTCGCACGGGTGCGGACAAACTCTGCCGATAGATGCCGGAAGCGGTAATTTCTCTTTGACAAGAGCGACAGCCTCTTTGAACTTGCCCTCGCCGATGAGTTTTACATATCCCTGACAATCAGTTCCTGCCGGGCAGTTCAACGAACAAGGTCCTTTACAGTCACCCGTATGATCGGAAATCAGAAGTTCAAGCGCAATTTTTCTCGACTGCGCCACTCTCGGCGTATTGGTTTTGATAACCATTCCGTCCGACGCCATGGTAGCGCAGGCTCGAAGAAGCTTCGGGTTGCCCTCAACCTCAACGGTGCAAAGGCCGCAGGCGCCGTAAGGCTTAACGCCGTCAACATAACACAAAGCCGGAATTTCGATTCCGTTCTCCTGTGCAATTTTAAGAATTGTCTGTCCGCTTTGCGCCGTAATTTCTTTGCCGTCAATATTTACTTTAATCTCACTCATTCCAGTCACCTCTTATTCCACGCAGACTGCGCCGAATTTGCATGTCGCATAACAGGCGCCACACTGAATACACTTATCTTGATCGATCGTATGCGCCTTTTTCACTTCTCCGCTGATAGCGCCTGCCGGGCATTTCCTTGCACAAAGCGTACAGCCTTTACATTGATCGGCACGGATTGAGTAGCGCAGCAAATCTACACACGCTTTGGCAGGACATTTCTTCTCGTTAATATGCGCTTCGTACTCATTTCTGAAATATTTAATCGTTGTCAGTACAGGGTTCGGTGCTGTCTGTCCGAGTCCGCAAAGCGCACCGTCCTTGATACTGCGACAAAGCTCTTCAAGCAGCTCGATGTCGCCATCTTTTCCCTCGCCTTTTACGATTCTGTTCAGAATTTCAAGCATACGTTTTGTACCGATTCGGCAATGCACGCATTTACCGCAAGACTCTTTCGCTGTGAAGTCAAGGAAAAACTGTGCCATACCAACCATGCAGGTACTGTCATCCATAACAACCATACCGCCGGAACCCATAATGGCGCCGGTAGCTGCCAATGTCTTGTAGTCGATAACGGTATCCAACAGTTCCGCCGGGATACATCCGCCGGAAGGGCCGCCCATCTGAACCGCTTTAAACTCTCTGCCGTCGCGGATTCCGCCGCCGATATCAAATATTACATCACGCAGAGTTTTACCCATAGGTATTTCGACAAGTCCGCCCTTTTTGATTTTACCGGTAAGAGCAAATACCTTTGTTCCTTTACTGTTCTCGGTACCCATAGCCGCAAATGCCGAACCGCCGTTAAGAATTATCCACGAAACATTTGCAAAGGTTTCAACATTATTTATATTTGACGGCTTGTACCAATATCCGGACTGTGCAGGGAAAGGCGGTTTAAGCCTCGGCATACCTCTTTCGCCCTGAATAGACTCAATAAGCGCCGTTTCCTCACCGCAGACAAATGCGCCCGCGCCGGCTTTGATTCTCATTATGCACGAGAAATCCGTACCCATTATATTGTCGCCGAGCAAGCCTTTTTCCTCAGCCTGCTTGATAGCGTTTGTCAATCGCTCGATTGCAAGAGGATATTCGGCTCTTACATACACAACCGCTTCGCTCGCTCCTATGGCGTAAGCGGCTATAAGCATACCCTCGATTAGATTATGCGGATCGCTCTCAATTACCGCTCTGTCCATAAATGCGCCCGGATCGCCCTCGTCGGCATTGCATATCAGGTACTTTACCTTGCCCTCCGACTGATGAGCGGCATTCCACTTGAACCATGTCGGGAAGCCTGCGCCTCCCCTGCCGGCAAGTCCTGAGGTTTTGATTTCCTCTATCACCTGTTCAGGTATCATTGTTTTAAGCACCTTTTCAAGAGCCTTGTATCCGTCGGCTGCCATATAATCCTCAATTCTGTCGGGATTGATGATACCGCAGTGCCTTAATGCAATTCTCGTCTGTTTTTCAAGAAAAGATTTGTCATCGTCTGTAATTTCAAGCTCATCGACAGCATTTTCATCTCCGCCCGCAAACGCAATTATCTTGTCTGCGTCCTCAGGCTTAACCTTAACCAAACGCTTCAAAAGAGTTTCACCGTCATAAATATCTACAATCGGTTCAAGGAAGCACATACCTATACAACCTGTGATATCAAGCTCCGCCGCATTACCGAGCTTCTCTTTGATAGCGTCATATACTTTATTGGCTCCGGCTGCAATCCCACAGCTTCCCTTGCCTACCGCAATACGCATAATTACTCCTCCTTGCTCCTTAACTCTCTGATAATCTCTTTTGCCTTGTCGGGCGTAAGTCTGCCGTAAGTTTCACCGTTTATCATCATGACCGGTGAAAGGCTACAACAACCGAGGCAGGCAACATCCTTAAGCGTAAACAATCCGTCCTCCGTGGTTTCTCCGTCACGAATGCCGAGTTCTTCAAAAAGTGCCTGCTCAATACGCTGAGAACCGTTAACATGACACGCCGTTCCCTGGCAAAGCATAATCAAATACTTACCGACAGGCTTCAAACGAAACTGTGAGTAAAAGGTCGCTACACCCAATACCCTTGCCGGAGATTCTCCCACAGCATCAGCAATTTTGTAAAGGACATCGATCGGTAAATATCCGTAAATTTCCTGAGTTTTTTGAAGAATTGTAATAAGACTTCCCTTGACATTTGCATATTCGTCAAGAACGCCCTGAATAAGAGACAAATCGCTCTTTTTACCGTTGCAACAATCCATCAAAATCCCTCCTTATCTCAAATTTTGACTTTATCTGAGTAATTGTATCATAAATAAATAAAATAATCAACCGATTTAGCGAATTGGTAAAATCTTTATACGAATAAAATCATAAAGAACCTTTTTTATTCATAAAACAGCGAATTTTTGCATAAAATTATAATAAACAATTAAATATATGCACAACATCTACTCTGAATTCATTTCTTAGGTCAGCTAAAAATAAGATTTTATGTTTCTGCACTTGACAAAACAGTAAAAATCTGATAGAATATCCGAGCATCAAATAAATACATATGGAGAGTTGTCCGAGAGGTCGAAGGTTCAGCACTCGAAATTTTTTGAAGAGTTGGCTGTTTGCTCCGCTAAAAAAGCCCGTAAAATAAGGGGTTTTCTCCGGTTCGAAAATTGAATATTTTGTTGTTCTTTCCGTCAGTTCTTTCCAAAAGTTTT
>JAQXHF010000045.1 GCA_029007095.1 Clostridia bacterium | reverse complement strand
TGTGTGCGCAAAAAGGGGTGGAAATAATAGAAGCAGAGGCATGTCCAGACCACATCCATATGCTTGTAAGTATTCCACCGCATATAAGTGTAGCACAGTTTATGGGATATCTCAAGGGAAAAAGTACGCTAATGATATTCGATAGGCATGCAAACCTGAAATACAAGTATGGAAAGAGGAACTTTTGGTGCAGAGGATATTATGTAGATACGGTAGGGCGAAACAAAAAGGTAATAGCAGAATACAAAAAGAATCAACTTGAGGATGATTTTGCAGCAGACCAAATAAGTATCAAAGAGTACATAGACCCGTTTACGGGTTCCAAGAATAAGTAAGCAAAAAAAACAGCCGCACGAGAGCGGCTGCTGAGAATGTAATGCATTGCTATAAATCAGAAGCCCCTTTCAGGGGCAAAGCCAGTAAGAACCCCTTATAGGGGTGGTGCAAACCGCCGGTTGAACCGGCGGTTTTGATTTCTTTGAAGCATAAAGGCGGAGCTGTAAAAAGTTCCGCCTTTGTTTTTATTTCTTCTTTGTTGTAGTGGTTGTTTTTTGAGTTGTCTCTGTTACGAATTTTCCGACGAAAGCCTTTTCGTTTTTTGCGCCGGAGCCTTCAAAGGCATTATCGGTCGATTTTGTGAAGCCTGAAACAACTGCGCTTCCGTCTGCGAGCGTGCAAACATCCATAGCTCTGTCGGATTTAGAACCGTCAAGCAATACGGTGGTGGAAACCTTACCGTTGTCGTCGAGGTATATTATAAAGCCGTCCTCTTCTCCTCCGAGCTTCTGACCGAGGAAGGTTCCGTCGGTTGATCTCGTGTGACCTACTATGGCAAATCCGCCGTCAACCTGAGCAACTCCCGTAATATAGTCGCTTGCAGAGCCGCCGAGAGGTGTTGCCCAGCATACATCGCCTTTGGCGTTATAGCGAATTACATTTCCGTCCGAACCGCCGTAGGTTTTTGAATATATACCGTCAGCTCTCTTATAAATCTGGAAAGAACCGCCGATAACACAGCCGCCGTCATCGGTTGCGACTACCGAGTTGTATTCGCTGTTTCCTGTATTATCGAGGTATTTTGCCCATTCAAGATTACCTTTCTTGTTGAGTTTGAGCAGTACCGTGTTAAGAGACGCTTTCAGATAATACTGAATTCCCGAAAAATCCATATCCGTTGAAGCCGTAACACAGGTTGCAAAGATGTCGCCGTCCTCGTTAACATCAATAGCAGAAATATTATTTGACATAGTTCCGGTGAGGACTTTACGCCATTTAATATTGCAGTTCTTGTCAAATTTGAATATGAAAGCCTTGATTGTATCAGCGTCTGTCGAATTAAAGAAGCCTGAATTTGATGTTGCTTTACCGCCGACAACGAATCCGCCGTCCGGAGTCGCGGAAACACAGCTTATATATTCTCCGGTAGACTCAACATCTCCGGGGAAAGAATACTGCCACATTTCCTTGCCGTTTTTGTCAATTCTTACAATCATACCCGACATATAATCCGAATTGGATTTTGCGTCGATATCCGTAGCGGAAGTATATCCTATCGCGATAACGCTGCCGTCTTTAAGCTCTGTAACATCGGAGATCATAACATCAGCGTCGCCGCCGATTATGTATTTCCATTTTACGCTTCCGTTAGCGTCATATTTCAGAACCATAGAATGATATCCGTCCCAGTCGGAGCTGATACCTGACAAGTCGCCGTCCTTGGATTTACTGAAACCGCCTGCAATAAATCCGCCGTCCTTGCAGGGTGAAACACAGTTGAAAGCGTCCGTGCTTTTGCCGCCGAAATAGGACATAAAGCTGCCTTTTGCGTCTGTAATGACGGTTATCGGCTTGTCTTTATCCTTATTGCTCTGAGTATATCCTACGGTTGTAGTAGTCGTTGTAGTCCCCTGAATAATCGGATTTTTCGGCACATCGTTCGAGGTGTAGTCGGGAGCTTCGTCGGTAGGGGTGAGGATAAGCTTGCCGTTGCTGCCGTAAACACCGGTGTAATAAATCAGATTGCCGAAAGAATCGAGCTGGTTTTTGGTATAAAGCGGCTTATTGTGCGAGTCAACCTTACCTGTTGTGTATATCGGGAGTCCCGAAGCGTCAACCTGTCCCGTTGAGTAAATCTTGTGTCCCTTTTTGTCAAAAATTCCGTTTGCGTCGATGACCTTGCCGTTCTGATCGGTTGCGGCAGTAATAGCTGTCACATCAACAGTTGCGCCGGTTTCATCGACAAGTTCAATGGAATCCGGAGCCTTTTTAAGCTCATCATCGTTTTTCTTGCCCGGTTCGGATGAGTTTCCGCAGGCGGTAAAAGAAAATGCCACCAAGATAACGGACAAAAGAAACGCAATAACTTTTTTTCTATTCATCGGTATTACCTCCATTGATTTTTTTCAATAATATAATAACATAATTTATTACATTTTTCAAGGTAATACTGCAATTAACTCAGATAACATATTTTGCCGGAATTGTATAGCTTTAAATATAATATGTACTTTTATTTTTCGATAATTTGTAGTATAATGAATACAATTTTTATCGGGATGTGAATTTATGACTAAAAAACAAAGAGCATTGCTTGCGGTAGAGACTCTGAAAACCGAATATCCCGAAGCAATATGCTCTCTGAATGCTGATAATGAATTTGAATTGTTGATAGCAACGCGGCTTTCGGCGCAATGCACCGACGCGAGAGTGAATCTCGTCACACCTGCGCTTTTTGCAAAATACAAAACGCTTGAAGATTACGCTAATGCCGACCTTGCCGATGTTGAAAATCTTATCCGTTCATGCGGATTTTTCAGAACCAAGGCAAAGGACATAATCGGTATGGCTCAGGCTATCATAGACAGATTTGACGGAAAATTGCCGGACACGATTGAGGAACTTACCACCTTGCCCGGCGTAGGCCGCAAAACCGCCAATTTAATCTGCGGTGATGTCTTCGGCAAACCAGCTGTCGTTGCCGATACACATTTAATCAGAATAAGCAATCTGCTCGGACTTGTTCAGACCAAAGATCCTGCAAAGGTTGAAAAAGAGCTGAAAGCTATTCTGCCGCCGGAGGAAAGCAATGACTTCTGCCATCGTTGTGTGTTTCACGGCAGAGCTGTCTGCATTTCCGGCAGACCTAAGTGCGAAAATTGCTGTATGAGAGATTTCTGCAAATCAGTTAAGAAATAAATCTCATTATGATTATCGCAACCGAAGCTCCCGCGATTGCCGCGCATATCAGCTTTGCTGCGGCGAGGAATTTCCTGCGCCTTAGCTTTGTCGGGGGAGGCGAGTCTGCGTTGCCGGCTATTTCATCGGCTCTGTCACGCAAAGTTCCTTCGCTTACGGCTGAAAATTCCGGCTTGACGAAAAATATGATTCTTTCAAAGTATTCACAAGAGGGTTTTGTAACCTCTACTACCTGATGATTTACACCTTTAATCAAAAAACACCCTGCTTTCTCAATTTGTTTCGGTATTATTTTGCACACAATGATGATTTTTTATGCAGTAAAAAATGCATATTTTTCGACCGTAATCGACTTTAAAAATAAGGTTCAACAATTTTATGTTGAAGTGTTGAAAACTTGAAAATTTTCCGTTACCCTGTGGAAAACTATGTGGAAACTGTGGATAACTAACCGAAAAAACCTTGATTTTACGCAGTTTTCCACAATTTAAGGTGTTAAAACGAAAAATATTGTTAATTTTATAACAATCAAATTTTTCTTTTGTCAAGTGTTTTTTATGTAAATTCCATTAGAAAAATTCAATAATTTTATCCTGAAAGTTTGTGCAATTTACGATTAAAAAATGCTTGACAAGAAGTTATTACAAGAAGTTACAAAATGAATATAATTTTTACAGATGTTAAAAAAAGAGGGGTTTTTATGCAAGTATTCAATGAATATTCATCGTTGGTTTTTAATGATATTGCACCATTCAGCGCAGACCTTACTTTTGACTGCGGACAGGCGTTCAGATGGGATAAAAACCCGGACGGTTCATGGCACGGTATAGTCGGAAATCGTGCGGTAAATATTTATCAGAGCGGCAATTCGCTCACCGTTAAAGGTATTATAAAGGACGGCGACGCTGAATTCTGGACTCGGTATCTTGACCTTGAAAGGAACTACGGCGAGATATGCGAAAATCTGAAAGCTGATAAATATTTAAAGCTTGCGATAGAAAAGTACAGCGGAATTCGCATACTCAAACAGGACTCATGGGAAGCGTTGTGTTCGTTCATTATCTCTCAGAATAATAATATTCCGAGAATAAAGGGCATTGTGGAGCGCCTGTGTGTGAATTTCGGAGAAGATTTGGGCAACGGCGATTTCTCTTTCCCAACCGCTGAAAAACTCGCAGAATGTTCCGTGGAGGAGCTTTCACCGCTCAGAGCAGGTTTTAGAGCTAAGTATATAATTGACGCCGCACAAAAGGTTGCCTTAGGTGATGTTGAGCTTGAAAAGATGGCTTCCTGCGATATTGATGAAGCGAGAGCGGAGTTACAGCTTATCAAGGGCGTAGGCGCAAAGGTTGCCGAATGTACGCTTCTTTACGGCTGCGGCAGGGTAGACGCGTTTCCCGTGGATGTGTGGGTTCGCAGGATAATGCAGGAACTCTACCCGGACGGCCTGCCTGAGTGTACGAGAGGAGTCGAGGGAATAGCGCAGCAATATCTATTTCATTGGCGCAGGAACCTGTCAGAGTAAATAAGAGTAAATAAGAAAAATATCGGTATAAAAATATAGGCTTGCACGGTAATCGTACAAGCCTATTTTATATTATATTATATCAGGCAATAATCAATACCAAATCCACCCGAACAATACATAAACGATTATGATCTGCCAGAAGGAATATTCAACCTTGACATTGCAGGTGGCCGAATAAGAACCGTCCGCGGTCGAAGCTGTTATAGTAGCGTTACCGACGCCTGCTGCGTAAACATTGCCGTCCTGGTCAACTCTTGCAACGCTCGTATTGGAGGATTCCCAAACAATTTCAGATGAGTATGCTGCCTCCTCCGGAAGCACATTAGCATAGAGTCTTGTTGACTTTTTGTAATTCATAGTTATATCGGTCATACTGATTGTGATGCCTGTCGGCTCAACCGCAAGCATAGGAATTCGCTCTTCCTCATATTCATTGCAGTTAAGGCAGTAGCGTGTTTTGAGTCCGTAGGTCTTGTAAGTAGGTTCTTTTACAACTTCCCATTCGGACCACTTATGACCTGTTGCTTCGAGTACAGTATGGTTAAATACTTTGTTACAGCCTGTGCAAATTGAGTCAATATAACCGTCTTCCGTGCAGGTTGCCGGAAATTTATATAAAACTGTGTGGTGTCCTGTTGCTTCAATTACCGTTTCACTGATTACAGTTTCGCAATCCTTGCAGACGGTTCTGACATATCCGTCTTCCGTACAGGTAGGAAGAACGGTTATCTGTTCTGTGTTTTGATGTCCCGTTGCAGGAAGAACTTTTGTGCCAATAACTTCATTACAGTCTTTGCAGACAGTCTTTTCGTAGCCGTCCTCGGTACAGGTCGGAGCCTTGGTTTCTGTTGTGGTGTTCAGATGATCTGTTGCGGTAAGCGTAACATTGCTGATTGTTTCACCGCAGTCTAAGCAAACGACTTTTTTATAGCCGTCCTCGGTGCAGGTAGCGTCTTTCTTAACGGTTCTTGTGTTTTTGTGGTTTGTTGCCGGAATGATAGTTTCACTTAAAACTGTCTGACATTCCGAACATATCACTCTTTTATAGCCGTCTTCGGTACAGGTAGCGTCAACGGTTACTGTTTGCTTTTTGTGATCAGTCTTTTCGATAGATTTGCTTTCTGCGACTTCACCGCATACGGTACAATGAGTAACCTTAGTACCCTTTTTCTGACAGGTCGGCTCGGTAACTGTTTCCCATATTCCGTCGCTCGTGTGAGTGTGAACGGTTCCCAAACTACTTGTTACGGTTGGTTCAAGCTCAACATCTGTGTCGTCAATGTTATCGTAGCAGCACGAAACAGTAAATTTAACATCGTTTTGGTCAGCAGCGAATTTTCCGTCTTTGGAGAAGCTGTATCTGACAATACTGCCCTCTTTGGAGTAGGAGGTAAGGCTTATGATAGCTGTTTTTTGAGTACGAAGATTGGTTTCATATGAGATTCCGCCGTTTGCCTGCTGAAAATCAATGAAATTATCGCACATAGCTATTTCCGTGCAGGTAAGGCGCGCGCTTGTGCTTGCAGTGAACTCGGCGCAGACGAAAGAGCCGGATACAAGTTCAATGTCAAGAACAAGGGAATCTGTTGTTTCGGATACGGTTTTTACATTAAACACAATCGAATTTGTATTCTCGGATTCGCCTGCGGCATATGAAACGCTCGACATAATGCCGAACAGCATCATACAGGCAAGAAAAAGCGAGATTATCTTGCAGATAGTTTTATTCATTCTATAT
Organism: Clostridia bacterium; assembly: GCA_029007095.1. Lineage (GTDB taxonomy): Bacteria > Bacillota > Clostridia > Oscillospirales > Acutalibacteraceae > CAG-488. Next base: position 3,926 of record JAQXHF010000045.1, on the reverse strand, counting down.
TCCTCCATTCAAATTATACATATATATAATAGTATTTTTATGGAAAAAGGTCAATGCTTTTTTTTGAAAAAAATAAATAAATTTTATGCACTTTTTACACTTTTTGAAATTTGTATAGTCCTAAAAAACAGCAAATCACTTAGCAAAAATGATTTTTTTAGGGAATAATAATTTCAAAGGTGGGATTTATACGGAAAAAAGATTGATTGCGGTTTTTGCGGCAATATGTATGATAATAGGCTGTCTTTGCCTGCGGCTTTATACTCTGAGTACGGATTCGCCGGTCACGGCAATGAATTCATCACACTATAAAACGGTTGAGCTTGCGGCTGTAAGGGGAGATATTCTGGACTGTAACGGCAGACGGCTGACCGGAACGGATTACAGCAACTATCTTGCTTTGAAGCCAACCGCTAAGGCGTTGAACCTGCTCGAAAGCGTTACGGACAGCGACACTTTTAACAGCGCGCGTCAGAGAATGTCCAAGGGCAATGCGGTGTGTGTGAATATTGGCAAGGCTGAGGTTGATTCAATATCCGACGCAATGTGTATAAAGGTTTGGAACAGATATTCCGATAAACAGCTTGCCCGGCATATCATAGGTTATATTAACGGTGAAAACAAAGGCGTCGCCGGGATAGAAGCCGCGTATGAAAATGTGCTGTCAACCGGCAAGAATCTGAGCGTCAGATTTCCCTGCGACGCATACGGCAAGGTTATCGGAGGGGCGAGGACGGAGCTTGTAAACAGTACCTTGCCTTGCGGAAATGTTCAGCTTACGGTTGATTCCGCAATACAAAGATATGTCGAAGATTCATTGGATATGTATGATGTTGCTCAGGGCGCTGCCGTTGTTATAGAGGCTAAAAGCGGAGCGGTCAGAGCCGTTGCGTCAAGACCTGTATATGACGCTCGTAATCTCGGCGAATATATTGACAGGGAGGATTCACCGTTTGTCAATAGGGCACTGTCGGCTTATGCGGTCGGTTCGATTTTTAAGGTATGCGTCGCGGCGTCGGCTCTGGAAAAAGGTATAACCGATTTTGATTATGATTGCAGGAGTGTGTGCGAGGTTGACGGAGTTAATTTCCATTGCAATGCCAACAAATCTCACGGTAAGCTTGATATGAGAAAGGCTTTGGAGTGTTCGTGCAACACTTATTTTATCAAGCTTGCTCAAAAAATCGGAGCTAAGGCAATCTTGGAAACTGCGTCTTCATTCGGATTCGGTCAGCAAGTCAAACTTGACAGCGAAATCTCGGCGGCTCAGGGTAAGCTTCCGTCTCTTGAAAATCTAAAACTTTCGGGAAATCTTGCAAATTTTTCATTCGGTCAGGGCGACTTTACCGCCTCGGCTTTTCAGATAGCGCAGATGATGGCGGCTGTTGCAAACTCCGGCAGCTATTTAAAACCCTATATTGTCGAACGGGCGGAAGACAGCGGCGGCAATGTTGTTTTTGAGCACAGTACCGAATATCCGGTACACGCCGTTTCGCAGGAAACTGCCGAAAAGCTGTCGGATATGCTTGTTTCTGTCGTTGAGAAAGGCAACGCGTCCAAGGCAAAGCTGATAAATTCGGTAAAGGCGGCAGGAAAAACGGCGACGGCACAGACAGGAAGTTTTGATTCAAACGGAAACGAGCTTTGCAATACATGGTTCGGAGGATACTTTCCGGCGGACGAGCCTGAATATGTTATAGTTATTTTAAAACAAAACGGAAGCTCCGGAGCAGAGGACTGTGCTCCCGTATTTAAGAGTATTGCAGATAAAATCATTTATAATGAATAATTATCGTTAATTATCGGAAAAAAATAAAAAAAACTCTTGAAATTTCATCTTGACTGTGATATACTTTATCGGCAAAACGCACGCAAGGGTGTTTTATCCGAAGTGCATTTCGGACGAAATGTTCGGATATAAGCCATCAATCAAAATTTTATGTTTGATGCAGAAAGCCCTGCGGAGGCAAAAACTAAGGAGGAAATTTTATGCCGGTAGTATCAATGAAACAATTACTTGAAGCTGGTGTTCATTTCGGACATCAGACCAGAAGATGGAATCCGAAAATGGCTCCCTACATTTTCACGGAGCGCAACGGTATTTACATCATCGACCTTCAAACAACAGTCAAGAAGCTTGAGGAAGCTTATATGTTTGTACGCGATGTAGCTGCAAACGGCGACGATGTTCTTTTCGTCGGCACTAAGAAGCAGGCTCAGGATTCCGTTAAGGAAGAGGCTGTTCGCTGCGGTATGCCCTATGTCAACGCTCGTTGGCTCGGCGGTATGCTTACAAACTTTACAACTATCAAGAGAAGAATCAAGAGACTTGAACAGCTCAAAAAGATGGAAGCTGACGGAACTTTTGATATGCTTCCCAAGAAAGAGGTTATCAAGCTCAAGCTTGAAATCGAGAAGCTTGAGAAATTCATGGGCGGTATTGCCAATATGAAAAAGCAGCCCGCCGCTATGTTTATCGTAGATCCCCGTAAGGAGAGAATCGCTGTTCAGGAAGCTAAGAAGCTCGGAATCCCCATCGTTGCTATCGTAGATACAAACTGCGATCCCGACGAGGTTGACTATGTAATTCCCGGTAACGATGACGCTATCCGTGCAGTACGCCTTATCGCAGGCGCTATGGCTGACGCCGTAATCGAAGGCCGTCAGGGCGAGCAGGAAGAGGTTGCTGTTGCTGAGGAGACTCCCGTTGAGGAAGCTCCGGCTGAGGCTGAATAATATAACTTGAATTTTAGCGGCGCCGCGTCTTCGGACGCGGATCTGCCGTAATTACATAAGGAGGAATAATTATGGCTTTCACAGCTAAAGATGTCCAGGCTCTTCGTGAGAAGACCGGCGTAGGTATGATGGAATGTAAAAAAGCTCTTGTCGAGACAGACGGAGATATGGATAAGGCGATAGACATCCTTCGTGAGAAGGGCCTTGCTTCCGCCGCAAAGAAGGCTTCAAGAGTAGCTGCCGAGGGCGTTGTTGTAGCTTACAACGACGAGGCAAACAAGGTTGCAGCTATCGTTGAGGTTAACTGCGAAACTGACTTCGTTGCAAAGAATGCTGATTTCGTTGCTCTTGCAAACAAAATTGCCGTTACTGTTGCCGAGAAGAATCCGGCAGATGTTGACGCGCTTCTTGCCGAGACTCTTTCAGGTTCGGATACAACGGTTGCCGATGCTGTTCAGGAGCTTTTCCTTACCATTCGTGAGAATATGAAAGTTCGCCGTTTCCAGCGTATAGAGGGCGACTGCACAACATATATCCACGGCGGCGGCACAGTAGGTGTTGTTGTTAAGTTCGATACCGATTGCGCTTCAAACGACGCATTCAAGGCTATGGGTAAGGATGTTGCTATGCAGATCGCAGCTATGAATCCCGCATATCTTGACGAGGCTTCTGTTCCGGCAGAAACAGTTGAGCATGAGAAGGCAATTCTTGCAGCTCAGATTAAGGAAGATCCGAAGATGGCTTCAAAGCCCGAAAAGGTTATCGAGGGTATCATCACCGGCAGAATCAAGAAGTTCTATAAAGAGAACTGCCTCGTTGATCAGGAGTTCGTTAAGAACGGCGAAATGAATGTCGCTCAGTATATTGATTCCGTTGCCAAGGAGATCGGCGGTTCTATCAAGGCTGTTGATTTTGTTCGCTTTGCAAAGGGTGAGGGCATCGAGAAGAAAGAAGATAATTTCGCCGCAGAAGTTGCAAGCATGATGTAATTACTGCTTAAACGGCAGCCGTTCCGATTAAAGGAGCGGCTGCTTTTTTCTTGACTTTTTTTCTTTATATGCTACAATAATTAAGTCAAATCTATTAGAAAGAACTGATTTTATGAAGCTGTCGCTTGTTGTTCCGTGCTATAATGAGCAGGATAAAGTTGAAAATTTCTATAAAACTGTATGCTCGGTCTTTGCCGACGG
>JAQXHF010000044.1 GCA_029007095.1 Clostridia bacterium | reverse complement strand
AGTTTACGATGATGCGTATGCTAAGGCGTTGCAGCTTCGTGATGAAAACGGCTATACCTTTATTCATCCGTTTGACGACGAAGATGTTATAGCAGGTCAGGGAACTATCGGGCTTGAACTTTGCGACCAGGTTGAAAATCTTGACGCTGTTGTTGTTCCTATCGGCGGCGGCGGACTCATCTCAGGCGTTGCTTATGCCGTTAAATCGCTGAACCCCGATATTAAAGTCTACGGCGTTCAGGCAGCAGGAGCGGCAAGTATGTTCAATGCCCGTGAACACGGCGAGATTGAAACGCTCAAATCCGTTTCTACTATTGCCGACGGTATAGCGGTTAAGCGTCCGGGCGATCTTACATATGATATCTGCTCTAAATTTGTTGATGAAATTATTACCGTTACAGATGATGAGATATCTGCGGCGATTCTCGCGCTTATGGAGCAGCAGAAGCTTGTTACAGAGGGCGCAGGCGCGGCGGCTGTTGCGGCTGTAATGTTTAACAAGATTCCCGTTAAAGGTAAAAAGGTTGCCTGTATTCTTTCGGGCGGCAATATTGATGTTACTATTCTGTCACGAGTTATCGACAGAGGCTTGCTGATGAGCGGCAGACAATGTCAGCTCACCATAGAGCTTGTTGATAAGCCCGGTCAGCTTGAAACGGTTTCACATATCATAGCCGAGCTTGGCGGTAATGTTGTTGCGGTTCATCACGAGAGAGCAAACGAGGGCAGCGATATTAACGGTTGCTATCTCCGCGTTTCTCTTGAAACAAGGAACTTTGAACATATAAACGAAATCAAAAAGGCTTTGACAGAAAACGGATTGATTATTGTTAATTCATAAGGAGGATTATTATGGCAAAGACAATTCATACGGATAAGGCTCCGGCGGCAATCGGCCCTTATTCGCAGGCTGTAATTTCAGGTAATCTCGTATATACATCCGGACAGATTGCAATTAACCCGGAGGTTGGCGATGTAGTAGCTCAGACTATTGAAGAGCAGACCGAGCAGGTTATGAAAAACCTCAGCGCAGTCCTTGAAGCCGCAGGTTCAAGCTGTGAGAATGCGGTTAAAACTACTTGCTTCCTTAATGATATGGGCGATTTTGCGGCGTTCAATGCGATTTACGGCAAGTATTTCACGGGTAAGCCGGCAAGAAGCTGTGTTGCAGTCGAGTCGCTTCCTAAGGGCGTGCTTGTAGAGGTAGAGGTTATAGCCGAGCTTAAATAAAATATTAAGTTAATCGGGGATGTAAAAAAAGCGAAGACCGTATAAAACCGTATAATACAAGAGGGGTTCTTCGGTATTGAAAACCGTAAGAACCCTATATAATTACTTTAAAGTGTAAAATATAAATATTTTTATGTTTTATACTACGAACAAACTTCGCCACTCGGCGTACCTATGTACGCCGTCGGGCAGACAAAATCAAGAGCGTTGCTTTGATTTTGCTCAGTTTGTCCGTTCTTCATCTTTTTTTCCTATCCACTTAAACCGTCTCCATAAAAGGCGCTGAAAAAACTTTCGTTTTTTACAGCACCTTTTATGCTTATTTTTGGTTCTTTACAACTTTCAAATGATGTTTATTTACGACAAAATATTTGTCTAATATTAGTCAATTATACGAAATTAAATTTGCGTCTTGTCTGATATTGACTTGCAATTTTATCAATGATATAATTTTCCAAGATAAAAAACAGGAGGCGTAAAACAAGTGAAAATAACATTTATGGGTGCTGGAAGCACCGTTTTTGCAAGAAATTTAATCGGTGACGCGATGTGTTCCGAAACCTTGCGTGATACTGTCTTTGCTCTGTATGATATTGACGGTGAAAGATTGGAGCAGAGCCGTACAATCCTTGAAGCTATGCGCGTTGCAAAGGGCGGATTCGGAAAAATCGAGTGTTATCTCGGCGTTGAAAACCGCAAGGAGGCTCTCAGGGGCGCTGATTTTGTAATAAATGCCATTCAGGTCGGACTTTATGACCCTTGTACTATCATTGATTTTGAAGTTCCTAAAAAATACGGACTCAGACAGACGATTGCAGATACTCTCGGTATCGGCGGAATTATGAGAGCGCTCAGAACAATTCCCGTGCTTTCTGATTTTGCACACGATATGGAGGAGGTTTGCCCCGACGCGTGGTTCCTTAACTACACAAATCCGATGGCAATGCTTTCGGGTTATATGCAGCGTTATACCGGAGTTAAGACGGTTGGACTTTGCCACAGCGTACAATCCTGTTCATACGATCTTCTCACTCAGCTTGGTATGGAAGATAAGCTTGACGGCCGCAAGGAGGTCATTGCAGGTATCAACCATATGGCTTGGTTGCTTGAAATCAGAGATAAGAACGGCGTTGACCTCTATCCTGAGATAAAGAGGCGCGTACCAGAAAAGCTTGCCGATCCCGAATTCAAAAATAAAGTCAGATTGGACTATATCAAGAATTTCGGATACTATTGCACCGAGTCGAGCGAGCATAATGCCGAGTACAATATGTTCTATATTAAGTCGAAGTACCCTGAGCTTATCGAGAAATACAATATACCTCTTGACGAATATCCGCGCCGCTGTGTAAATCAGATTGAGGGTTGGAAAAAGGAATATGCGGAGCTTCTTGAAAACGGAGTTAAGGACCATAAGCGTACCGGAGAATATGCAACCTATATAATGGAAGCGATTGTAAATAATACTCCGTATCAGATAGGCGGTAATGTTCTTAACACTAACGGACTTATCAGCAATTTGCCGAGAGAGGCTTGCGTTGAGGTTCCTTGCCTTGTTAACGGTATGGGCATAAATCCATGCAGCGTAGGCGCTTTGCCGGTACAATGCGCGGCGATGAATATGACTAATATAAATGTTCAGCTCCTTACCATTGAAGCCGCCGTAACGGGAAAGAAAGAGCATATCTATCAGGCGGCAATGCTTGATCCTCATACGGGCAGCGAGCTTGATATCGACACCATTAAGAAGATGGTAGACGACCTTATCGAAGCTCATGGCGATTATTTACCGAAGTATCACTAATAATATAAATTAAAAGTATGGAATTTAAGCTTTGTACTTAGATTCCATACTTTATTGGTGCATTTATGCGTGGGAATAAACCCCCAGTTTTACTGGGGGAAAAAGAAAGAGCAGAGCGACAATAAAAACGGCGAGCAAAAGCAAGCCGAAAAATATAGACAAAGAAGAAACCTCCGTTTACAATGAAATGCGGCAATGCATTACAAAGTAATAGGAGGTTAAAAATATGTCAATAAATTTTAATAAAGACACAAGAAATGAAATAAAAAGCTCAGCACATTCAAAATATCGATGCCAATATCATATAGTTTTCGCACCGAAGTACAGAAGAAAAGAAATATACGGACAGTTAAGAAAAGATATCGGAGAAATATTAAGGAAATTGTGTGCGCAAAAAGGGGTGGAAATAATA
>JAQXHF010000043.1 GCA_029007095.1 Clostridia bacterium | reverse complement strand
GATCCCGACTGCGACAGAGTAGGTATCGGCGTAAAGCACAACGGAAAATTCACTCTTATGACCGGTAATCAGGTCGGCGCTCTGCTTGTAAACTTCGTTCTCAATATGAAGAAAGATACGCTCAATGAGAAATCCACACTTGTTAAGACAATCGTTACAAGTGAGCTTGGAGCAAATATCGGCAGACGCTTCGGTCTTAATATTGTCGAAACGCTGACCGGATTCAAATACATCGGAGACCAGATAAACAGATACGAAAAGAACAACGACAAGGAGTTTGTCATCGGATACGAGGAGAGCTACGGTTATCTCGTAGGTACTCATGCTCGCGATAAGGACGCCGTTGTTTCATCAATGCTTATCTGCCAGATGGCTGCATATTATTATAATCAGGGCAAGGATCTCATAGAGGTACTCGACGATATTTACAAAGAATACGGCTTCTATCTCGACTCGCTCGACACCTTCACTCTCAAAGGAATTGACGGAGCGCAGAAGATTCAGAGTCTTATGACCGAATTCAGAGAGAACGGAAGCGGTATGTTTGATTCTCTTGAACAAACAATCGACTATTCGACAGGCGTAGGCGACCTTCCGAAAGAGAATGTTCTGAAATATATTTTCAACGACGGCTCATGGATGGCTATTCGTCCGTCAGGAACCGAGCCTAAGCTCAAAGTTTATTATTCAATCCAGGATGCAAGCCGAGATAATGCATACACAAGGCTTGACGCTATCAAAGCAAAAATGCACAGCGTAATCGAAGCATAATTTAATATTAAATCTTGACAAACGCGCAACCGTTATGTATAATAATGGTTGCACATATGCCGGTGTGGCGGAATAGGCAGACGCAAGGGACTTAAAATCCCTCGGTGGCAACATCGTACCGGTTCAAGTCCGGTCACCGGCACCACGAAAAAAGCACCCGTGAGGGTGCTTTTTTCAACGAAATAAATCCCTTACGGGATTTGTGAAATACGCTTCGCGTGTGAAATATGGCTTCGCCATGTGAAATGCCTGCGGGCGTGAGGGGATTTATTTCATTTCACTTTCTGCGCAAGCGGAAAATTTCACAAGCGCATAAGCGCTTATTTCACATACGGAGTATATTTCACTTTAATAAATGTAACAAATATTGTATAATTCATTTTAGAAGTATCAATTTGAAGAATTAGTTACTCTCTGAAATTAGAGAAGCGATATTTTGTCTATCAGGTAAAAGCGTGCTTTTTTCAACGAAATAAATCCCTTACGGGATTTGTGAAATGCGCTTCGCGCGTGAAATATGGCTTCGCCATGTGAAATGCCTGCGGGCGTGAGAGGATTTATTTCATTTCACTTTCTGCGTAAGCGGAAAATTTCACAATGTCCAAAGGTCATTATTTCACATCCGGAGGATATTTCACTTTAATAAATGTAACAAATATTGTATAATTCATTTTAGAAGTATCAATTTGTTGAATTAGTTACTCTCTGAAATTAGAGAAGCGATATTTTGTCTATCAGGTAAAAGCGTGCTTTTTTCAACGAAATAAATCCCTTGCGGGATTTGTGAAATGCGCTTCGCGTGTGAAATATGGCTTCGCCATGTGAAATGCCTGCGGGCGTGAGGGGATTTATTTCATTCTGCTCACTTTTTGATATCTTTTTGTACTCCATAACAAACCCTCCTGTCAGTTTGTACTTGACAGGAGGGATTGTTGTAAGTGTGACAAGCACACCTATATAATTTATTTCCCTCTTTTTTCTTAGTGTAAACAGTTGCCCCGTTTACGCCTGCCTCACGCTCACAAATAAAATCTCGGACTATGAGAAATTTAAAATAATAAAAATTTTATGAGCGAATTTAATTAAATATGATTGAACAAATGGTTCGGGAAAGAGCCAACAACAGTTCAACAAGACGCAAAATCGTACGCAAAATAATGCACAAGCAGTCTTTGATATCATTCAAATACTCTTTAATCACCTTACAAGCATCGTCTTCGTCATCATCCGTGCACTCGCTGAGAGTCTTTCCGCAGCAGTCGCACTTGTGGTCATTATCGTCATCTGTATGTCCGTCGTTGACCGTCACGGTCATTTCAGCGCTGTTGCCTGCTTTGTCTTTAACGATGATATTCTGCTCGCCGTCTGCCGGAGAGAGAACAAAGCTGTTGTTTTCGTCAAGGGTGACCGCCGTTCCGTTTATGGCGACGGTATCAATATACTTCTCGTCAATGGTAACGGTTTGTGCCTCACAATAGGTCTTTCCGTTCTCAATTCCGGAAATCACAGGGCTTGTAGCATCAAGTACAATGCCGTCCGAACAGATATAATCCGTATTGCCCGCCGTATCGGTCAATTTGACATAAATAATATACTCGTTATCGGGATCAATGCCGAACGGTGCGGTGTACGCCGTGAAAGTCATGCCGTCAAGCTCCGTTTTGGTCAATTCCTTATCCGACAGCAGATATTCAACCGTTACTGCCTCGCCGCTGTTATCGGCTGCGGTAATTATGACCGTTTGCGTGTCCTTAAAGAACAAATCGAAAGTGATACTGTTGAGAAATGTTTTCCAACTGTTTTCGTTGATTTTAATTTCGCCCGTCGGTTTTTCGCTGTCTTTCCACTGTGCGGTGATTGTGATATTTTCCGCAGGCATTGTTTTGGGAATTTCCTTATCCCATCCCGTGAAGGTATAGCCTTCTCTTGTCGGATTAGCAGCAGCGGCAATCTCCGTGCCGTAGTCCTGCGTTATGGAATCAATTTTGCTTCCACCGGCGGTATCAAAGGTAATTGTGTAACGATTAACCGTCCACTGTGCCGTCAGCGTGATACTCGCCACAGTATTGTCAGACGCAAGCTCGGCATAGGTTGTATCTGCTGTAACGGTCTTATCGCCGTATTTCCAGCCGTTGAATTTATAACCGCTTCTTGTGGGGGCGGTTATGCCGTCCAGCACTTTATCCGTCCATTTGACATTTGTTTTGTCGGCGACAGCCGTGCCGCCTGCGGTGTCAAATTGAACTGTGTAATCTTTCCCTATTGTAACCGTCAGCGTTACATCTTTAAAATTGCTTGCGTAGTCGGTCTTGTAATCGCCGTTGTACTGTTCGGAGAACACCTTGAGGGTATAGGTTCCCTTGGTCAAAGCAGGAACTGTGAGTTCCGCTGTGCCGTCTGCTTGCGTGAGGGCAGCGGTGCTGCGACCGTAATAGAGCGGATTGCCGTCATCGTCCAGCAACATGGCAGAAATGTATTCGTTCTCGCCTGTTTTCGCACCGGAATAGTCAATACTCACCTTGCCGCCAAAGGTGGTTGAGGAAACGGCTGTGGTGGTCACATTGAATTCGCTGCGGCTGCTGTCTAAAAGCGTCAGCTTCCACTCATTGCCGCTGTATGCGGGAATTGGCCTCAGTCCTCCGTCGAGCTTGCCATTCTTGGCGGCAGATGTGAAGAGAACAGATGACAGATTGATATTCAAAGCGGGACTCACACCAACATAAGCGCTGGTGACAAAGTCGATGTTGATGTTGCCGCGCAAATTGACGAAGCCGGCGATATTGGTAGAGTTAGTATAAGCCGACCGCAGCCACCACATGGCGTTGCCGCCTGTTTTTTTTCTGTTTTCTGCACCACTACCTGTATTACTGTATCCATAGCTTTCCCTGGTTGCTTCCATTGAATCAAGCAAGAAAATACTATCATTGCTAAGTGAAGTAAAGGTTAAATTACTACTTCCATTTCCGTCTTTGATGTCTTCGGCGCTCTTGGTGCTTGACGCTATGGCGCTCTTCTCTGTTGTGGAGAAATTGTCTTGCAGGAATGTTCCGTTCAGATATGTTCTTATATCACTGTTTGCCCAGTCATTAGTGATGTCATTAGTGTCGTCACCAAATCTACCTTCCTCCAAAACACGGTCACAGTCAAGGAGCATGGTTCTTCCGCCAAAGACTGTTGTTTCGCTGTCAAGGACTCTGTACTTCACGGGATTTCCGCTATATGTTCCGAAGTACACATAGCTTCCTTTCCATGCGTCATTTACACTGCTTGGTACGGTCGGATCGCCGATACCGTTTGTGCCAAGCCGTATCGCCTTGACCGAGTTGTAGTAATAGGTCACTTCTGCGTTTTCTTCGGCAAATGTGCCTGTTTCGTTGCCTTCAACATAACTGTAAAAATATGCTTTGGGGACGCCGTAGCCCGGTACAGTCCGGTAGTCGGTGCCGATTGTGCCCTGTAAAACCGTTGAGTCTGCAATCTTTGTATTATCTAATTCGTAAATATGATTTACGATTACCTTACCGATATTCTCGGTTATTCCGACAGATTCGTAACTGCTTTTTTCTACGGCAATGAGTGCAGAACAAGCCGGTACGGTAAAGGTCGAGCCGCTGACCTCGTCAAGCTTTGTTACACCTGCCGAGTTGCCGTTTGCAATTACTACCCACTCGGTTACATAAGTATCCTGAAGTGTGACCTTGGCAGGAGAGGAATCGCTGTTAAAGAGAACCGCCATCTTGCTCCACTCGCCGGGCGTATCGTTGGAAATCGTGTAGGCAATTTGCTTTGAGGAGTCCTCGACAGAACCGTTAAATTTGAACAAGCTACTATCCAGACCGGTCAAAGGAGAAAAGTTTCTTCTGATCTGCGCAAGTCCCTTGTAGTACGAAACCACATCGGCGTATGTCAGAATATTTTCCCAATTTATCACAGACGAGTCGGCTGTATTTTGATTACCGACTTTGCCGTTTCTGCTGCGGCACATCTCCTCACCGGCGAGCATAAACGGAATACCCTGCGACATATAAACTATGGAGCCTGCAAGCTTGTTCATCTTTACGGCGTCTGCATTTCTGCTGCCGTAGCTATCGCTCGTTGCCGAACCGATAAGCTTGTCATAGAGGGTTAATTCTCTTTGGCTTGCGGTGTATGATACGCTCTGCGTCGGTGTGCCGTTGATGGTTTTCGCCGGTATGCCGGATTTGACCAACGATGCGGCAGACTCGTTACCCTGCACAAATCCCGCATTTTTAAGACTTGATTCATTACCCTTGATGCCGGCGCTGAGATTGTTATCGAATAAAACAAATCTTGAGTTCAGCTTATCTCTGTTTGCCGAGGTTGCAGGGTAATATTTATCTCCGGTACAGGTTGTTTCAGGGTGATAAGATGTGCCCGGGAACTGTTCGTCGCCCAATGTTACAATTCGTGAATCTACATCGTCAAGAGCTTCCCTTATAAGATTCATGGTCTGAACATCCATAAGGCCCGTTGCGTTAAAGTTGAAGCCGTCAATGTGATACTCGTCAACCCAGTAAAGCAATGACTGAATAATATAATTGCGGCACATTGCGCGCTCCGTTGCTAAGTCGTTACCGTAGCCTGAGCCGTCGGATAACTTGTTGTCTTTGTTAAATCTGTAATAATAGTTGGGCACCGTAGCCTGGAAAGCGGAATCGTTTGAGAAAGTATGTGTGTAGTCAACATCCATAACCACGCTGATTCCGGCATTGTGCAACGCCTGTATCATTTGCTTACATTCTCTGATTCTGACATTGCCGTCATACGGATTTGAAGAATACGAGCCTTCGGGAACATTGAAGTTTTTGGGATCGTCTCCTATGCCGTACTGAGAATCGGATTCGGTCTCATCAACAGAATTAAAATCGTAAAGCGAGCTGAGCTTAACGGTTGTGACGCCAAGCTCTTTGAGGTAATCAAATCCTGTTGAAACCTTACCATCGCCGTTCAGCGTCGTGCCGCTTTCGGTGAAGGCAAGATACTTGCCTTGATTTCCTTCGGATATACCCGAGGAGGCGTCATAAGAATAATCTTTTACATTCAAATCCCACACCAAAGATTCGGAAACATTCTCGACAAAAACATGGCTGTCTTTTTCCCAGCCTTCGGGGTTGGTGGAATCCAGGTCGCATACCATTGAGCGATCGCCGTTTACACCTGCCGCAACCGCATAAGGGTCCGGTGTTTCCTTGGTTGTGCATACGGGGGTTGAGGATACGCTTAAGGCTGTAACTGAGCAGGTATAATAGACATTTTTCATATCACCTTCAACAGTTACCTCCCAGACGCCTGTTCCCTCGGTATAACTCAACTCGTAAGTTCCAAGAACCTCTGCACCTTCTTCTTTGTCAGAACCGTTTGTATAAAGGTTTAATCTCACTTTTTCGGCGGTGGGCGCCCAGAGTTTAAAGGTTGTTTCGTAGGGCGTATATGTTGCGCCCAAATCGGATCCATTGTAGGTATAGTCTTTGTCAATGGCTTCGCAAGCCGTTGTAATGGTTGAAATGACGCTGTAATCATTGTTTGTACTGTCATCTGCGGCGGACACCACACGGACAATCGGTACGAATGTGAATATCATACATATTGCCAATACCATACTCCATAATTCGTTTTTTCATCTTATCACCTCCGTTTCGCCGTCATTTGACAGCTTAAAATCGTATTTCATTTCCAGCATTGCGAACAGTTTATACATCACCTTGGTGGAAATCGCCTTGATATCCAGTGACTGAATAAAGGCAAGCACCTTTGCCTGCTCCTCCTCCGGCACTCGATACACCCGCATCGCCGCCGTCAGAAAGCGGCTGAGCTTGCGTTCCAACGGAAAATGAATATCGCATTTTCTCGCCATATAGCCGCGCATCAGTCCCGCCGTGCCGATTTCCATCTCGTAAAAATCGCTGTCGCTGTAATCGGGGAAATTTGCGCCGAAAATCTGCTTCAATTCCGCCGTGGTATGCAGGTAAATATATTCCGCCGTGTCGGGAAAAGAGTAGGCTTCGATATAGATTTCACGCAGGTTCTCGTTCAGCTCGGTCAGCGTCATTTGAATCGCCGTTTCCACCGCATAGGCGTAAACCGGCGGCAGTGCATCGTCTGCAATACTTCTTGCCATATCGAACTGCCCACTGAACATTGTTTCCACCAATTCAAGCAAAACTTTGTCCTTAGTCGGAAACAGATTCAAATAGCTTCCCCTTGCCACGCCTGCACCGTCAACAATCTGACTGACAGAGGTATTTTTATACCCCTGCTCCAAAAAGAGACGGACGCACACGGTCAGTATCTTCCTTTTTGTTTCACTGCTGTCTCTTCGCAAATACATCACCTCCCTTTAATTGTTTTAGTACACATACCAATATTATCATATTTAGTATAAAAAATCAAGTGTATTTGAATTTTTTCCGCCGTAAATTCATTCCCACAAACGCCGACTTCTTCCGTTACTCGCAGATTGAGTATGTTATATCTTGTTATCGGATTTTATTGTCCTTTATTTACAACGCAAAAAAATCTGTCGCAAAATTGTAACACATACGCCTTGATATTTTTCGCTATATGTAATATAATTGCCTATATATTTATGCGGAGGCGGAGTATGGAACAAAAAAATTGTCAAAAAATAAAGATGCTCAAACTCATAGAGCTTCTGCGGCAGGAAACCGACGAGCAAAACCCTCTGACTACAAGTGACATTTGCCGTCGGCTCACAGAATTGGGCATAACCTGCGACCGTCGTACTCTGTACCGTGATATTGCTCTTCTCAACGATATCGGATATGAGGTTATGATAACTCAGGTCGGCAGAGAAAAGGGATATTATGTCGACGACAGAAGCTTTTCCGTCCCCGAACTAAAAATACTTATCGACGCCGTGCAAGCTTCAAGCTTCATCACGAGCAAAAAAACCGCCGAGCTTATAGACAAGCTCGCAGCATTAGGCGGCAGTCACCGAGCCGATATCATTAAGAGCAACATAGTTTATTTCAACACGCGCAAGCACAGTAACGAAGCTATTTACTATAATGTTGACGCGCTTGAAGAGGCGCTTCAAAACCGTGAAAAAGTAATTTTCCGTTACTTCGACCTCGACGAAAATGGCAAAAAAATCTACCGTCGCGACGGTCATCACTATGTTGCCGAGCCTGTTGCACTTGTCTTCAATGAGGATAACTACTACCTTATTTCTTACAGCAGCAACCACGGAAATACCGCTAACTATCGCCTCGACCGTATGGATTCGGTAGAAATGATTGACGAACCTGTATCGCAAAAAGCTCTTGAAATGCGCTCTCAGGTTGCAGAATACACAGAACAGGCTTTTAAAATGTTTGGCGGACAGCCTGTGAATATCGAAATTGAATTTGAATCAAAACTAATCGGCGCTGTTTATGACCGCTTCGGTGAAGAAACGGTAATAAAACATTCCTCAAACGGCAAATTAACCGCTTGGGTTCGTGTTCAACTAAGTCCTACTTTCTGGGGTTGGATATTTCAGTTTGCCGGTCAAATGAAAATCATCTCCCCCGATTCCGTAATCCGTGAATACAGGGAACGCGCAAAAATAATCGCACAACAATAAATCACCGTGGCTATCGCTTTGTACGGCAGCCACGGTATTTTTATAAAACTATGCTTCCTTTTTCCTTTGCGGCAATTACATAAGAAAACAAAACAGACTTGTCAACCGCCGCAAAATATCCCGACTTTTCATATTCCTGAGCGTAGTTATTTTCAATTATATCAAAAATCTCTCTAAGTTGAATCATAACGGCATATTCATGTTTACAGTTATAACTGCAAAAACAGGAACAAACAAGATCGGTTATCTCGCCGTTTGAATATTTAAAACCGACTTCATACGGTTCGGTTCCCTCGACGATAGCAAAACCTGAGCAGCCGTCAGTTCCCGGAGCGAGAGAAATATATCGGACTCGATTTTCTGTATAGTAGTCATATCCCCGTTCTGCGATTTCCTTGCTGATTTTCATACCGCTGAGGTCATCAAGCAAGAACGAACTTCCGTCGCTTCCGCTTACAAATTCATCATCGGGATTTGCGGGCGGTTTAAACCATGTTATAATTTTATCCTGCGGCAATACGGACGGTTCAAATGTCAAAAAATGTGAACCCGCCATAAAAAGTCTGCCTTTGACTTCGGTATCGGCAACAGCAATAACGCGCTTATAATCCGACGCTTTGATTTTAAAATTACAGTTGACATCAACCACTATTCCGCGCAATCCCTCTAATTTGCCATCGACATAAACTTTATCGCCCATATGCAAATCAAAGCGGTCATTATAATATGTCAATGTAGTATTTCTGTCCGCAAAATAAATGCGAACCACGGATTTTTTAGGCTGACTCGTAATTTGCGGTACTTTTGCGGTTTCGGATGCGTAATTATCGACTTTTTCCGCTGTAAATCCGATTTTAAAAGCCATCATTTTCACTCCCTAAGAACGATTTTGATTAAATTATCTTTCGTTGTGAATATTATATCACTATCACATAATTTTTCCATAGCAAAAAGCGCCGTAAATCAATAAAGTCACATTTTTGTGACGCAAAAAATGAGCTTGCACCTTATTTCTGTGCAAACTCATTTTTAATTATTATTTGGCAAATCAGTCAAGCTTTGTAAACATATCAAGTATGCGCTTTACGCAAAGTTCAAGATCTGCTCTTGTGATCTCGCCCTTTTCATAACCGACTTTAAGGTCTTCGGGATATCCGCAGTGCATCTTCATATCGTTTCCTGCTTTTACCTCTTTTACAGGATCGTTCTTAACGCCCCAATCGGTAGTTACCATACCCTTAAAGCCCCACTCGTTACGGAGAATTCCCGTAAGCAGTTCATAGCTCTCTGAGGTATGCTGACCGTTGATAAGATTATATGAGGACATAACTGTCCACGGATCGCCCTCTTTTACTGCTATTTCAAAGCCTTTGAGATAAATTTCTCTCAATGCGCGCTCGGAAATTCGCGAATCACAGGCAAATCTGTTTGCTTCCTTATTATTGCAGGCAAAATGCTTCATTGATACAGCGACCTTCTGCGACTGAATTCCCCTTATCATAGCGGCGGCAGTTTTGCCGGCTACTATCGGATCTTCGGAATAATACTCAAAGTTTCTTCCGCAGAGCGGATCACGATGAATATTCAGCGCAGGTGTAAGCCATATTCCGAGGTTATTCTCTTTAACCTCGGCGCCGCCTGCGGCTCCAACCTTGGAAACGGTATCGGGATTCCAACAACAGGCAAGCAAGGTCGCGCACGGCCAAGCCGTAGTCGGAATACCTGTCTTTTCGTCAATCCTTAATCCGGCAGGACCGTCAGCGGTCGGAACGGCAGGAACTCCGAGTCTTTTGAGTCCGCCGAAGCAACCCGTGTTTGCAACTCCCGTCGGCGGCTGACCGCCAACGAAATCCAAAAGCTCGTCAAGGGTAAATTGGGCGACAAATTCGTCCATAGTTATCTCTGAACCAACCTTGTCGAAAGGAGTTTCTTTTTCGGGAGCTTTTGCACCTGACGGCTCGTTTGTTCCGTAATAATAGCTTTCTTCGCCGATAGGTAATTCTTCATAGCTGCCGTCGGCAATCATACGCTTACTGAGCTTAAACGGTTTGCAGAAGCTTGTAAGCTGCCGAACAACGGTATTTTCCTTTACCTCATATTCATAATCAAACTTAACGGCGTCTCTGACAGATGTGCCGAGATAGAATTCATATTTGCCCGCTTCAAGCACATATGCCGATTTAGCAATCTTTCCGAGGTCGTCAAAGCTTGCCATATCGTTCACATTGAAACTCAATGCAACTGTTTCGGTTTCCCCCGGAGCAAGCAAGGCGGTCTTTTTAAATGCTGCAAGCTCTCTTGCAGGTTTACCGAGTTTGCCCTGCGGCGCGCTGTAATAGAGTTGAACCACCTCTCTGCCGGCAACAGAACCGGTATTTTTCACATTAACCACGGCAACTATACTGCCCTCGCTCTCACAGCAAACTCTGCCGCTCAGCTCAAAGCTCGTATATGAAAGGCCGAATCCGAAAGGATAACGCACACGGTCTTTTGCCAAGGTTTCAAAATAGCGGTAACCGACATAAATATCCTCGGAATAATCAAGATGGTCGAAGCACTCCCAGAAATCATCTTTACACGGATAATCGTCATATGACTTTGCAATAGTATCAACAAGCTTACCCGACGGATTAACATCGCCGCAAATGATATCTGCAATCGCAGAGCCTCCTTCAAGTCCGCCCTGCCAGCCTACCAAGACAGCCGAAACCGAACTGTTTTCAGCGAGATATTCGCAGTCGATTACAGCTCCCGAATTGATAACAACAATAACCTTTTTAAAGGCTTTACCAAGCTCGTCAATTAGATTTTTTTCGACATCGGAGAGATAATAATCTCCCTCTATCGGTCTGCGGTCAACGCCCTCTGCCGAAAATCTGCTTACAGTAAACACTGCGGTATCTGCAAATTCGGAAGCCGAAGCGATAAGCTCCTCTGGGACTTCCGGCTCTTTAACATGCATACTCGCAAAGGTATCGTATGTCATATCATCGCGCTTCTTGCAGAATTCCATTGCATTGACGATATCCCAAGTTGCGTTTATCTGCTCCTGAGTCGGAATGTTTACGCTCTCTTTCTCAACATAATCCTTGTAAAAATCAGCAAGGGGCATATAAACAGAAACCTTACCCTCCTGCTCCTTATCTCTGAATCCGTCAAGAATATTGCAAACATACGGAGCATAGACATCGCCGCTTCCGCCGCCGCCTTTGATGTATTCAACGGTCGCTTTACCGAAAAGAGCAACCTTTTCACCTTTTTTAAGAGGTAAAGCTTTGTTGTCATTTTTCAGCAAAACCATTCCCTCTGACGCCGCTTCTCTCGAAAGCCTTATATGTTCAAGAGAAGCCGTAGCGCATTTGCCATCCTTACCGATAGGTATGCAAGGCTGATACTTAAATCTTGCGTATTTTTCCATAGTTTTCCGTCCTATACTTATTTTTAATTCATTATAATTCTATTTGATACTATCGTCAAGAGGAATAAAACTTATAAATTCTTCAAATTCTCTTTCGCTTGCGGCGTATGGCAAAGTATTGCTCCTACCGTGTCGCACTGCTCCAAATCAGGACATTGAGCACAAGTGGCATAGTTCTTTTGTCGGGCGCACTTGCGTATCTCGCATAGCGATTCACAATACGGCGTATGCTCTCTCTCCACACGGCAGCCGGTACAATTTATCATCTGCGGTGTTATCGTCACCCGGTTCATACGACTCCAACTTTCCGCAACTTTTTCGCGCAATGCATCATCATTTGTAAGAGTAGCAATACGAGCTTCGCATTTTTCACAATCCAGTCCGCAGCAAGAAATCAAATCATTCATATTTATACTTCACCCCCGAAATGTAAAACCACACATAATAATAGGGGCTGTAAAAAAACGAAAGTTTTTTTACAGCTCATTTTAAGGGGATAGGAAAAAAAGATGAAGAACGGACAAACTGAGCAAAATTAAGGCTTTTGCCTTGATTTTGTCTGCCCGACGGCGTACAAAGGTACGCCGAGTGGCGAAGTTTGTTCGTAGTATAAAACATAAAAATA
>JAQXHF010000042.1 GCA_029007095.1 Clostridia bacterium | reverse complement strand
AGTAAACATTTTTTATGCCGCTTTGTATGATAGCCTTTGCACATTCGTTGCACGGAAACAGCGCAACATAAATAGAACAGCCGTGAAGCGACGCGCCCGCATTATTTAAAATCGCATTCAGTTCGGCATGACAAACATACGGATACTTAGTATCAATTTTGTTCTCCGCGCTTCTATCCCACGGGAATTCATCATCACTGCAACCCGTCGGCAATCCGTTATAACCGACAGACATTATTTTTTTATCTCCGTTAACTATGCATGCCCCGACCTGTGTGTTCGGATCCTTGCTTCGCTTGGCGGCAAGCAGAGAAACTCCCATAAAATATTCATCCCATGAAATGTAATCCTCACGCTTAGACATAAACAATCCTTCCTTTCTGTAAACAAATCAGACTGTCAATAAGACAGATATTTATTCAAACCGGCATATCTGATTTATTGCTTTCTGTTCGGAATCATAGTTTGTAACAATAAATGTATCGCCGTCAATAAAGCTGAAATTGCATATACCCGAATTATATATATCGCTGCCCGAAACAATTTTTTCGGTACCGGCAGAGGTATCGTACATTATAACAGACTGTTTTTCTCCCGGACAGAATACTGCGAATTTATCACCGTCGGAATTTGCTATGAATCCCGAACAATCCTTGAAGTTAGCCTTTTTAACGCTTATCTGCTCGCCGGAAGTAAAGTCTACAAAATTCATATTCGCTCTGTCAAGCAGCCATTTTCCGCACACAATATAATTATCAAAGCTTCCGTCAAACGAAGCAAGCGGATTTTTCTTATCGCCGTTTTTGGAGAGGATAAAGCCTGTATCGGTATTGATAAGGCAGTAATAATCCGTATCCTTTTCAATAACCGTCGGACAAGGAGAACCTACAACCGTAGCCGCAGATGATTTATTCATAGAGTTTGAATTTGACACGGTCATAAAATCATAAGTCGGTTCTGAATCCCTGTCGTCATAAACTCGGTCGGAAGCGAAAAGCTCGCATTTATTCATAGAATTAAGCTGAACATCCGTATAAATCGTCCAACCCTCGTCCATCGTTCCGTCGGATTGAACAAGTCGGTCACGCTGCGATATAACAAGCGTTGTCTTGCCGTTTTCAAGATTGCAGGTATATATATCGGAATAAGTTTTATTTGTTTTGTAAGCGTCCTCCGCGTCCATATCGGTAAAAATCAGATATGAAGTCTTTGCGTATTTTGAATACGCTTCCGGGCAGTCAATCAAACGGACAAAAACATAGCTGAACAGTTTTGTATCCGACTTCTGCTGAGATGTATATACTCCGTAGCCGACTGTTCCAACATCGGTTTTAAGGTAATATACATCAACGCTGACGGATTGATAACTGCAAGTGAGATTGACAGTCTTTTTCTGCGCTCCTGTGTTTTCGGTGAATTCTCCATCGTTATAATCGTAAAATTTTACCGTTCCGTCAGGATAAATCTCATAAAAAAGACCGGGCTTTTCACTTTGCACCAACGGATAATCGGTTTGAAAATCCGTCTTTTTAATATCAGAAAAAGAAACGCCGTCAGCAACATCAATACTGCCGGTAATTTTGCCGAGAAATTTCTCGTTAAAGCAAAGTCCGGCAAATACAGCGGAAATCACAAGCACCGCAGAGAGTATAATTAAGACGATTTTTTGTTTTTTGTTCATTATAAAATCCCCTGTTTAAATAATCTGAAGCTCAACCGGGCAATGATCGGAGCCGAAAATTTCCGAATGTATTTCAGCGCCTGCAAGTCTGTCCCTCATATCATCGGAAACGCAGAAATAGTCAATACGCCAGCCGATATTCTTTTCCCTCGCTTTAAAGCGGTACGACCACCAACTGTACGCGTCGGTTAAATCAGGATAAAAATATCTGAAAGTATCGGTAAATCCGCTGTCGAGCAATTCGGTAAATTTTGCGCGCTCCTCGTCGGAGAATCCGGGATTGCCACGATTGGATTTCGGATTTTTAAGATCGATTTCATTATGTGCAACATTCAAATCGCCGCAGAAAACAACGCTTTTTTTGGCTTTAAGCGAACAGACATACTCTCTGAACGCGTCCTCCCATGCCATTCTGAAATCAAGCCTTTTAAGCTCCTGCTGTGCGTTGGGCACATACTCGTTAACGAGGTACATATCGTCAAATTCAAGCGTAATTGCCCTGCCCTCCTTGTCAAGCTCTTCAACGCCTATTCCGTATTTCACATCAATAGGCTCCTGCTTAGTAAAAACGGCAGTTCCCGAATATCCCTTTTTCTCGGCATAATTCCAATACTGATAATATCCGTTCAAATCAAGAGTCAGTTGTCCCTCCTGCAATTTTGTTTCTTGCAGGCAAAATATATCTGCGTCAAGCGAATTAAATACATCTTCAAAGCCTTTTGTTATACAGGCTCTTATGCCGTTTACATTCCACGAAATAAATTTTTTACTCAATGCCTACTCCTCCCAATACATTTAGCATAATTATAACATAAAGAATTTTAAAAATCTATAAAAAAGATATGAATTTTTAAATATTATGAAATAGCACATATTTATTGACTTTTTATACATTTTTCACTCTTTGTAATCATAAGTTTATCGTTATTACCACGAAAAACAAAAAATGTATGGTATTTTTATAAAATATATGATATCATTTATCTGTCTGAAAAGACTACTATTAAACAAAAGGAGCAAACAACATGAAAGAAACAATCATTCGCTGCGTGACAGCCGTTCTTTGCGTTATCTGCCTTTGTGTTACGACAACAGTCGGAATCGGTAAGGTAAGCGACGCAAAAATTTCCGCAGCAGAAAAAGCCGGCACAGCCGCTTCCGACAATTCAGCAATCCCCTCCGGCAGCGACGACAATGCTGCACCGGCAGACGACGCTACCGCAGCAGACGATACAGCTCCCGCTGATGACTCCGCAGCAACAGACGCAACAGACGCTTCGGCAGAAACTCCTGCTGACGCCGCAACAGACAATTCGGGTTCACAGACTAACACCAACGCCTCCGCAGGTACTACTACTGCCGGCGCTTCAAACGCTGCAAAGGTTCCCGCAACACCCGCAGAAATCACAGCATACTACAACACAGCTATTAACAAGGTTATCGGCGCAAAAGCCGGTTACACAAAGACTCGTAAAACCGAACTTAAATCTTTGGACGGCGGCGCTTTGCTGAAAATGCAAATCGTTATTGATATGGTTAATCAGTTCCTTGGCGTTGGCACAACAAACTTCACCAACACAAAGGGTAAAGCTGAATATCTTTCAAAGGCTTCTCTTTCCGCTTCTGATGTAAAGAGTGCAACTTGCCAGAACAGCAACGGCGTTTACACCATTACTCTCACTCTGAAAGACGGCGCAAGCTCCGCTTCCGCTTCGGGCACTTCCGATACTTCCCCGATTGCAAAGTCAGGTCTTTACTGCGGTAAGGGCGATAAGATTGCCTATGACTACAAGAGCAGTGAGAATATTTATTCGGCTCTTAACAATACAGACGGCGCTTCCGTTGAAAGCGTAAAGGGTACAACTTACAACACAAAGATTGTTGCTAAGATTGACTCAAAGACAGGCAACCTCACTTCACTCAACGCTTCTTTCGACTGGAAAGCTGACTTGACAAAGGTTAAATACACCGTTGTTACCATCAGCGAAGGTCACGGTGTCGCTTCCACCTCCGTTGCTATTTCGGGAATTAAGTGGTAAGCAATAAACAGAATCATTAAAAAATGCCGTCCGATTATCGGGCGGCAATTTTTATACCATAAAGAAACAAGCAGCGGTGTTATTCGTCACAGCCACATATGGTAGTATTTTAATACGGTATGCTGTGCCGAAAATGAAGCAGCCGGTCTGCTATGAAGTGTGGTTTGCGAAAGCAAATACTTCATTCAGGAAAACAAAAAACCGCCCGAAAAAGAAATTTTCATTCTTCTTCGGGTGGTTTCTGTCTTATATCGCAACAAGCAGGGAATTTGTAACATCTCTACTGTTTTAAGATAAATTATTTAATAAGGCTCTCGCCGGTCATTTCAACAGGCTGTTCAAGTCCGAGAATTTTAAGCATTGTGGGAGCAATATCGGCAAGTCTGCCTGTTTCTTTCAGCTCGCAGTCATAACCGACTACACAGAAAGGAACGGGGTTTGTCGTATGCGGTGTGAACGGCTTTCCGTCGTCCCCTATCATTCTGTCGGCATTGCCGTGGTCGGCTGTGATAAGAACAGCTCCGCCCATAGAGGTTGCCGCTTCAACAACTCTGCCGACACATTCGTCAACAGCTTCAACAGCTTTAACCGCGGCGTCAAACACGCCTGTATGACCAACCATATCGCAGTTTGCAAAGTTGAGTATAACTACATCGTACTTGCCTGACTTGATTTGCTCAACAACAGCGTCACAAACCTCATATGCGCTCATTTCGGGTTTCAGGTCAAAGGTGGGAACATCGGGCGACTGAATAAGAATTCTGTCCTCGCCGTCAAAGGTTTTTTCCTCACCGCCGTTAAAGAAGAAAGTAACATGAGCATATTTCTGTGTTTCGGCAATTCTGAGCTGAGTCATATCGTTCTTTGCAAGATACTCGCCCAAAGTCATTTTAAGTTCTTCGGGAGGGAATGCAACGGTTACATTCGGCATCGTCTCGTCATACTGCGTCATACAAACATAATTGAGCGGGAAGAAACCGTTTCTTCTCTCAAAGCCGTCAAATGCTTCATCGACAAAAGTACGGGTGATCTGTCTTGCTCTGTCGGGACGGAAGTTAAAGAATACAACGCTGTCATTCTCTTTAATCATTCCGTTTTTGTCAATTACGGTAGGAACAATAAACTCATCGGTTACGCCCTCTGCATATGATTTTTCCATAGCGTCAACAGCGCAGTTATTCTCATTGCCCTCGCCGTAAACCATAGCGGCATACGCTTTTTCAACTCTGTCCCATGCAAAGTCACGGTCCATCGCGTAATAGCGTCCCATTACGGTTGCAATGCTTCCGACGCCCAGCTCCTCGGTTTTTTTATAGACATCTTTGATAAATCCGACGCCCGATGTAACGGAAACATCTCTGCCGTCCATAATGCAATGAACATATACCTTATCCAATCCCTCGCGCTTTGCCATTTCAAGCAAGCCAAAGAGATGTTCAATATGGCTGTGAACGCCGCCGTCGGAAAGAAGTCCTACAAGGTGAAGTGCAGTACCTTTTTCTTTGCAGCTCTGCATTGAATCTTTGAGCGCTTTATTATTGAAAATCTCGCCGTCCTCGATGGACTTTGAAATTTTTACAAGCATCTGATATACAACTCTGCCGGCTCCTATATTAGTATGACCGACCTCGCTGTTGCCCATCTGTCCGTTAGGCAATCCTACATCAAGTCCCGAAGCTCCGATAGTTGTAAAAGGATTCTCGGCAAAAAGCTTGGTAAGATTTGGCGTTTTGGCGGCCTTGATGGCATTGCCATCCTCGTTAGGAGTTATTCCGAAGCCGTCCATTATACATAAAACAACCGGTTTTTTCATAAAATGACCATTCCTTTTCAAAGATACAAAAGCAATTATTTTAGCTTTATACTAAATTACAGAAATTGTGGGACGCTTAAACGCCCCACATATTTTTTATTTTATTTGCTTGCAGCCTTAACGATTGCGGCAAAGTCGGGAGCTTTAAGTGAAGCGCCGCCGATAAGTCCGCCGTCAACATCTTCCTTGTCAACAAGCTCGTCAGCGTTCTTAGCATTCATTGAACCGCCGTACTGAACAACAAACTTGTCCGCAGCTTCCTTGCTGTAAAGCTCGCAAATAAGATCGCGGATAGCCTTGCAGACTTCCTCAGCCTGGTCAGCGGTAGCTGTCTTGCCGGTACCGATTGCCCAAACAGGCTCATACGCGATGATTACTTTGCCAAGCTCCTCCTCGGAAACACCTGCAAGAGCAATCTTAACCTGTGAGCGAACAACCTCCATTGTTATATTCTGCTCGCGCTGTTCAAGATACTCGCCAACGCAGAGAATAACATTTAATCCGTTGTCAAGAGCCGCTCTCGTTCTGTCATGAACGGTTACATCGGTATCACCGAAGTATGTTCTTCTCTCGCTGTGACCTGTTATTACATACTCTACGCCGCAGGCTTTGAGCATTTCGGCAGAAACCTCGCCGGTAAATGCGCCGCTTGCCGCCCAATGACAGTTCTCCGCGCCGATTTTTATGTTTGAGCCTTTTGCAGCCTCAACAGCCGCAAAAATGTCAACATACGGAACGCACAAAACTACATCGCAGTCAGCGTCAGCAACAAGGGGTTTCATTTCATTGATAAGAGCGGTTGTTTCAGCCGGAGTCTTGTTCATTTTCCAGTTACCGGCTATAACAGCCTTACGAAGTGATTTATTCATATTAAAAATCCTTTCTGATAATAGAAATCAATATTTATCGGATTCAATATAATCAACGCCGAGCCAATACGAATAATAACGGCTGCACGGACTGTTACAAGTCCAAACGCCAACTTTGAGTCCTCTTGAATGGAATTCCTCAACCATATCCTTTGTGATAACCTTATAATCGACATCAATGTCAAAGCCGTAGTCGAAGCATCTTTCGTATCCCTCGCTGTCAGAACCGTAGGTAAGCATTATTCTGAGCTCGGGATAAAGCTCGTGAACTCTCACAAGATTATCAAAATCAAACGACTGGAATTCGCACATAGTGAGGTCATAAACACTCTTTGCCAAATCAAACATTTTTACAATCATTTCGTCGCTGAATTCGGCTTTAAGCTCGATAAAACAAATCATATTATACTGTTTGCAGATTTCAAGATATCTCTCAAAAGTGCAAATATACAAATCGGTCTTTGTTTTTTCGTTCTTGATAGGCTGAGCCGTAAGCTCGCTGTAAGTTGAATCGGCAATATTAAGCTTAGTTCCGTCTTTCATCTCAATATCGGCATTATGGCTGAGAACGAGAACTCCGTCCTTTGTAATTCGGACATCAGTTTCAGCTCCGCCTGAACCGTGCTCGCCTGCGCCTATAAACGCTTCTTCGGTATTCTGCTGATATTTTGAGCTGTATCCGCGGTGAGCAATCATAGAAACATTTTCCTTGCCCGGTGCACCGCAGATAAAAGTAACAAATGCAACAAGAGTAATAAATATTGATTTAAACATAATTATTTACCTCAATTATTTTTCGTCGATAGCTGCGATACCCGGAAGCTCCTTGCCCTCAAGGAATTCAAGTGAAGCGCCGCCGCCGGTAGAGATATGAGACATCTTATCGGCAAATCCGAGCTTCTGAACAGCCGCTGCCGAATCGCCGCCGCCGATTATTGAGATAGCGCCCGACTCTGCAACTGCCTTTGCAACTGCGATAGTACCCTGAGCAAAGTTATCCCACTCAGAAACGCCCATAGGTCCGTTCCAGATAACTGTACCGCTGCCCTTAATAGCGTCTGCAAAAAGCTCCTGAGTTTTAGGTCCGATGTCAAGTCCCATCCAACCGTCGGGAATAGTATCGCTGTCGATTACCATAGCCTCTGTGTTGGGATCGTACTCTTTACCTACCTTATTATCAACAGGGATAAGGAACTTAACGCCCTTTTCCTTAGCTGTTTCCATCATCTTCTTAGCGTCGTCGATTCTGTCCTCTTCAAGAAGAGAAGTACCGATCTGATAGCCGAGCGACTTCATAAAGGTGTAAGCCATACCGCCGCCTATGATAATTGTATCACACTTATCAAGGAGATTTGTGATAACGCCGATTTTATCGGAAACCTTTGCGCCGCCGAGAATAGCAACGAGAGGACGCTTCGGATTTGCAAGAGCGCCGCCGATAAAGCTGATCTCTTTCTGAATAAGGTAACCGCAAGCCGACGGGAGATAATCTGCTACGCCGGTAGTTGAGCTGTGCGCTCTGTGAGCAGAACCGAAAGCGTCGTTTACATAGAGATCTGCAAGAGCTGCAAGCTTCTTGGAAAATTCGGGATCGTTCTTTGTTTCTTCCTTATGGAAGCGGACATTCTCGATAAGCATAACCTCGCCGTCTTTAAGCGAAGCGGAAAGAGCCTGTGCGCTCTCGCCTACTACATCCTTTGCCATTTTAACTTCCTGACCGAGAAGCTCGGAAAGACGAACCGCTACCGGAGCAAGTGAAAACTCAGGATTTACTTCACCCTTAGGTCTGCCGAGGTGAGAGCAAAGGATAACCCTTGCATTGTGGTCGATAAGGTATTTGATAGTGG
>JAQXHF010000041.1 GCA_029007095.1 Clostridia bacterium | reverse complement strand
GGCGGCTTCGGCGGCGGAGGAGGAGGCTCCTGGTAAGTCGGAGCAACAACCGCTTTTCCTAAAATCTTTAATAATTTTTTAAAAACAAAATCTCGGCGCACTCAGCCTTATGAGCCGCCGAACACAGCAACAGTAAAAGGGGCTGTAAAAAAACGAAAGTTTTTTACAGCGCCTTTTAAGGGGATAGGAAAAAAAGATGAAGAACGGACAAACTGAGCAAAATTAAGACTTTTGGCTTGATTTTGTCTGCCCGACGGCGTACAAAGGTACGCCGAGTGGCGAAGTTTGTTCGTAGTATAAAACACAAAAACATTTACATTTTACACTTTAATGTAATTTTATGGGGTTCTTACGGCTTTCAATACCGAAGAATCCCATTATTGTATATACGGTCTTCGCTTTTTTTACATCCCCTTTTGTTACCGTTACATAAGATTATCCATAAAATTTTCTGCGCTCTTTATTGCTTTCTGGGCGAGCTTTTTATAGTTCATCTTTTTGTTGCCCATAACGGCGCCGCCGAGAATTGCGGTCGCGCCTCCGACGAGCATACCGACGCCGATTCCGGTAACAACATTTACTGTTTTATTTTTCATCATTATACCTCCGTTATCTGTTTGTTATTATTCTTTGCAGACAGCCCGCTATTATTCGCCGCGATTGATTTTTGTAATATATATGGTATAATAACTTATCGAATTATTGTTTTGGGGATGGTAATTTTTGAATAAGCAGAAAAAAATTGCTTTAATAAATGATTTATCATGTGTGGGACGCTGCTCTTTAAGCGTTGCGATGCCTATAATTTCCTCCTGCGGCTTTGAAGCCGTGCCTTTGCCGACCGGAATTCTCTCGGCTCATACAGAATTCGACGGTTACATTTGCGAGGACTTTACAGAAAAATTAGAACCCTTTGCAGAGCATTGGAAAAATATCGGTATGCGCTTCGACTGCATATGCACAGGATATCTTGCGAGTCTTGAACAGGCTGAAAAAATCAAAAATTTCCTACTCGAATTTAAAAAAAGCGATACGATTCTCATTGTTGATCCTGTAATGGGCGACAACGGCAAATTTTACAGCAGGATAGACGACAGCTTCGTCAGCGAGATGAAATTTCTATGCTCGCTTGCCGATGTGATACTTCCTAATGTTACGGAAGCTCAGATGCTATGCGGCGAGAACTGCTCCGAACCTCCGTATTCTCATTCTCAAATAAGCGAACTTATATTGAAGCTCAGTCAGACCGGAGCCAAGTATATCGTAATAACCGGAATAGAAAGTGAGTCTCATCCGGGACAGATAGGCTGTGCCGCCTATGACGCGGTAAAAGGTAATGCGAATTTGTTTTTCGCGCCCAAAACACAGGGTAATTTCCCCGGTTCGGGCGATGTATTTGCCGCTTCGTTTGCGGCGGCTTATATGAGCGGCAAAAGCTTTACCGACAGCGTACAAATCGCAATGGGATTCACGGGCGAATCCGTCGCCAAAACCGAACTCGCAGGCTCGGAGCATTGTTTCGGTCTGCAATTTGAAACACAAATACCAAATCTTATAAAAGCGGTGAATACAAATGCCAACACTTAATATAGTTTTAGTCGAACCCGAAATTCCGCAAAACACGGGAAACATAGCGCGAACCTGCGCGGCAACGGGTTCAAGGCTTCATATAATAGAGCCTATGGGTTTCAAAATTGACGACAAAAAATTAAAACGAGCAGGGCTTGATTACTGGCACCTGCTCGATATAACCTATTATAAAAATCTCGATGATTTCTTCGCCAAAAATCAGGGAGGAGAATATCATTTCTTTACAACCAAAGCGCAGAACCGTTACACCGACGCAAAATACGGCGACAATGTCTACCTTTTCTTCGGCAAAGAAACCAAAGGTCTGCCGGAAAATCTGCTGTTTGAAAATCCGGAAAAATGCGTCAGAATCCCTATGATAAACGATTCATCGGCAAGAAGTCTGAACCTGTCAAACTCGGTTGCGATAGCCGTGTATGAGGTCCTTCGTCAATGGGATTTCTGCGATTTGCTTTGCAGCGGAAAGCTGACTCAGTTTGACTGGAACGACACGAAATAATTATTTCGTTGTACTGCCGAAGCCGCCGTTTCTTATCTCTGTGGCGTCGTCGTCAACCGTTATTCCGTACTCGACAAAAATTCCCTGTGCGAAACCCGTACCCGACTTAACCTCTACGGTTTTGCCCTCGTTGGAATCATTGGTTATTTTTATGAAAATATGTCCCTCGTTGTCGGAATAATAATAATCGCTGTCGATAATGCCGACGGTATTGTTAAGTTGAAGCCTGAACTTGAAGCCAAGACCGCTTCTCGGATAGAGTTTAAGAACCCAGCCATCATCAATCCGACAGCGTATTCCCGTCGGAATTTTCATCGTTTCTCCCGGAGCGAGTGTGAAATCAACAGGACTGAAAATATCATATCCTGCCGAACCTGAGGTAGCTCTCCTCGGCAGTTTAATGCCGTCATAAACCTTTTTTGCTTCATCACGGTCGGCTGAGAATTCCTCCTGCCAGCTTGAAACGAAATTTTCTTCACTTACTTTTTCAAATTTAGCAATTTTTTTCATATACATCTCTCCAAAAAAGTTTATTCATTCTATCATAAATACAATCCGATGTAAAGACCGATTTTAAAATATATCAGATTATTTTATTATTCGTAGCTCTGCACAATATAAAATAATGATTTTGTTAAAAGTTTAGTAACATTTATTTCCTTTTAGCCTTTACTTTTCGACCGAATTCTGTTAAAGTAAATACTAATTTAAAAGGCGCTTAAAACCCATTGCATACGGTCGCGTCTAAGAATTGGGGTGAAATAATTGAAGCTCACAACGAACAGAATCATACCAAAAAAGTATGAAAATCTCATGTATGAAAAAATCGAAAGTGAGAAGATTCTTTTTGCCGTTGTAGGCGATTTGAATTTAAAGGGAAAATATGACGAATCAATGCTCGTCTTTAACGCCGACAAAGTTTACTGCTTTGACGATTGTCGGGAGAATTCTCCCGAAGTGTATCTCTATTCCGACATAGAGGAAGCTTCAATCAAAAGAATGTACGGAAACGCACTCTTCCGAATCCGTATGAAAAACGGCGAAAGGAAAAATATTCTTCGCTTTACCTATGCCGCGGCAGAGGTTGCCGACGCCGGAGCTAATTTTATAAACGCGGTCAATCAGAACGGTTTTTCAGAGGAAGAAGTCGAGATTGTAAAATCCGTTTACCTGAAACAGCGCAGTTTCTGCCCTAAATGCGGACGCAAGCTCCGCAACCCTGACGCCGAATGTATCAACTGCTCCGGCAAAAGCAAAATAATAAGCAAATTTGCAAAATATGTTAAGCCGCAAAAAGGTATGCTTATTTTCTGTATGATACTTTCGGTGGCGGCAACATTTCTTTCGCTCGTTCCTCCGTATATCACAAAAATTATGGTCGATGATGTTCTGCCGCAGAAAAATTATCAGGCTCTTATAAACATCATTTTTATTCTTTTGGGAGTTTATGTAGTTCAATATGTCATAAACGCTCTTCGCTCCTACTACCTGAGGCTGACAGGCGACTCAATTTCAATAAGTCTGAAAAAAGATATTTACGCAAAAGCTCAGTATCTTCCAATGAGCTTCTATGATAAGATTTCAACCGGCTCAGTAATAAACAGAGTCAATTCCGACGCCGGCACTATACAAACCTTTGTTATGAAGATAACGCAGGAAGCGGTTATTCAGGCATTTACCCTTGCCGGACTTATAATAATAATGTTCTCTATGGATTGGCGTCTGACTCTGTTTTCGCTTATCCCAATACCCGTAGTTGTTGTAATGGGCAAGCTGTTCAGCAAAACGCTTAAACCTAAATATATGCGTATATGGCGCAGAGGCTCTGCTATTTCCACCCTCCTCGCCGACACGATCCCCGGTGTGCGTATTGTAAAGGCTTTCACTAACGAAGAAAATACCGTCAAAAAATTCGACTCCTACTGCGACGAATGGTATTCCGAGGACAAAAAGGTTGCTCTGCCTGCCGCGGTTTTCCCGTCGGTAATAACTTTCCTCGTTACCTGCGGTTCGCTTATAATCTGGTTCCTCGGCGGACGAATGGTTATAAACGGCGACAGCAGCGTTTCTCTCGGTCTGCTTGTATCATTCATTTCTTATGCAAGTATGTTTTACAATCCCGTAAACTTCTTTGCAAACTTCGGTGACTCCTACCAAAACACCCTTGCTTCCGCCGAGAAGATACTTGATATTTTAGACGCCGAACCCGAACACGACTTCGGCGCGGGCAACACGCCTCAGAGAATCGAGGGCAAGATTGAATTTAAGAATGTAAACTTTGCTTTTGACCGTTCAAAGAAAGTTCTTTCAAACATAAACCTTACCATTGAACCCGGAGATATAGTCGGTATTGTCGGTACAACCGGTTCGGGCAAATCGACTCTTATCAATCTGCTTATGCGCTACTACGATGATTATGACGGGGAAATCCTCATCGACGGCAAAAATATCCGAGATATTGATATGCAGTATTACCGAAATTCTATCGGCTTTGTTCAGCAGGAACCGATGATGTTCCGCGATACCATTTTCAACAATATCGCTTACGGTTCAGGACAAAATCATCATGTAGAACAGGTTATACACGCGGCAGAGGTCGCCAATGCTCACGGTTTCATCTCGCGCCTGCCGGACGCATATGACACAATGCTCGGTGAGAGAGGCGTCGGACTTTCCGGCGGTGAAAAGCAGCGTGTTTCAATCGCAAGAGCAGTGCTTAAAAATCCGAGCATACTCATATTTGATGAAGCTACCGCCGCAGTTGACTCCGAAACAGAAAATCTTATTCAAACCGCAATCGAAAGGCTGATAAGCGGCAGAACTACGATTATGATCGCTCACCGCCTGTCAACGCTGAGAAAAGCAAATAAAATAGTCGTTGTTGACAAGGGTGAAATAATTGAGTGCGGTACTCCTCAGGAGCTTATGGCGCTTAAAGGCAAGTATTATAAGCTCATAAAAATCCAGTCAATGGGCGAAAAACTCCGCAGAGAAAAAGAAGCGGAAAACTTTGAATAAGGAGTGAGTTCTATGCAGAGATATATAAACGGCGAACAGGTCAAGCTGACCGTAAACGATAAAATTTTCATCGACGCCGAGTTCTATTCCGGCGAAAAATTTACCGGACTTGAACTTCGCAGACTCTTCCCGATAACAGGTCTTAACAAATACATCGCCCTTATGGACAGCGAGGGGAACGAAATTGCCGTTATCCGCGACATAAACGACCTTATGCCGGAGTCTAAGGCTGCGGTTGAAAGCTGCCTTTATGAATACTATATGATTCCTAAAATTACACGCTTTATAAAAATGAGCGAAAAATTTAAAATATGGATGTGGACGGCAGAAACCGACAAAGGAATTTACACCTTTGAAATACGCAATCATCTGACTGCCGTTAAGCCGCTTTATGACGGCAGAGTGCTTATCAAAGACGCAAACGATAACCGCTATGAAATTCCGGATATTAAAAAGCTCGACAAAAAGAGCCGTAAACTTCTGTTACCCAAAATTTAATACGAAAGGAAATAAATTATGAAACTTTTAATCGCAATCGTAAATAACGAGGATAGCGCGCTTGTTTCCTCGGCGCTCTCTCACGAGGGATTCAGCATAACTAAGCTTTCATCAACAGGCGGATTTCTCATGGTAGGAAACACGACTTTCCTCATCTGCGCCCCGGACGATAAGGTGCAGGAAGCAAAGAAGATTATAAAGAAAAATTCCGAAACAAGAGCTCATGTCAATCCGACTACCGCGTCTTTCGGCAGTGGGCTCGCTCAGGGCGACCTCGGCAAAGAAGTCCCCGTCAGCGGCGCAATCGTCTTCACCATAAATGTTGAAGATGTGGATAAATATTGATAAGCAAGAACGGTTGCCAAAACACGGCAGCCGTTTTCTTTTTGCTATAAATTGTTTACAAAACACATTTTATAGATTATAATTATTACAACAATTCAGAGGATGTGTAATAATGAAAATATGTATGGCTGCGGCTTATGATATTAAAAATAAAAGTTCATGGTCCGGAACACCTCTCAGCCTATACAATGCGCTGAACCAATATGGCGATACCGATATCACTACGGTAAACCTTGCCGAATTTCGTACTCCGATTAAAGTTAAACTTGACGCAATATCCAACTGTGATATTAAAAAATCGCTTCATCAAAAGCACTTAGTTTCCAAATTCGGTCCGTCTGCAAACAATCCTCTTAACTCGGAAAACCTTAATAAGTTTTGCAAAAATCACGAATTCGACGCAGTTTTTGAATTCGGCGGATTTGTCGGTAAAAAAGGATTTCCGAAATACTATGTTTACAGCGATTCCTCACACGATATGAAGCTCGATTATTACAATCAGTACGGATATATGCCTTTCGGCAGCGAAAATGACAGCCTTGACGATGTTAAAAGAGCCTCTGAATATTGTAAAAAAATTTACTGTGAAGCTCAGGGCGTCTTTTGTATGAGTCAATGGTTTGCAAATTCGCTGATAAGCACAACCGGAGTCGATCCTAAAAAAGTTCATGTTGTATATGCCGGAGCAAATTGGCACGGCACGGTTTTGCCGCCTGATATCAATCCTAAAAGCGTCGCAGGGAAGAAAGAAATCCACCTTATTTTAACCGGAGTCAGCTACCTCGGAAAAGGTGTTGATTTGGCTTGCGAGGCCGTTGACTTATTAAACAAGTCTTCTGATTTGGAATATTTCCTGCATGTCTGCGGAATCAAAGAAGAATTCAATCACAGCGACCATATTATCAATCATCATTTTGTATCAAAGCCCGAACTCATTTCTCTTTTAAACAAATGCGACCTGTTTGTTTTACCTTCACGGTTTGATTGCTTCGGAATAAGCTTTGTTGAAGCTATGACTTTCGGACTGCCGTGTATAGGAAGAAAAATTTGCGCCATGCCTGAAATAATCGACGAAGGTGTTTGCGGTGAATTGATAACGCGTGACGATCCGCTCGAATTATCCGAACTTATAACAAAAATATGTTCCGACGAGACGCGCTATTCGAAATATTCTGCAAATGCAATCAAAAAAGCAGAGCGTTTTACCTGGGAAAAAGTGGCGGATGATATAATGAATGTCATCAGATAGTTTATAAAAACTCAATCTAAACAGTAATCGGCTTACGCCGGATAAGGAAGTATTTTTATAAAACAAGATAAGTTTGCCGAATAATTTTTCGGCTTGTCACGATATAAAACAAAATCCACCCGAAGAAGAACGGAAAATTCTTTTTCGGGTGGCTCATTTTATTCTGCTTTTTTTCTGAAAATTATGAGTTTACTGAAAATATAATTCAGGATAACAACTATAACCGCAAGGATAATTTTAATTACCATCTCGCCGCTGATAAAAGATGTCGTGAGAGCTTCATTCCAATGCAGCCATTTTATCATTACCACAAGTCCGATTTCCTCAATGCCGAGCGTCAGCAGTCTCGCCGCGGTAAAAGATGCTACTTCTTTCAGGACGATTTTTGCCGCCCAGCTTTTTGAATCAAAAACAAACAGCTTATTGGTGATGTATGCAAAGGTAACGGCCGCTATCCACGCAACAACATTTGATACGAGAACATCGAAAGCCTTGTTGCCGAGGCTGAATACCGCAAGATTTACAACCGTAGTCAGCACTCCGAAAAGCAGGTATAGGAACATTTCTTTGGAAATCACTTTTCTGATTAAGGCCATCAGCTTTTCGCTGTGAACGAAGCGCGCAATAAACCCGTTAATTTTGTCAAAGAGCTTGTCCATAATCACACCTTGATTTCGACATCAATTCCAAGCATATCCTTATATTTTTCGGTTATGGGCTTAATGAAATCGTTTACAAATTCTTCTGTCTGCTGAGGTGCGCGTCCGACATAAAGCTCAGGCTTCATAATTGATTTAAGCTCATCAAGAGTTACGCCGAAAGCAGGATCGCCCGCGATTCTTTCAAGCAAATCATTATCTCCGCCGTCCATCTTAACTATCTTGCCGGCTTCCATAGAATGAACTCTTATTTTTTCGTGCAATTCCTGACGGTCACCGCCTCTTTTAACAGCTTCCATCATAATGTTCTCGGTCGCCATAAACGGAAGCTCCGCCATAAGGTGCTTTTCAATCATTTTAGGATATACGACCAAACCGTCGGCAACATTGATATACAGTTCAAGTATCGCGTCCGTAGCAAGGAAAGCCTCCGCAACGCTTATGCGCTTGTTTGCCGAATCGTCGAGAGTTCTCTCAAACCACTGTGTAGCCGCCGTGATAGACGGATTCATAACATCGGATATAACATATCTTGCCAATGATGAAATTCTCTCGCTTCTCATCGGATTGCGCTTATAAGCCATGGCGGAAGAGCCTATCTGATTTTTCTCAAACGGTTCCTCGACCTCTTTAAGATTCTGCATCAGTCTGAGATCGTTTGTAAACTTCGCCGCAGACTGAGCTATATTTGAGAGCGTAAAGAGAACCATCGAATCGACTTTTCTCGAATATGTCTGTCCGGAAACGGGATAGCAAGAATCAAATCCGAGCTTCTCGGCAATTTTAGCGTCGAGAGCCTTAACCTTATCAGTATCTCCGTCAAAGAGGTCCATAAAGCTTGCCTGCGTACCGGTAGTTCCCTTAGAGCCGAGGAGCTTCATCTGTGAAATCTGGAATTCAAGCTGTTCCATATCGAGCAGCAAATCATTTAACCAAAGAGTAGCTCTCTTGCCCAAAGTCGTAGGCTGAGCCGGCTGGAAATGCGTAAATGCAAGACAGGGAAGGTCCTTGTATTCCATGGCAAAATCAGCAAGCTTATCCATAAGGTTAACAAGCTTCTTGCGGACGAGCTTCATTGCTTCGGTCATAGTAATAATATCTGTATTGTCACCGACATAGCAGGAGGTCGCTCCGAGATGAATAATACCCTTGGCATGAGGGCACTGAACGCCGTATGCGTAGACATGCGACATTACATCGTGACGGACAAGCTTCTCGCGCTCTGCGGCAACCTCGTAGTTAATATCCTCGGCATGAGCTTTCAGCTCGTCAATCTGCTCCTGAGTTATATTGAGTCCAAGCTCTTTTTCACTCTCGGCAAGTGCAATCCAGAGCTTTCTCCATGTTTTAAATTTAAAATCGGGTGAGAAGATGTACTGCATCTCCTTGCTCGCATATCGCGAATTCAGCGGGGTTTCATAAGTATCTCTCATTGTAACAACCTCTTTCTTTACATATGGATTTATTATAATACCCATACAAAATATTGTCAAGACAAACGGCAATAACAGCCTTAATATCGCAAAAACAGACTTGCACTGAACAAGTCTGTTTTGTTATTTGTACGATTTATAATTTATAATGTTTTGCTTACTTTACAAATCTGCCGTAAACCGTCGGATCGGTATAGCATTTTTCAAAAATCGGTGCGCCGACTTTCAGGAAATCATATAAAAATCCCTCGACCGCCATTCCCATATTGAACTCAATATTGAACTTCGCAAGCTCGGTATATCCGGGATCGGTATGTGAGGAAATTCTTACGATTCCGCCCTTGCCAAAGCTGAAAGTGAGCCTTCTTGTCTGCGTTCTGCCGACATTGCACAGAAACAGCTCCAAACAGCCGTTCTGATCCCATGTCGCCTGTGCGTCTATTACATTTTCATTACCGCTGAGAACGATTACATTATGCTCATACTTTCCGTTCATTCCGGCTCTTATAGATGTTCTTCTCGAATTCTTCTCTGTAAACGAGAATGTCAATCCGTTGTCATCAAAGTCAAAACGGATATTATTCATCGAACCGCATTTGTTCGCCCACATAAAGAACGAAGTTGCGCCCTGGGTGCTTAAATTGCCCCTTGTTTTAACATGAATAAGTCTACCGTTTATCTCTTTTTCCTTAATTGTATTTCTAAGAGCCTTTGACTTGAATCTCGGTTTAATCTCGTGCGACTCAAC
This sequence comes from Clostridia bacterium, assembly GCA_029007095.1. Lineage (GTDB taxonomy): Bacteria > Bacillota > Clostridia > Oscillospirales > Acutalibacteraceae > CAG-488. Next base: position 9,291 of record JAQXHF010000041.1, on the reverse strand, counting down.
GAAGCTCTTAAACTGAGTCTGTTTATCCTCGTCTACCTCGTCGGTCGGCTCGATAAAGGCTTTTGGAAAATGAGAATAAACCGAATGTAAGAACTCGCCGTCGCGGTTATCGCTTGCCGTGATTATAACGCTCGCGTCATAATCGGGGAACATAAAGATGAACTGACCGTAAAGTCCCGTGAAGCGATAGGTGGTATCGTCATTTTCATGGTCAATCCAAGTCTGATATCCGTACTCGGTTTTCTTTGTAAAAATAGGATAAACCTCATCTGCCTTAGCCTGCGGATATGTGCATCTGTTGAACCAATCCTCTGAGAAAATTCTTTTTCCGTTATACATACCCTTATTGATGAAAAGTATCGAAATCTTAGCAAGGTCCTCGGCTGTAAGTCTGAGTCCCCAGCCGCCGGCTTCAACTCCCGTATGCTCCTTTTCCCAAGCGGGTACTTTTATATCAAGAGGTTCAAAAAGGCGCGGAGTAAGGAACTCGGTTACTGTCATACCCGTTTCCTTTTGAAGTATCCATGAAAGCAGGAATGCATTTTCGCTGACATACTTCCACTTTGTTCCCGGTTCATATTTAAAAGGAAGCTCCATAAAAGCGTCTATCCAACCCGGCTTCTGCTTATTTTCAAAAACGCTCGTTACCTTGCCCATCTTCATAGCGATAACATTATCAATCGTGAGCTTCTCCGCCCATTCTCTCTGTTCGCCGCGGAATTTTTCAAGCTTGTCCGGGAAGTATGTCGGGTAAACCTTTGTATCGAGAGAAATTATACCCTCATCTACGGCAATACCGATTGCAATAGCGGTAATGCTCTTGCTCAAAGAATACATATCATGAGCCGTTTCAGCAGTATTCGGTTTCCAATGACATTCACAGGCAACCTTGCCGCCCCTTAAAACCATCATACTGTCAACATGCAAATCTATGGAATCAAAATATTTAATCAAATCGGCAAAGACCTCGGAGCTGACTCCGACGGACTCAGGATACAAAACTCTCTCTAACAAAATCCACAACCCCTTATTTTCGTGATGTTAAAAACAATTATACCAAAAGTTACATTTAAAGTAAATACCATTCATTTGTACAAAACAGAAAATTTGTAAAGCTAAACCGGCCTTTATTTCGACATTTCAGATATTTTCTGTCGAATTCTGAACGATAATTTCAAGAATTATATCCCTAAGACAAAGCATATCGTCAACGCTTCTCGGATACTCCTTAAAGGTTATTTTGCCGAAACGGTTTTCGATTTCAGAAACAACTTTTTCTCTGCCGACAAGACTTTCGGCAAGCTGCATCATACGCATATCTTCAAGTCCTCTGTAAAACATTTCGCTGCGTACGGACTCGATTGCCCCATCCTTACCGGGATATACAGAAAATGAATCGCCCGACGGGAAAGCGCCGTCCGCGTCTGTCGTTTCAAACGGATTTATGCATCTAAGCGAATGAGCGGAATTATAGAAATTGAAGCCCCATTGCAGGAAGCCGTCGATTTTATTGAGATATAACTGCGTACCGAGAATTTCGGTGCAGGCAAGCGGCTGTCCGAAAAAGCGGTTACTGAGCGCGCCGCCCTGTCCGCAGCAATAATATGTCCATCTGTCTTTAAAGCCTTTTTCGATAAACTCCTCTACACGGTCAGTATTGGGAATAGGATTGTCGATTATTCCGTTTTCATAATATTCATAATCCGAGGCGGCGTCAATTATCTTAAAGTCCGCAAGCAAATCGGAAACCGTCGCCCGCGCTCTCGAATAAGACTCTATCTGCTCTCCCGAAGGCTCGTCCGAAATGTGAAAATATGTTTTATCGGCAACGCCCTCGCGGCGAAGAGTATCAGTAAGCTCAGGGAGAAATTCCCGCAAAAAAGCAACATATTCCTCGCTGTCGCTCTTAGTTTCCCAGCCGAAAATTCTGCGCTTTTCTCCATCGGTTTCGGCAATAATTTTAGGCGCGGCATACGCTCCCCATTGAGTGAAAAGGTGCGATATTTCAAAATATTTAATTCCACATTCACGGGCAAGTCTTATCCATTTTTTCAGCTTGCCGAAGCCGAAGCTGTACCTACCGTCATTCACATAAACATCAACCAGCTGAACCGTTCTCCTCTCGCCGCCTATATCGGTATCGAGCGGAGGTGTGAAAATCGGCGTTAGCAGCATATTAACTCCGGTGTGAACCGCCGTTCTGATAAAACTTTCGGTCAGCTTCCAATATTCCTGTGAAAACACCTCAACGCCGTAATAATCGGCTATGCAGTCGGAATGAAACCACTGCGTATAAATCAGCGTTTGTTCGGGAATTACGGCGTCTGCAATTTCCATATTCATAGTTGCCTGAGCCAAAGTATCCGTACCGTTTTTAAAAATGACGGTAATCGGATAAAATCCCACAGAAAAATCCGCAGGAATCTCAACGCTCACCCATACGGAATACCAATTATGAGATTTTATAATCAAATTTCCGTTATCTATCGGATAAAGCACATCGGGAAAAAGTCCCGGTTCTGTCCGCTCACAGTAAGCTGTGCTGTCGGGAAAGCACGGCATTTCAGACGGGACATTACCGACAAAGCGCAGGCGTACACAATCGGCAAGCTCCGAAACGACTTCAAGGCTTCCTCTGAGTCTTTCGTTACAACGAAACGCAAGCTGATAAGAAAATCTTTCGCCTTTCAACACTCTGCATGATGAAATCTCGGTAAAATCACCGTCTGAATCAAGATAAACCTTTTCTATTGATGATATCTGCTTTAATATAAAATCGGACATAGCACAACCGCCTTTTGCTTAGTACCGATATTATATCATTTCCGTTTATTAACTGCAAGTATGCCTCCGAATGACGAAGTCAGCGCCAAAACCGCCAGCAAAATCCAACCGTAATTTCCGAGTCCGCTGTGAGAAAGACAGACCGATACAACTATTATAATCAAGTACGGTATTACGCAGGACGCGGCTCCGAGCAGCAATCCGTTTTTCTTAATCGGTCTGACGGCTGTAAATCCGCATACAAGTCCCGAAACAGCTCCCGACAGAAGCACAAAAATCGGAAAATATTTTTGCGGCATATCGGTTTTTAAAGCTATCAGCGAAGCAAGTACGATAAGCAGAAAAAACAATGCGGTTCCAACCGCAGAGCCTATAAGAGATTTTATGATAACCGTCTTTACATTTGCGTCAGCCGCAGGAGTTTTCTTTCTCCGCTTCTTTTTGGGCATAAAAATCCCTCCTCAAATTCATACTATGAGGAGGGACTGCATATTATGCTAAATTTCTTTTTATTTTTGAAGTTGTCGTCTTTGGGAATTCTTTATCAACAATCTCAAATTTCTTAATCGACTTATAGCTTACGACCTGAGCGTTTGCTTCGCGCACGGCTGCGGTAACAGCGGCGCTTATTTCTTTTTCACCGACATTTCGGTTTCCGTAATCAGCGGAAACAGCCTGAATATCGGGGAAAATTTTCGCCCCGACAATCGTATTGCCGCGCTCGTCGGTAAACGGAATGACAATGCACTCCTTAACATACTTGCTTTTGAGCAGAAATGCTTCAAGCTCCTCCGGATAGACATTTTTGCCGTTAGTTGTGACTATAACGCTCTTTTTTCTGCCGCTGAGATAATAAAATCCGTCGCTGTCAACATATCCCATATCGCCCGTATGGAACCAACCGTCGGTGTCAAAAACTGCGTCGGTCGCTTCCTCGTCCTTATAATAGCCGAGCATAACCATAGGGCCTTTAACGCAGATTTCGCCTATGCCGTCAGAATCGGGGTTGTCGATCTTAGCTTCGACATCGGGTATGGGTAATCCTATGGAAGCATATTTATTCTGCTTATCGTTATTGCAAATTACGATAGGGGAACACTCCGTCAGTCCGTATCCCTGGAAGGTCTGAATACCGTATCGGTTAAAATCCCTTATTATAACAGGATCTATCGCCGCCGCACCGGATATTATCAGACGGATATTTCCGCCGAAAGCCTTTTTAATCTGAGAGAAGAAAAGGTCGTTTGCCTTTTTCAGTCCGACGCTCGAAGCCGCCTTGCATATAGCGCTTCCGACTGCCAGCTTAAATTTAGCTCCCTTTTCCTTGCTGATAGCTTTCTGAATTCGTTTATAGAACTTTTCAATAATAAGAGGAACAACAATCATTATATGCGGCTTATATTCTTCAAGATTCTTCGTTATATAGCGAAGTCCCTCACAGAAGCAGATTGTAACTCCGCCGTATATACAGCACAGAAATGTAATACTACATTCGTAGGTGTGATGAATCGGGAGCATAGAGAATATTCGCTCGCCCGGATTTATTTTTACAACGCCCATAATTGAGTGAATATCCGCGCAGATATTCGCCTGACTGAGCATTACCGCTTTTGACATTCCCGTAGTTCCCGATGTGAACAGAAGCACCGACATTCTGTACGGATCAACTTCCCTGTCATCATATCTGGTGTCTCCCGCGTCAAGAAGCTCTGCGCCTTTTTTCAGCAGTTCGTCATATGACAGCGCTTCGTCATAGCTGTTATCCATAGATATCAGAATAATCCCCTCAGGAAGCTCGGATTTGTTTTCAAACAGCTTAGCTCCGAATTTTTTATCAAAAATTATTGCCGAAGCTTCGGAAACTTCAAGAATATTCTTAATGTCCGCAAAAGGAAGCTCCTTGTCCGTCGGAACTACCACTCCTACTCCGCAGGTAACAGCCAAATAACTCGTACACCATTTGTAGCTGTTCGCTCCTGCAACCGCAATTCTTTTACCCTCCAACCCCATATCAACAAGCGCAGTCGCAAGAGAACATATATCTCTTTTGAACTGTTTATATCCGACATCAAATATCTGACCGACTTCATTCTTAACCTTAAAAGCCGGACTGTCGCCGTAAAGCTCAACGCTTTGGTCAAGCATTTCACGGTAACTTTTGAAATCTCTGACTTCATAAATGGGGCGGTTCATCGTGTTACCTCTTTTCTCTTTTGATTATTCTCCGAGAAGCTTCTCAACAGCGGCAAGCTTAACGCAGACGCACAGAAGTTCAACCGCAAGTTTAAGCTCGTCAACATCGGGGAACGACGGAGCAATTCTGATATTGCTGTCGTCCGGATCAATGCCGTAGGGATAGGTTGCTCCTACCGAAGTGAGCGTAAGACCTGCCTCTTTGCAAAGCTGACCTACTCTCTTAGCGCAGCCTTTCATTACGAAAAGGCTTACGAAATATCCGCCGTTAGGCTTCTTCCAATGGGCAATGCCCGTTCCTTCAAAGGCTTTTTCAAATCCGTCTGTAACAGCGTCAAACTTCGGCTTTAAGATAGCCGCATGCTTCTTCATATGAGCCTTGATTCCGTCAAGATCCTTGAAATAGCGAACATGACGGAGCTGATTTATCTTATCGTGTGAAATTGTCTGAATAGTCATTCTCTTCTTGACAGCCTCAATATTTGCGTCGGAAGCGGCAAGAGCCGAAACGCCTGCGCCGGCAAAGCTTATCTTTGAAGTTGAGCAAACCTCAATGAACATATCCTCGCTGCCGTATTCCTTAGCGGCGTCAAAAATATTGAGAAGCTCGTCGGGAGTATCCGTCAGATCGTGAACGATATATGCGTTATCCCAAATAACTCTGAAATCCTTTGCGGCAGGTTTAAGCGCTGCAAAGCGGCGGACAACCTCATCGGAAAAAGTTATTCCGTCAGGATTGGAATATTTCGGAACGCAGAAAATTCCCTTAACACTGCTATCTTTTACAGCTTCCTCGATCTTATCCATATCGGGGCCGTCTTCTTTCATTTCAACATTTATCATTTCAATGCCGAAATGCTGTAAAATGCCGAAATGTCTGTCATATCCGGGAACAGGGCAAAGGAACTTTATTTTTCCCTGCTTGCTCCACGGCTCATCACCGCAGCCGAAAATCATGCACTGGGCAATGTAATCATACATTATCGTAAGGCTCGCCGTACCGAAAATAATTACATTTTTGCTGTCAACGCCCATAATATCTCCGAAAAGCTTGCGGCACTCCGGAAGACCGGTCAGAATACCGTAATTTCTGACATCCGTACCGTCTTCTGCTTTCATATCGCTCTCGGAATTGAGCGCGTCAAGAAGCGGATTGCTCAAATCAAGCTGCGCTCTGTTCGGCTTGCCTCTCGACATATCGAGTTTAAGTCCCTTGGACTTGAAATCCGCATACTGTTTGCTAAGCTCGGCTTTAAGCTCCTGCAATTCTTCCTTTGTCATGTCCTTATACTGTGACATAAATTTCCTCCTCGAAATAATGAAATATAATATTTCGGACTTTCACCTCGTCCGATATAAAACAGCATTCGGGAGGAAAATATCCCGCCCGAAGCATTGCCGTCTGTATGTAATTTTGATTATTCTGTCTCTTCGTTATCCATATACTTATCAACGAAGCTCCTGATTTTTTCCTCATAGCCCTCCGGCGCATTGTAATAGCTGAACGCATGAACCGTATTGGGAACCCAATAGTAATCCTTGGGAGTCGGGCAGGCTTCATAAAGCTTCTTACCGTATTCAAACGGCACAAAAGTATCGTCCTCGCCGTGAACAAACAGAACGGGATTTTTCGCCTTGTCCATATTGCCGAGAGGATCGCTCTCAGAGAAGAAATATCCGGCTTTAATCTTGCTGCAAAGACTTACAAGCATCATAAGATGCGGAACAGGGAAACCTACCATATTCTTGGCTTCTTTGTTGATAACATCCTTTGCGCTCGTGAATCCGCAATCCTCGATGATAAATTTAACCTGATTCGGCGGCGACATCTCGTTGCAGTTCATAACCGTTGCCGCGCCCATGGAAATACCGTGAAGCACGATTTGAATATCCTCTCCGAAGCGGTTGATAAGATAATCAATCCAAAGCAAAATATTCTTAGCGTCAAAAGAGCCGAAGCCTATATATTCGCCCTCGCTTCTTCCGTGAGCCGTAAGGTCGGGAAGCAAATAATTGAATCCCAAATCATAATGATAAAACGGTAAAAAGTGGCTCATTTCATCGGGGCCGTTGCATCTGTATCCGTGAACGCAGATTACAAATTTTTTGCTCGGCTTCTCGGCAGGTACGAACCATGCTCGCATATCCAAGCCGTCAACGCTCTTTATAGAGAGATTTTCTGGGTTCATTCCCATAAGCTTATCGTTGTTTCTGCGCCTTGCTTCGGCACGCTCGATATAAGCTTCTCTTGTTTCGGGTTTTTCCGGCTTGTCGCTCGGAACAGAGCGTTTGATAACTCTGTCGCAAAGCTTATTGATTCCGAAAGCTGCCGCGCCGGCAACGCTAATACCAATCAGTTCTTTTACAGATTTATTCATTTCGGTCGCTCCTTCAAAAAATTATTTTTTCTCGGAAAGGAGCTTGGCAAGCTCCTCCATAAAGGTGTTGATATCCTTGAACTGTCGATAAACGGAGGCGAAACGCACATAAGCAACCTCGTCAACATCTTTCAGCTTATCCATTGCCAGCTCGCCTATACGAATTGATGTAACCTCTCTGTCAAGTGAATTTTGAAGCGTAAGCTCGATTTCATCAACTATCTTATCGAGCATATCAAGAGAAACCGGACGCTTCTCGCAGGCTCTCAAAAGGCCGTTGAACAGCTTGCTTCTATCAAAAGCCTCCCTCGACTTATCCTTTTTGATAACGATAATCGGCACGCTCTCGATTATTTCGTAAGTAGTGAACCTCTTTGCACAGCTCATGCACTCACGGCGGCGGCGAATTCGCTCACCCTCGTCGGTAGGACGGGAGTCTATTACCTTGCTTTCAGAGTATCCGCAGTATGGACATTTCACAGTTAGTCACTTCCTATCAATAGATATCAAGCCTCTGCTTGTAATTCTCATTAGATTATATCATACAAATAATATAAATTTCAACAATTTATATCACTTTTTATTTATCCAAAACTCTGTTTAAGTACATAACAGAGCGTTCGATTTGAGAAAATGACGAAAATCCCGACCGATAAAGCTCCACAACTACGCTTGAATTATAACCGCCGGACTTCAATGCGCCGAAAAGTCTGCCGAAGTCGTACTCACCCTCTCCCGGTGGAATACAGTCCCTACCTGGTAAAAAATCACTTATATGCACCTGTGCTATCTTGTCACCGAGCAGTCTGATGAATTCAAATTCGGAGCAGGAGCTTCGGCGGCACTGCTTGATGTCAAGCACCATTCTGAAATCGTCACCGGTGTAGTCGGCAACCTGTTTCATAAACCTCGGATTTTGGCAATGGTTATTAACGACATTCTCGTGGGCGGCATACACTCCGTACTCACGGGCAAGGCTTGCAAACCGCGCGTATCTCTCGGCGTAAAGCTCGGCAGATATAGGTACAACGCACTTGGCGCCGTGAATTACGATATACCGAGCGCCAAGCTCGCCTGCGGCATAAAAGTATTTTTTGTAAAATTCAAAGCTGTCGAGAGTACGCCTCTCATAGTCGCTGAACAGCATAATTGTTTCAAAAGCAGAGGTAAAAGGGTGAATCGAGCGGATATCAATGCCGTAGAACTCCTTGATGCTGCGAAGCTCGCGCAGTATAGGGCCGCGGGTTTCACATTCGGAATTCAAAAAGACTTCCGCAGTTTTTACTCCGGATTCACCAACCCTTTCCAGAGATTTCTCTACAAGTTCGGGGTAGAAGCACGAGGAAGATAAGCCAATCTGCATAATCATCACCAAACACTAAAATTACATATATATATAATATCATTTATAAGCAATCACCGCAAGAACGAAGTTAAAAAATTACCGTCATATGTGCCAAATATTATCAAATTGTGAATTTTTTAAAAAAGGCTTGATTTTTTTGGAACAAGTGGCTAAAATATATTTAGCACTCAGGAACAACGAGTGCTAACAAAAAACGATTTATTATTTTTTATAGGAGGAATTTTTATGACTATCAAGCCACTTGCAGATCGTGTTGTGGTAAAGCTTACCGAGGTTGAGGAAACAACATCCAGCGGAATTATTCTTGCCTCTTCGGCTAAGGAAAAGCCGCAGGTTGCAGAGGTGCTTGCAGTAGGCCCCGGCGGAATGGTTGACGGCAAACAGGTTGATATGTATGTTAAGGTTGGCGACAAAGTAATCACAAGCAAATATTCCGGCACCGAGGTTAAACTCGACAAAGAGGAATACATCATCGTCCGTCAGAATGACATACTTGCTATTGTTGAATAATCTAAGGAGGAATTTATTATGTCAAAGCAGATAATTTACGGTGAGGAAGCTCGCAAGGCT
>JAQXHF010000040.1 GCA_029007095.1 Clostridia bacterium | reverse complement strand
ATAGAGGAAACCTACGAAACGATTGAGGCTATCAATAAGAATGACTCCGCTATGCTTCGTGAAGAGCTCGGAGATGTCTTAATGCAGGTGGTATTTCATACTCAGATAGAGCGTGAAAAGGGAGTCTTTGATATCGACGATGTTGCCGACGAGAACTGCAAAAAGCTCATCGAAAGACACACCCATGTTTTCGGAAATGTTCAAGCGGATACGGTTGACGCCGTCCTTGATAATTGGGACGCCATAAAGCGAAAAACCAAGGGACAGAAAACAACCTCAGAGGCGATAGACAGCGTACCGAGAGAGTTCCCTGCGCTTATGCGCGCGCAAAAAATTCAGTCAAAGGCTTCAAAAGCCGGTTTCGATTGGAAAGATGTAGGCGATGCGCTTGACAAGCTTGCCGAGGAAATCGGAGAGCTTAAAGACGCAATCGCTTCGGGTGTAAGCGAGGATATCAATGAAGAATTCGGAGATATGCTTTTTGCCGCGGTCAATGTTTCCCGTTTCCTTGACTTGGACTCGGAACAGTCTCTCACAGACGCCACGGACAAGTTCGTTGCAAGATTTAAACAGGTTGAACAGCTTGCGACCGAGCGCTGTATAAATATGAAGGAATCGGACATAGATACTCTCGACGGTTTGTGGGACGAAGCGAAGTCCTTATTAAAATGAAATGAAACACGGAAGTGTTCATAATAAATAATTGGAGGAATTTCAATGAATAAGACAGAATTTATCAGTGCAGTTGCAGAAAAAGGAGAAATGGACAAAAAGTCAGCAGAGAAGGCTGTAAACGCGGTTTTCGGCGCAGTTGAGGACGCCCTTAAAGCCGGTCAGAAAATTCAGCTTGTAGGCTTTGGTACATTTGAGGTCAGAGAGCGCGCAGAGAAGCAGGGACGCAATCCGAGAACAGGCGAAACAATGGTTGTTCCGGCGTCAAAGGTACCTGCATTCAAGGCAGGCGCAGCACTCAAAAACGCTGTAAAATAATCGTTAAAATATCGTGTCGGCAGGGCTAATCAGTCCTGCCGCAAAAGTTTTATATACAAGGAGTACATTATGCGGCTTGATAAGTATTTGAAAGTTTCCCGTGTTTTCAAACGGCGCACCGTTGCCAACGAAGTTTGTGATGCCGGTCATGTTTCGGTGAACGGAAAGACAGCGAGAGCTTCCTATGATGTCAAGGAAAACGATATTATTGAAATTCAAATGGGCGAGAACAAAACAAGAATTATGGTTCTCAAAGTCACAGAACACGCCACCAAGGACGAAGCTCCGTTAATGTATAAGGTGCTGTAATATATAAGCGATTTTCCTCATATGATTTTATGAGGTGATAGTGATGCCCGATACAAGCGCAAGCAATGCTTTTCACGATGTGATAATTGAGAGCAGAAAGAAAGCTACAATGACGGGGATACTTGATGTTGAGAGCTTTGACGAGGAAACGATAATTGCCCAGAGCAGCTGCGGAGAAATAACCGTTCAGGGCAGTTCGCTGAAAATAAGCAAGCTGTCGGTTGAAAGCGGAGATATGATTATCGAGGGCGATATAAATTCTATCGTTTACAGAGAGGGCAAGCGTCAGGGCGGCTTTTTCAGTAAGGTGTTCGGCTGATGCACTATATGCCGGATTTTTCATATCAGATTGAGGGGTTTCTGTATTCGGCAGGACTGGGCTTCATTCTCGGTATGATTTATGATTTTTTTCGGGCGGTTTTCTATCTTTTCACGGGCAATGAAAAACGGTTTGCAATCGCGAGAGATTTAATTTTTACATTGTTTTGTTTGTTTCTGACATTTATATTCCTTTTGGTAATGTGTTCGGGCAAGGTTATGCTTTATGCCATTTCAGGGGAGATTATCGGCGGAGTAATATACATCTATACCGTCAGCAATTTAATTTTTGCAAAAATTAAGCGTATAATAGGAAAATCAAGACGGATTATAATAAAATTAAGCTCGCGGACGGCTGAAATTATCTCAAAAATCTCGCGCAGAGTCAAAAAAACAATGAATTTTATATTAAAAAAATAAAAATTTGTAAAAAACACTTGCATATTACATATGTGTTGTTGTATAATTTTTTCGTAAAAATTTTTTGATAAAGGGAAGTGATGGAAATGGCTGAAAAGAAGTCGCATAGGATTAGTTATATACTTACTTTTGTCATTGCGGTTTTCTGCATTTATCTCGCTGTTTCTATGATTTCTCTTGCCAAGGATATTAAAGCTACCAAAGAGGAAATTACCGCTGTTAATACTGCAAACGCACAGCTTGCGGCTGAAAATGACAGTTTGCGTGATAGTATGGACAGCGGCAATATAGACAAATATGTCGAGCGAATCGCAAGAGACGAAATGGGATATGTTAAACCCGGCGAGAGGGTTTACTATGATGTTTCTTCCGAATCCTGACATGTAATTCTTTAAGAGGGGAACTCAATGTATGCAGTTAGAAGTAGGGGCAATCGTTGAAGGAAAAGTAACCGGATTTACTGCGTTTGGCGCTTTTGTAGATTTGGGGGATGGTAAAAAGGGAATGGTACATATTTCCGAGGTTGCCTCCGAATTTGTAAAGGATATCAAGGATTACTTGACGATGGGACAGGTTGTAAAGGTTAAGGTGCTGTCTATTGCACAGGACGGTAAAATCAGCCTTTCTGTCAAAGGCGCGACAGAGCAGCCGAAAAGCTCAAAGCCGAAGGACGGCGCACCTCGCAGAAACTCCAACGCCTCGGTTTGGCAAGGTAACAAATCCAATGATTCTCAGCCGCAGACTTTTGAAAGCATGATGGCCAAGTTCAAGCAGGAAAGCGACGAAAAAATGTTTGACTTGAAGCGTGATTCCAAGCATGGCGGCGGATACAACAGACGCGGCACAAACAAGCTTTAATATGAATCATACAGTATAAATTAAAAAGTATGGATTGTCGGGAAAACTCAGCCAGAAATCCATACTTTATTTGTAATATGTAACAACTTTGTCAGGTGATATTATGAGAGAAATCGAGGTTAAAACAATATCGGAGCAGATTGAAAAGCTCTGCATAGAAGCCAATAAAATTTTGCCCGAAGATTTGTCGGAGAAGATAACTTTATGCCGTGCCTGCGAGAAAAACTTGCTGGCGGAAAGCATACTTTCCGACCTTGAAAAGAATCTTGACGCCGCTAAGGAGCTTGATATTCCCATTTGCCAGGATACGGGAATGGCGGTTATTTTCCTTGAAATCGGTCAGGAGGTTCATTTTATAGGCGGAAACCTTTACGATGCGATTAACGAGGGCGTTCATAACGGATATATTAACGGCAAGCTGCGCTGTTCTGTGGTTGCGGATCCTCTGCGTAGAGTTAATACGGGCGACAATACCCCGGCGTTAATTCATACGCGCATAACCGACGGAGATAAGGTGAAAATTACCGTTGCGCCAAAAGGCTTCGGCAGCGAAAATATGAGCTGTCTTAAAATGATGACGCCTGCCTGCGGCAGAGAGGATATCATTAAATATGTGCTTGAATGTGTTAAAAAAGCCGGAAGCAATCCCTGCCCTCCGATGGTACTCGGCATAGGTATCGGCGGTGATTTTGAGCAATGTGCTTTCCTTGCTAAAAAAGCTCTTTGTAGAAGTGTCAGCGTCAGAAATTCAGATGAATATTATGCAAAGTTGGAAGAAGAATTATTAGAAAGAATAAACTTGCTTAATATCGGACCTCAGGGATTCGGAGGGGATACAACCGCCCTGTCCGTTGCGATAGAAACAGCGCCTACACATATCGCAGGTTTGCCTGTCGCAGTCAATGTAGGCTGTCATGTTACAAGACACGCGAGCGTCGAACTGTAAATCGAAATTAAATAAAGACAACAATATTACGAGGTAACGAAGTGAAAATAAATTTTGTCATTCCATGTTTGCTTGGAATTGAATCGCTGATTGCGAATGAGCTTAAAGAGCTCGGAGCGGAAAATGTTGCGGCTGAGAACGGCAGAGTCCTTTTTAGCGGCGATGAGAATATTTTAGCGAGAGTAAATATCTGTTCGCGTTTTGCCGAGAGGGTACAGATACTCGTAGGCGATTTTTATGCGCGTAGCTTTGAGGAGCTTTTTCAGGGCGTTAAAAGCCTGCCTTGGGAGGATTGGATAGGCGTAACAGACGCTTTCCCGGTAAAGGGATATTCAATCAATTCCGCGCTTTTCAGCGTAAGCGACTGCCAATCTATTATTAAAAAAGCAGTAGTTGAAAGACTTAAATCAAAATATGCGATAAGCTGGTTCGACGAAACCGGACCTATTCATCAGATACAGTTTTCTATAATGAAAGATAAGGTAAGCCTGTTGCTTGATACCTCAGGAGCCGGACTTCACAAGCGCGGTTACCGAACTCAGGCTAACGGCGCACCGATAAAAGAAACACTTGCCGCGGCGCTTTGTTCTCTTGCCAGAGTCAGAAATTACCATACTCTTTATGATCCGATGTGCGGAAGCGGAACTATACTTATTGAGGGCGCTATGATGGCTCATAATGTTGCGCCCGGAGTCAACAGGAATTTTTCGGCCGAGCGCTGGGATGTTATACCGCAGAGCGTATGGGTTGAGGAAAGAAACAGAGCGAGAGAGCTTGCCGATTTTGACAGTAATTTTATAGCTTACGGCTCTGATATTGATGAAAACTCCATCGAGCTTGCAAAGATGAACGCCAAGCGAGCCGGAGTTGACAGAAAAATTAAGTTTGAAAAATGTGATATAAAAGATTTTGCTCCCAAGAGTGAGAAAGGAACGGTAATCTGTAATCCTCCTTACGGAGAAAGATTACTTGATATAGAAACAGCGCAAAAGCTGTATAAGGTGATGGGAGATAAATTTATAAGTCAAAGGGGGTGGGCATATTATATAATAAGTCCGTCGGAAGAATTTGAAAAAGAATTCGGCAGAAAAGCCGATAAAAGAAGAAAATTATATAACGGTATGATAAAATGCCAACTGTTTATGTATTTTAAATAGGAGAAAAATAATGAAGCATATTTTTATTATTAACCCGAATGCGGGCAAGGGACATGCCTATAACAGCGTTATGCCCAAGCTTAACGAGGCACTTGAAAGCAGAAATATTGATTATGTCGTTTATGTCAGCAAATCCTCTGAGGACACCTCCGATTATTGCAGGAAGTGGGCAGAATCAGGCGAATATGTCAGAATTTATGCCTGCGGCGGTGACGGAACGGTTTACGATGTTGTAAATGCGATATACGGTTACGATAATGTAGAATTTGCGGCGATACCCTTAGGTTCGGGCAACGATTTTATCCGAATGTTCGGCACTAAGGAACAATTTACGGATATCGGAGCGCAGATTGACGGTACCACGGTTAAAATTGACGCTATCAGATGCGGCGAAAGAATTGCCGTTAATCAATGCTCAATGGGACTTGACGCCGAGGTTTGCGCCAAACAGTCTGATTTCAAAAAGATTCCGTGGTTGACCGGCGAATCGGCTTATATGGCGTCGCTTCTCTATTGCCTGTGGAATAAACGCAGAAATAAATTCAGCGTTATTGCCGATGACGGAGAACCTCTCGACGGTGAATTCCTGCTTGCCGTTTGTCTTAACGGAAGATATTACGGCGGCGGATTTATGGCAGGCCCGTATGCCGTACCCGATGACGGTTTGCTTGATTTCTGTATAATACGAACTATGAGCATACCTAAATTTTTGCCGAGAATAAGTCAGTATAAGAACGGCAAGCATTATAAATGGTGTGAAACGAATTATATAAGAGGTCGAAAACTTACCGTAAGAAGCGAAATACCGGCTGCGGTAAATGTGGACGGCGAAACCGATATGGCTAAGGAGGTAACCTTTGAGGTTCTTCCCGGAGCGTTTAATTTCGTAATACCTGCTTCATCTTCATATATTGAGGATAGAAAAAGCGGACTCGTATCAGATAAAATAGGCTAAAAAAGGTTGTATCTTTAATGCATTAAGCACTAAGATACAACCTTTTTGTAATATGATAACGAGTTGCTTTTAATTCTTTTTGAGAGCTTTATCAGCCTCCTGAGCCTGAGGCGTAAAGCTGTTGTTTTTCCACCATGACCAGATTGATGAAACTGCCGTAAAAATGTATGACGCGTAGCTTGCCCATGAATTCAGGTCAATGTCCTTGTTTGAAATGCCGAAAATTACAAGCGCCTGATTTATCAGGGCGAGTATAAGTACGGCAGTTCTTACCCATGTTTGTAGGGAAACTCCCTTTAAATTGATTTTTCTCATTTGTTCATCTCCTCTCTTAATTCGTCTATTCGGTGATGCGCTGATTTGACTGAATTTTCAACTGCGTAAACTCTTTCAACGATGTTGTTGTGCTTTTCGACTTTTTTCTCGAGCTGCTCTATACGATAATTGGAGAGCTTACCGGCGGTCAGAATTCCTCCGAGCGAACCGACCAAAGTGCCGATAAGCGCAAGCAAAGCGGTGATAATTTCCGTACTCATTTTGCTATTCGCCTGCAATATTTAAGGCATATCCAACCTGACGGAATTTTGCCCCAATCGGAAACAACTTTGCTTACGGTGCATACGCAGCCTTTTACCAATCCGTCGGCAGGCTTGCCCGAATTCAGCTTTTTTATCTGTTCCTGAGCGTTGGCTGAAAGCTCGCTGAATTTCAGCTTGTTAAAAGAAGTTCCTGCTCCTTTTCTGACATTGAGTAAATCCGCCGTAACCTGATATGTACCTTTTTGATAAGATGAAGCGGGGGAATATTCCGCCTTTTCGGGATCAATATAATCGCAGTTGTGAAGAAGTTCCCAAGTCATTGACTTGATTTTTGAGTCCGAAAGCGCGGACAAATCCCGAATACCGAGATGCAGATGTATTCCCGTTGCCTTGCCTGTCTTGTCGGTATAACCCAAAAGCGTACCTTTTTTGACGGACTGACCTGATTTTACCTTGTAGCTGTCAAGATGGTAGTGAAGCATAGCCTTTTTGATTCTCGGATAAATTACCCATACATAATTTGCCGAGTCCGAAGCTTTGGCGGCGGCGAAAACATATCCGTCTTCGATAGCATACTGCGCGAGCTTTTTACCGTTCGTGCCGTAATCGCATCCGTTGTGAAATGACGAGGTATTGCCCGACGAGGTTGATATGCTCTTCCTTTTTCCGAAAGGAGAAGTCAAATAATGCTCGGCTCCATTAAAAATTATATTTGTAATTGTACTCATTTATTCTTTGCACTCCTTAATACGTTTTTATAGTAATTTGAAAGGATCAATCATTGAAGTTCTTGTCCTCCTCCGAGTATTCTCCCGTCGGATAAATAATCTGCTGAACGGGAACATCGTCCCCCGTGTAATCGGTTGCAAGTCCGAGCGGTCTGCTTATTTCCACCGAGGCCGAGGACGAACACGGGATACCTATCAGAGTTAAAGAAAAGGCTTCAATAGTTGCTTCCGAACTGTCTGAAATTCCCGACAAAACAAATTCTATGTTTTCACAGTAATTTGTTGATGAGCTGTTACAGCTTGTAAAATATGCCTGTAAAACAGAGCTGACGGGGAGTATGTGAATTCCCTGAGAAACATGAATTTTCGTTTCAAAAGCCTCCATATTAAACACATCGTCACGCGAAAGCTCAGGTGAATTTTTTTGGTAAAGTAAAGGCTTCAATATAATGTTACATTCCGACGGCGAATTGACCGTAACATATCCGTTGAGGAAAATACTAAACGGACAGTCAACTTTAAAGCTTATTGCCGACATTCTCATTTCATCAAGTTCGACGGTATAGGGGAGAAGATAAACATCATCGTCGCTGCTTTTTGTCCAGGTATAATGCTTGATGAAAGGCACAGGCGGAAGGTATGACGCATTCCTGCTGTTTTTCGCGAGCTTGTAAACAACATTCCCTATGAATTGAGTAAATCTTGTTGTGTTGACATTACTGTTTATTCCGCCGTGAACCATACAGGACCATATAAGTTCGCAGGAGTCAACTCCGTAAGCGTAAGAAGCATAGTTGCTTAGCGTTGTAGACGCTGACGGAGCAAGCACACAGGAACGCAGAGCTTCATCATCTGATTCTGAAAACATCTTCTTTACAATTTCGGTTAAGGTGATACCACATTCCTGACGGTTACGGGGATAGTAAGCGGAACATCCGGCGATTGCATTGTTGTCGGTGTGCAGGTCAATTACAGCACAAAGCTTGTCATCTTTAAGGGTATCAAGCAGAGAAATGATTGCCTGCGTTTCTGACTGATCTGCCGCCGAAGTACCTTTTCTTCCCTCGGTAGAGTCCCAATTGTAGGGGAAATTTAACGCAAGGTCAACATTGTTTCCGTTGGCACGGCTTACTCTGCGCGCGCCGTAAGGGTTTGAAATCGGAACAGTAACAAGTTTTATCTTGTTCTTTATGTAGTTGAGTATGCTGTCCGACTCGGACTTTCTGCACAGACGGTCAAGGAAGTATCCGAGCGCAACATAACCGATACGCTCCGTACCGTGGAGGAAAGATGAAATGAAAATTGTCTTTTCGTATTTTGGCGGTGTAAAGCTGTAAGCGTAAATCGGATATGCTCCCGTTGCGTCCGTTCCTATCTGCTGTTTTGAAACATAATCAGAAAATTCATCAACAAGCGGATTTATCATAAAATCGAGGTAGGCGTCGGGTTCAACCGCGCCGGTGCTTTGCGGAGCTTCGCTTATCCTGTCAAACGGATCGGGTACAAACCAATCGTCTGTAAGTACAAGACTGCTGTTTATTACGGGACTTTCCTGACTTGAACCGACGCTTTCCGACAGAGACTCAAATTTTTTATCGAGTTCTTCCGTATATTCTTTGGCATATTGTTTCAGTTGGGCAACAGCATTGAATACCATATCGCTGTCGTTTTCCATAAAATCACCGATTTGTTGTACGCCCTCGTTTACATAGTGTGCAACCGAATTTGTAGAAATAATGATATCACTGTCGGGACTGATACCGTAAACGCCTATTTTGATATATCCGTCGCTTTCGAGGCAAACGGCAGGTATCTTACACTTGTTATCGTCAAGAGCTACGCGGTAATTTTCGGATTTGTTTTTTGAAAACACGGCTGTCTTGTCATATCCGTCCCATTCCGAATCAAAGCTGAAAACGCATTGGTCATAATTAACGCTTCCCTCGGTAGTGATTTGAGCGTTGGTAAGTTCAAGGTGATTTGCCTTGACGGTGAAATTCAGCGTGTTCATGCAATTTTTTCCTCCTGTGATTTGTTATAGTAGTTTTTAAGCTCGTACGCGGTGGCGACTGTTTCCTGCTTCTGGTCGTAAAGAACGGCGAGCTTACGCTTGATATCGTATGTTTTGAGATAATTTTTTGAGCGGTAAGCCTCTTGAAGCTGCTTTCGGTATTTTGCTATAATTTCACTTATTCCTTCGGCAGCCTTAAAATATTCTTCGCTGAGTTCTTCTAAGCTTTTTTGCATTTACAAATGCTCCTTCCGTTAATAATTGTAATGGTTATTTCTGTGCCGAAAATTGCCGAGTATTTTAAAAGCACGGTAAGCGACGGAAGCTTTTGCCCGGTCTCCGTTTTTTTAAGTTCGCTTACGCTTATATTCAGAGCGTCGGCAAGTTCCTCGGCAGGGACGGCGTTTGAAATACGCAGATTTTTAAGCGCGGCGCACAGCTCCTCGGTGTTACTGTTGCGCGCGGCGGAAATCATTGTCAGTTCCTTTAAATTCAAAGGTGACAGCGTTACATCGGTCAAATCCTGCTGGTATTTAATTAAAGCGGTCATAAGCTCTTTTATTCTTTTGTTTGCTCGTTCTACCGTACGGTAAGCGTGAGCCTGAGAAACGCCATGCTCGCGCGCAATCTGCGAGGTCGTTTTACCGTGATACCAGAATTCTCTGATAAAATCGCGCTGAGTTTCGGTCAGCTCGTTTTCGATAATATCAGATACCAAATTAGCTGTCGTAACTTTTCTGAGCCTTTGTATGAATAAATCGAGCGATTCGAGGCTTTCTTCCTCGGATAGATCGCTCAGACGCATACATCTCAAAGCCGCTTTTGCTTCTTCAAGAGAAATAACCTCATCCGATATGTTTTTCATTTATGCCTCCGTTGGGTGGAATTCGTACCGTTTAATAGTACAACTATTATTGTAGGAACAAATGTTCTGATTGTCAAGTTCAAACCGGGAGACAGATATAAATTTATATTTGCAGTCACTTTTTTGTTGAGTTATTGGTTGGTTCAGAAAAAACACTTGACATTTTTAATAGTGTAACTCATAATATTTACAGGCATAATTATGCGACTTTGAATTTATAACGGGGGTGAGCTTTGCTGTGAGTCTTATCAGGGATTTACGATTGAATAAGAATATGACGCAGAGTGAGCTTGCGGAAATATGCGGAGTTCATCAGACTGCGGTCAGTCAATGGGAGAAAGGCCGCACTTTGCCCGATATGCAGACTTTGGGAAAGCTGTCGGATATATTCGGCGTTTCGGTTGATACGCTTATCGGTAAAAAAGCCCTTGACAGGCGCAATACAATCCCGATTTTAGGCGAGGTAAAAGCGGGATTGCCTACGGAAGCTGTTGAAAATATACTTGGCTACGAAGAAATCTCGGACGAAATAGCGGCAAACGGCGATCACTTTGCATTGCGGGTAAAAGGGGACAGTATGAGTCCGCGAATTCTGCCGGGTGATATCGTTATAGTGCGCCGACAGGATTATATAGAGAGCGGCGAGGTGGCGGTCGTTTTGGTAAACAATATGGACGCTACTGTAAAAAAGGTAATAAAAAAAGGCACAAGCATTACACTTGTACCTTTTAACAGCAGTTATGATCCGATTGTTTTTACCGCGGAGGAGGTTGTTTCGCTGCCTGTTATAATACTCGGCAAGGTCGTTGAGCTTCGCGGAAAATTTTAATCAATACAAATCATTTGGTGAATATAAACTTTTGGAACGGTGAAGCTGACTTCGCCGTTTTCGTATGTAAAGTCGATATCCGTCATTTCGGGAGCGAGATAAACCCGTGACGGCTTATCGGCTTTAACTTTTACTTCGATATCATAAATCGGAACGATATCCTCTATAACTTCAATGTTTTCGCCACGAATCGAAGTGTGAGCGAACAGCAGATGAACTACGCTTCTGTTGCCATGTTTAGTCAGAGAAACAACTCCTCTGTCGGGGAGACCTTTGACCGTGACGGAGCTTTCACCGCTCATAAGCCTTGTCAGGACATAATTTACAAGCTCCTTGATATGCAGATCGCCGGATTTACCGTAAACTCCGAAAATATCCCAGCCGATATACGCTATGTTATTTTTGATAACTGCGGCAGGGTAGGTGCAGCTTTCGTCGTTGGGCGCGTGTTGATGCGAGCAGAAATGATGAACGGTACGGTTGAAATAAGGATTTTGCGCATTGGCAATTACCTCGGCGTCAATATTGTCAAAGAGATATGATTTACTTCTTATGACATATTCCGTCTTTCCGTTTACCGTATCAAAATCGGGAATCATATAGTTAGGCTCAAATTCGTTTTCTCCTCTGAATTTTATGCCCGCGTCAACAAAGAAGTCGTTATCATCGTCAAGACACGATTTGCCGGAAAGCAGGAGCTTGCCGCCGTTTGCCGCAAACTCTTTAATTTTTTTACGAAACTCGCCGCTTGCAGAAATTCCGTCGGGAAGAATTATAAGCTTGTATTTAGAAAAATCTTCATATTCATCTATGAAATTATAAAGCCTGTGAGTTTCAAGCAGAATTCTGTTTGCTCCGACATCGGAGCTTGATTTTTCACAGTTTCTGTTTCGAGTAATCGCTTCATGACCGAGTACGGCTATATCGGCGATGTTTTTGGCGCCTATGCACCACGGTTCTTTCTTTTCAACCTCTGAGTATGCCGCGCCTATCAGCTTGTATGTTGACGGATTAAGCTTGCCGCAAGGATGCATTTGGTCACCGATTGAACAACCCGCACCCATCGCAAGCGAAAGAGAAGCTTCATAAATCAATGCGTTAGGGTGCTTAAATCCTCCGAACTCTCCCCATGACTGATGAAATTTACCCGTCATTCCGAGGAAAGGTTTGTTGAGCGTTCTTGCGTACGAGGCAGACATCGGGAAGTGGTCGTAACCCCAGCCTCCAGTCGGCAGACTTTCAAGTTCGAGATGCTCCATAGTGTCCAGTAAATCCCGTCTGCCTTTTAAAATATGACCGCTGTTGTGGAAGATTGAAGCTGTTTTGCTGTGTTTACGGACGACTGCCTCAACTTTGTTGAGATAATTTCTATAAACCTGTCTGCCGAATTCTTCGGCGTCGGCGTCATTTGTGTAGTCAAGACCGAGCGCAGTCATATCTGCGCGGCACTTGGCGCACCAACACGGATGCTCAAAAAGAATATCGAGAAAAATTCCGCAGGGATTGTAAACCGACATTACCTCATCTATTTCTGCAAGCAGCTTATCGAGATAAGCTGTATTCAGACACATCAGATGAAATCGTGGATTTTCGGTAAAATTGCCGTAGTCGTTGACATCGTTTTTGTTGCGTTGCAACCATTCGGGATGCGCCAAAGCGTCTTTTTCGTCAAGGCCGGCAGAAATATAAACGGGAGCGTTAACGCCTATTTCCTTGCAGGCTTCAAGCTGTGCGCCGAGTAAATCAAATTTCAGATTAGGGTGCATTTCATTGACTTTTGAGGGGTGGAAAGAATATCCGTGATGACATTTTGAAAAAACTGTTATCGAGTTAATATGACCGTCTTTAAGAGCGGACTGCCATTCCTCTTTGTCGAAGCTTACGCCGATATCGGGTATATTGGGCGAGGTGTGAAAGTCAAGATGAACCTGCCTGAGTCTAAAATCTTCCATAATAATCCCCCGTTAAAATTTTTTATTAAATCCGTAGAAGTGAACGACATTCATATCTTCTTCCATATCAAGACCGTGACCGCCGCAGTCGCCGTCAAGCTCGTGACAGCCGTGATCCGGCATAAATCCGTAGAAAGTGTTGTGAGATTTCCATTTGTCCTTAATTCTATCAACGAAATCTTTATATACAGCGATATTGTCTTTTAATTGTTGCATAGCCTCGTCTGATTCGGGGCCGTATTTATGCATAAATTCATCATAGTTACCGTTATAGATGACTATAACATCGTAAATATCCTTGTCAATAAGCTCTCTTGCTTTTTCGTTTACTTCGTCAAGCTCTTCATAGATGTAATAATCAATTTTGCGTTCAAGGAAAATTTTGGAAATACTGTCGCCTGCCGTCGAAACAATGGCGCATTTTTTGCCTGCGGCTGAAAAAACATCAAAAATCGTTTCAACGCTCAGAACAGGTTTTTCGTATCTTTTAATTCCGTGGATATCCGGCATAACGCCCGAATACATAGACGCAAAGCATACCGGAGTGACCGACGGCATAACAGAGAGCATCGGAATACAAAGGTCTGAGCAGTTGTATGCGTCTGTAAAAAGATTTGTATATTTCTGAAAAATCCAAAGAGCGACAGCGTCAGGGTTATAGAGAAGAACTCTGTCGGCTGTAAGACCTTCAAATTTTTTGACAACGGGTTCTATCGGTTTTGCAAACGCTTCCGGCGCGGCCGTATCCATAGCGGCAAGAACGGTAGAAGCGCATTGAGATATACATATTGAATCAAGTAATTCTGACATAAAAATGCCTCCTTTTTTGAAATTATATCATAGTGAAGAAATCATTTCAATAAAAACAAAAATTTTACATAAATTATCTAAAAACAAAGAGAAATAATAAATTTGAAACTAAATCAAGGGATGATGATATGGATATATCGGATAAGCAATATGATGAAATGGTGAAAAAAGCTTCTCCAAATTCGCCTGTATGGCTTGACTGCATAAAGGCTTTCCTTATAGGCGGAGCTATTTGCTGTATCGGACAGGGACTTTTTAATCTGTACGCAATGCTCGGAATGAATGATGATGAGAAAAAAGCGATGGTTTCAATTACGCTTATCGTTCTTACCGCGATTCTGACCGGCATAGGCGTTTTTGACAAGATAGCGAAACACGCCGGGGCAGGAACGATAGTTCCGATAACCGGATTTGCAAATTCTGTTGTTTCGCCGGGACTTGAATTCAAAAGTGAAGGCTTCGTAATGGGTACGGGAGCAAATATATTCAAAATAGCAGGCCCGGTCATACTTTACGGTACGAGCGCGGCCATGCTTTACGGCTTTATTTATTGGCTGATAACGGAGGTGATTATGTGAGGCAGGGCAGGTATGTCATAGAGCTTGAAAATAAGCCGAGCATAATCGGATGGAGTTCCGTCGTAGGCAAAACCGAAAGCGAGGGACCGCTCGGTAAATGCTTTGATATGGTTATAGAAGATGAGAGAGCGGGCAAGCAGACATGGGAGGAAGCAGAGAGCGAACTGCATAAAACCGCAGTAGGACTTGCGCTTGATAAGACGGGACTTAAAGCTAATGAGATTGACGGTATTTTTTCGGGCGACCTTATAAATCAATGCACGGGTTCGGCTTTCGGAATAACGGATTATGACATACCGTACTGCGGAATTTACGGAGCCTGTTCGACCTCGGTGCTTACGCTTATTACCGCTGCGATAAGCGTAAATTCGGGAGCCATGAGAAAGGCTATCGCGTCAACCTCGTCGCATTTCTGCTCGGCGGAAAAGCAGTTCAGATATCCGCTTGAATACGGAGGTCAAAGACCGCCGACGGCGCAAAGAACGGTAACCGGAGCGAGCGCGGCGATTATCTCGGCAGAGAACGAAAAGAACTGCCCGATAATAACAAAGGTTATTTACGGCAGAATGAAAGACCTCGGCGTAACCGACGCAAATAATATGGGTGCGGCACTGGCGCCTGCCGCAGCTCAGACCATAGCGGATTTTTTGAATGATACCGGCACATCGCCGTCCGATTACGATTTGATATTAACAGGCGACTTGGGACAGGTTGGAACCGAGTTGCTTTATGAATTGCTTAATAAAGAATATAAAATAGACATAAGTGCGTGTCATAACGATACGGGACTTATGATGTATTATCTTGAAGAGCAGGATGTTCATGCGGGAGGAAGCGGCTGCGGCTGCTGCGGAACGGTAATGTGTTCAAAAATTCTAAATGAAATCCAAAGAGGAGAGAAGAAAAACACTTTTGTAGTTGCAACCGGAGCGCTTTTGTCAGCGATTTCGCCGTTTCAGGGGGAAACGATACCCGGAATAGCTCATGGCGCGTTAATAACAGCACCGTAAAATATAAGAGTCCCGAATCTGAAAGGAGATTGAAAAATGGAACCGTATGAGGCTTTGCATAAAACAAAGTGTATGATAAAGTTAGCTAACTGCGATATGAAGCTGATACACGCAATAAAAGCGCTTAAATGTATGCTTACAGTTTCGCTGATAGTTAAATCCGTAGCTTCACTTGTGCTGATAATAAATGCAGCGGCAAATATGAAGAAAGATTAAAACAAAAAACTGCAATTTACTAAGCGGATAAAACCGTTATGTAAATTGCAGTTATGATTATTTTGAATTTTTTACCATATTAAGGAAATAACTATGAACATCGGTGCTGACGGTTAGCTCAGGGTGAAATGCGGTTACAAGCTGATTTCCCTGTGAAGCGGCAACAATCTTTTCGTTTACCGTTGCAAGGATTTTAACATTGTTTCCGACCGATTCGATAAACGGGGCGCGGATAAATGTCATTGGTATATTGCCTATGCCGGAAAATTCAGCTTCTGTATTGAAGCTTCCGAGCTGTCTGCCGTAGGCATTTCTTACAGCGGTAATATCCATTGTCGCGAGGTGGGTACGCTCATCGTTTTCGATTCTTTCAGCGAGCAGAATCAGTCCTGCACAGGTGCCGAAAACAGGAAGACCGTCGATTATCTTCTGTCGTATCGGTTCAAACAAGCCAAACTCTCTGAGTAGCTTCCCCTGAACGGTGCTTTCACCTCCGGGGATTATCAGACCGTCAAACGGTTGTTCGATATCTTTAAGCTGGCGTATTTCAAAAGTTTCGGCTCCGAGAGAGGAGAGCATATGCTCGTGTTCGATAAATGCACCCTGGACGGAGAGTATGCCTATTTTCATTTTATTTGCCTCTTTCTGCCATCAGAAGCTCTATTTCCTGTTCGTTTATTCCGACCATGGCTTCACCGAGATCCTCGGAAAGCTCAGCAAGAAGCTTAGCGTCTGTGTAGTTTGTAACAGCTTTAACTATTGCGGCGGCGCGCTTTTCTGGATTGCCGGATTTGAAAATACCCGAACCGACAAATACGCCCTCTGCACCCAGCTGCATCATAAGTGCGGCGTCGGCAGGGGTTGCGACTCCGCCTGCGGCAAAGTTTACAACCGGGAGCTTCTTGTTATTGTGAACATAAAGAACGAGATCGTAGGGAACTTGAAGCTGTTTTGCTGCGTCGAAAAGCTCGTCCTCTGCCATTGACGCGATTCGGCGGATTTCGGATTGCATCATACGCATATGGCGTACCGCCTGAACAACATCTCCTGTACCCGGCTCGCCTTTGGTACGGATCATCGAGGCGCCCTCGTTAATTCTGCGAAGAGCTTCACCGAGATCTTTTGCACCGCAGACAAACGGAACATCAAAGGCAGTTTTGTCGATATGGTATTTATCATCGGCAGCGGAAAGAACCTCGCTCTCGTCGATGTAGTCTATCTCAATAGCTTGAAGAATCTGAGCTTCTGCGAAATGACCTATGCGGCATTTTGCCATAACGGGGATAGATACGGCGTTTTGAATACCTTTAATCATTTTAGGATCACTCATTCGAGAAACTCCGCCGGCAGCACGGATATCTGCCGGGATTCGTTCAAGAGCCATAACCGCACATGCGCCGGCAGCTTCGGCGATTTTAGCCTGTTCCGGAGTAGTGACATCCATAATGACGCCGCCTTTAAGCATCTGTGCAAGGTTTTTGTTTAGTTCAAATCTTTTGTTTTCCATAGCGATTTCTCCTTTCGGAATAAATGCAGCATTGCACTTTATTCGTTTAAAATATATTGTTTTGATAGGTTTTGAACATTATATCAGCGATAGGAGTTTAAGTCAATGGCTTTGTGAGAAACGAGGCATATGAAAAAGGAATAATAATGTATAGATATTTTTTATTATAAAATTTTTATAAAAAACACTTGACAATTCGGATATACGGATGTATAATAAATAAGCACTTTGAGAGAGGTGCAAAAAGTAAATATCGCGGGGTAGAGCAGTTGGTAGCTCGTCGGGCTCATAACCCGGAGGCCGCAGGTTCAAGTCCTGCCTCCGCAACCAAAACAGATACCGCTGTTGATACAATCGTGTCGACAGCGGTATCGTTATTTTACCGCAAAAAACACAGGAAGAATAAGCACTTATAAAAACAAGCGTTGCATTTTGGGAGTATTCCACCCATCCTGCAACGCTTTTTTGATTGTTTTTATAGCCCCTCCCCGGGACTTAACCCAACATTCATACCGACCTA
>JAQXHF010000039.1 GCA_029007095.1 Clostridia bacterium | reverse complement strand
AGGAGTCATAGCTATGAAAATAATGGTTGTAGGCGGCGGCGGACGCGAACACGCCATAATCAAGAAGCTAAAAGAGAATAAAGATGTTGAAGTGATTTATGCTTTGCCCGGAAACGGCGGAATTGCACAGGACGCGGTTTGTGTTGATATCGGCGCAAAGGATATAGACGCTATCGTTAATTTTGCCGTTGAAAATAAGATTGACTATGCGGTTGTCGCTCCCGACGATCCGCTTGTGCTTGGTGCCGTTGACGCACTTAATAAGGCGGGCATTGAGTGTTTCGGACCTGTTGCAAATGCAGCCATAATCGAGGGAAGTAAGGTTTTTTCAAAAAATCTGATGAAAAAATACGGAATCCCTACCGCAAAGTATGAGGTGTTCAGCGATATTTCCGAAGCTCTCGAATATGTTGAAACCGCTCCGATACCGACCGTTATCAAGGCTGACGGACTTGCACTTGGCAAGGGAGTTATAATCGCTGAGACGAGGGAGCAGGCAAAGGACGCGCTTCATTCAATGATGGAGGATAAGGTCTTCGGAGAAAGCGGCAGCAATGTTGTTATCGAGGAGTTCCTGACAGGACCTGAGGTTTCCGTGCTTGCATTTACCGACGGAACTACGGTAAAGCCGATGATATCTTCTATGGATCACAAACGTGCTTTTGACGGGGATAAAGGACCTAATACCGGAGGAATGGGAACGGTTGCGCCGAATCCTTACTACACCGAAGCTGTTGCCGCCGAATGTATGGAAAAAATATTTTTACCTACCGTAAAGGCAATGAAGGCAGAGGGACGGGAATTCCGCGGATGTCTGTATTTCGGACTTATGATAACCCCTGACGGACCTAAGGTTATAGAATATAACTGCCGTTTCGGAGATCCTGAAACTCAGGTTGTTCTGCCGCTTCTTGAAAGCGACCTGCTTACAGTTATGAAAGCTGTTTCGTCGGGCAAACTTGACGGGACCGAGGTTAAGTTCAGCGATAAATCCGCTTGTTGCGTTATTTTGGCTTCAAAGGGATATCCGACGAAGTATCAGAGCGGATTTGAACTGACATTGCCGGCAACCGACAGCGATACCGAGATTTATGTTGCGGGAGCTAAGAAAGATGGAGATAAGCTTCTTAGCGCAGGAGGCAGAGTCCTCGGAATTACCGCCGTCGCGGACGACCTTAAATCAGCGGTTGCAAAAGCTTATGAAACGGCGGATAAAGTAGGATTTGAAAACGGCTTCTGCCGCAGAGATATCGGCAAGAGAGCGCTTGAGGAGGCGTAATAAATGGTATATCGAATTTATGTAGAAAAGAAAGACGGCTTAGCCAACGAAGCTAAAAGTCTCAGATATGATATACGGCATATTCTTCAAATAAAGGCACTTGAGAATGTGCGTATTATAAATCGCTATGATGTTGAGAATATTGACAGCGATTTGTTTGAGTATGCAAAGAAGACGGTTTTTTCCGAACCGCAGCTTGATGATATATATGATGAGCTTCCGTTGACCGACGGAGCTGTTGTGTTCGCGGTTGAATTCCTGCCCGGTCAGTTTGACCAGAGAGCGGATTCTGCGGCTCAGTGTATTCAGATAATATCAAAGGGTGAGCGCCCGACGGTTCGCGCGGCAAAGGTCTATATCCTTTACGGAAATCTCAGCGACGACGAGCTTGCTCAGATAAAGAAATATGTTATCAACCCTGTTGAAGCGAGAGAAGCCTCTCTTGATAGAGTTGAAACCCTTAAAACGGAATATAAAATTCCCGACAGCGTTGAAGTGCTTGACGGATTTAACAAGCTTGATGAAAACGGACTTGCCGATTTCGTCAGGAATTACGGACTGGCAATGGATAATGACGATATTGCTTTTTGTCAGGCTTATTTTAAATCGGAGAACCGCAATCCCACTATTACCGAGATCAGAATGATAGATACATACTGGTCCGATCATTGCCGTCATACAACATTCCTTACAACGATTGACAGCGTTAAATTTGAGGACGAGCTGCTTCAAAACGCATATGACGATTATATTAAAACGAGAGAATTTCTCGGCAGAACTAAGCCGCAGAATCTT
This sequence comes from Clostridia bacterium, assembly GCA_029007095.1. Classification (GTDB taxonomy): domain Bacteria; phylum Bacillota; class Clostridia; order Oscillospirales; family Acutalibacteraceae; genus CAG-488. The sequence continues at coordinate 1,507 of JAQXHF010000039.1, read as the reverse complement.
ATGGATATCGGCACATTAGCCTGCAAATATCTCAAAAAAATCGGCAAACTCGACAAGCTTGACGAATCCGAGGAGATAAACGCCTGTACCGTTAAGGTTGAAATTGAGGTTGACGGCGTTAAAGAAAATTGGCTTCTGCTGTTTAAGAACGAAACTCATAATCATCCCACCGAAATCGAGCCTTTCGGCGGCGCGGCTACCTGCATCGGCGGAGCTATCCGAGATCCTCTTTCGGGACGCTCATATGTTTACGGCGCAATGCGCGTTACGGGTGCGGCAAATCCGCTGAAACCCGTTAAAGAGACGATGGAGGGTAAGCTACCGCAGAGAAAAATTGTTACAACAGCGGCGGCTGGATATTCCTCTTACGGTAATCAGATAGGACTTGCCACAGGCATAGTTGATGAAATATATCATGACGGATATGCGGCAAAGAGAATGGAGATCGGTGCGGTTGTTGCCGCGACTCCGGCAGAGAATGTTCGCAGAGAATGTCCGCAGGACGGAGATTCTGTAATTCTTCTCGGCGGCAGAACGGGACGCGACGGCTGCGGCGGAGCAACCGGCTCTTCCAAATCACATACGCTCAGCTCTCTTGAAAACTGCGGCGCAGAGGTGCAAAAGGGTAATGCTCCGGAAGAAAGAAAGTTACAGCGACTTTTCCGAAACGGTGAAGCTTGCAGACTTATCAAGAGATGTAACGACTTCGGCGCAGGCGGCGTATCAGTTGCAATAGGCGAGCTTGCAGACGGTCTTGAAATTGACCTTAACGCAGTTCCAAAGAAGTATGACGGACTTGACGGAACAGAGCTTGCAATAAGTGAATCACAGGAGAGAATGGCGGTAGTTGTTGACAGCAAGGATGTTAACCGCTTCCTTGAAATTGCCGACAGCGAGAACCTTGAAGCTACTGTTGTTGCAAAAGTTGTTGCCGAGCCGAGACTTAGAATGAAATGGAACGGCGTAACAATAGTTGATATCAGCCGTGAATTCCTTAATTCAAACGGCGCTCAGAAGCATATTGACATCGAAACAGAAAAGCCGCAGGATTATTCAAAGAATGTCGGCGGCAGCTTCACCGATGAATACAAAGCTCTTGCGGACGACCTCAATATCTGCTCAAAGAGGGGACTTTCGGAACGCTTTGACTCCACTATCGGCGCAGGTACCGTTCTTATGCCTTTCGGCGGTAAAAATCAGCTTACTCCTATTCAGGCGATGGTGCAGAAAATTTCTGTTGAGCAGAAGCACACTAATGACTGTTCTGTTATGTCATGGGGCTACAATCCGTTTATTACGGAAAAGAGTCCTTATCACGGCGCATATCTTGCAGTAGTCGAGTCCGTTTCCAAGCTTGTTGCGACAGGCGCGGAATTTAAAGATGTTTACCTGACTTTTCAGGAGTATTTTGAGAGACCGAACAAAGATCCTAAACGCTGGGGCAAACCTCTTTCAGCCTTGCTCGGTGCGTTTGAAGCGCAAAAGGAGCTTGGAATTGCTGCAATCG
>JAQXHF010000038.1 GCA_029007095.1 Clostridia bacterium | reverse complement strand
CCTCTTAATGTTGCTATTTATATTTCTTTCTTTCCGCAGTTGATTGCAGGGCCGATTGTACGATACAGTACAATTTCAGAACAGATTTCATCACGCCGTGAGAATTTAGACTGCTTTTCCGACGGCGTTTACAGATTTATGGTGGGATTCTGCAAAAAGGTCATAATTGCAAATAATGTTGCGCTTGTGGCTGACGCCGCTTTCGGAAGCGATAAGCTTTCAACTTCGATGGCATGGCTCGGAGCATTAGCCTATACCTTGCAAATATTCTTTGACTTTTCGGGTTACAGCGATATGGCGATCGGCTTAGGAAAAATGTTCGGATTCGATTTCCTCGAAAATTTCAATTATCCGTATATATCCGCCTCTGTATCGGAGTTTTGGCGCAGATGGCACATATCGCTCGGAAGCTGGTTCAGAGATTATGTTTATATTCCGCTTGGCGGAAGCAGGGTAAAAAAGCCTCGTCTTATATTTAACCTTTTTGTCGTTTGGTTTTTAACCGGACTTTGGCATGGCGCTGAATGGACTTTCATTGTTTGGGGACTTATGTATTTTGTCCTTCTGACATTAGAAAAAACAACAGGTTTCAATAAAAAGATTGGTCCCTTTAAATACATCTATACAATTTTCTTCGTAGTTATAGGATGGGTAATTTTCAGAAGTGAGAATATAACTCAGGCATACGAGTATATAAAGGCTATGTTCGGAATAGGCGTTTCGGGATTTTCGGACGGTTCGGCAAAAATGTATTTTTCTTATTATAAAGCATATATCATTGCGGGAATCTTAAATTCTTTCCCGATTATGACTTTTGTTAAGTCAAAAATAAAGATAAACGAGAACTTATATACGGTTTTGTCATGGCTTGTGCTTCTTGTCCTTTTTGCCGTTGCGCTGACCTTTACCGTTAAAGGCTCTTACAATCCGTTTATTTATTTCAATTTCTGACGCTGATTTTTGATTTGAAAGGAGGAACATATTATGAATAAAAATAAAATATCACATATATTCAGTATTTTTTTTGTTATTGTAATATTATTCTTCTTTACTTCGATTGCGGTTACTTATATTTTAAATCATTATGGATTATACAATCAAACAGAACAGGATTTGACCTATGCCGATGAAGACTCAAATGCGGCTCAAACGAACGGTATGTGGTTAGAAAAATATCCTTTTTCGGGGAAATATACTTTTTATCAAGAAGAGTCTTCTGCAAAGGGAGATGAAAATAAGGACACAGACGATTCCTCGGATAACGCATATCTTTCATTTTGCGAGGGGATAAAAAGCAAAGTAGAATATTATGCAACGGATTTGCTTGTAGGAAGAATTAAATTTGTTGAAGCAAATGCATTTTTCAATAAGTTGATAGGAATGAAATTGATAACAGGCACCGATTCGGTTGCGGTTATGAATAACGGCTATTTAACATATGAAGCGTATGAGGTAGATACCGAAAATGCTGCCGAAAGCGTTAAATGGTTTAACGATACTCTTCGGGAAAAAGGCATTGATTTTTTGTATGTTCAATGTCCGTCAAAAGAGAATAAATATGACTGCCAACTGCCTGTCGGAATGTCGGACCGGAATAATTCAAATGCAGATTCTCTTTTGGATAAACTTAATGCAACAGATGTCAAAACGCTTGACCTTAGACCTCTTTTAAATGCCGAAAGCGAGGGTTATTATTCTTACTTCTTTAAAACCGACCATCATTGGAAACCCGAAGCCGGCGTGTGGGCCTCAGGTAAAATAGCAGATGCGATAAATTCTTTTTTTGGCAGTAATATAGATACTTCGATAGGCAATATTGATAATTATAATGTTAAGGTATATGAAGATTATTGCTTCGGCTCTCAGGGTAAAAAAGTGTCTTTATCTTTTGCAGATCCTGAGGATATAAGCCTTATAACTCCAAAAGAAAAAACCGACTTTACAGTTAGCTACTGTGAGGGCGAGGAAAAAAACGGAGATTTTTCCGAAACGATGATAAATTCATCCGTGTTTGACAAAATAGATTATTATAATACATCTACATATTCGGCATATGCTTACGGTATTCAGGCTGTTAAATCAATTACCAACAATAATGTTAAAAACGGCGAGCGAGTTCTTTTGATTGGTGATTCTTTTTCTCTTGTAGTAGTTCCTTATCTTGCTATGGGTATCGAACATCTTGATGCGCTTGATTTAAGGTGCTTTGATGGCAGCGTTATGGCATATATTGACGAATACAAACCGGACAAAGTTATAGTCTGTTATAATCCGTCAATGATTACTTCGGATGTTTCTTTGAGCAGCGTGTATAATTTTCAATGAAAATTTCGTTGCATTTTAATTATTTACTTTTGTAGTTTAGTGTGATAGAATTATGTTGAAAAATACATAGCAGTAATGCTTTGCAGGCATTGCCGCGAGGAGGAAATCAGAAATGAATCGTCAAATAGACGAAAATCTTGAACTTTTTTATAAGGCTGTGCTTAACCTGAAAGACGAAGACGAGTGCTGCGACTTTTTTGAGGATATTTGCACCGTGACGGAACTAAAATCAATTTCTCAGCGAATGATGGTTGCAAAAATGCTCAATGAAAAATGTGTTTACAGCGATATTGTTAAAGCTACGGGAGCGAGCACCGCTACTGTCAGCCGCGTTAACAGATCTCTGCAATACGGCAACAGCAGCTATAAAATGCTTTTGCAGAGGATAGAAAACGATAAATGAACGGTTACAACAAATTTGCAAATGTATATGACAGACTGACATATAATGTTGAATACCAAAAGCGTGCGAAGTATATTCACACGCTTTTAAGTCGTTACGGAGTCTCGAATTCGGCTTGCGTGCTTGACCTTGCCTGCGGAACGGGAGAGATGACTGCTGAGCTTGCGAAGCTCGGATATGATATGATAGGCGTTGATGCGAGTCCTGCTATGCTTTCACAGGCGCAAAATCGTATGTATGATGAAAATTTGCATTTTCTTCTGCTTTGTCAGGATATGGCGGAGCTTGACCTTTACGGAACGGTTGACGCCGCGGTCTGTACGCTTGACAGCTTAAATCACCTTGACAGCGCAGCTTCGGTAAAAAAAGCTGTCGCAAATGTCGGCCTTTTTATGAATCCGGGCGGAATATTTATTTTTGATGTCAATACGGTGTATAAGCACCGATGTGTGCTTGGAAACAATACATTCGTTTATGATTGCAATGATGTTTACTGCGTATGGCAAAACAGCCTGAATCCCGACGACAGCGTAGATATAAGCCTCGATATTTTTGAGTCCGACGACGACGGAGCTTATATCCGCACAGAGGAGAGCTTCACAGAGAGAGCTTACCCTTTGTCGGATATTTCCGAATGGCTTTTGCAGGCAGAATTTGAAGTTTTAAACATTTATGATGAAATGACGGATAAACCAATTAACGATAAAACACAGCGCGCAGTTTTTACAGCAAGATACTGCGGAAAATCGGAGGCAAAATAATGGGAAAATTGATAAGATGTATTTCAACGGACGGAACTCTTGTAATGATGGCCGCGGATTCTACCGATATGGTGGAACGAATGCAGGAAATTCACAAAACATCGGCGGTAACATCGGCGGCGCTCGGAAGACTTCTCACCGCGTCGAGCCTTATGGGAAGTATGTTGAAAAATGAAGACGACAGCATTACTTTACGCATAAACGGAGGAGGTCCTGCTGGAACAATGATTGCGGTTTCGGACTGTAACGGAAACGCGCGCGGATATATTTCAAACCCGGTAGTTGAAATTCCTCTCAACTCAAAAGGAAAGTTAGATGTAGCCGGTGCTGTCGGCAGAGACGGCGCCCTCACCGTTATAAAGGATTTGGGACTTAAAGAGCCGTATGTAGGACAAATTCCGATAGTCAGCGGAGAAATAGCCGAGGATATAACGAGTTATTACGCTACAAGCGAACAGATACCGTCTGTTTGCGCACTCGGAGTTCTTGTTAATCCCGATCTCACGATAAAGGCGGCTGGAGGTTTTATAATTCAGCTTCTTCCGACTGCGCTTGACTCTACCATTGACGCTGTTGAACGCTGCATACAGGATATCCCTCCGGTTACGGCTATGCTTACGGACGGTATGACTCCGGAAGAAATATGCAGAAGCGTTTTAAAGGAATTTGAACTTGAAGTCCTTGACGAAGCTAACCCAGAGTACAGATGTACCTGTTCGAGAGAAAGGATAGAAACGGCGCTTATTTCAACGGGAGAAGAATCTTTACGCGAACTCGCACAAGATGAAAAAACAGAAGTTTGCTGTCAATTCTGCGAAAAGAAGTATATTTTCACAAGCGGAGACATAAAGAGAATAATAGACGGATTGAAAAAATAAGCCGGGCAAAAATGTATTTAAAAAAATTAATAAAAATCTCAAAAATTTTTTCAAAAGGTATTGACAAAACAATAAAGTTGTAGTATAGTATCACTTGTCGCTGCGATGTTGCGACAAAACTAAAAAATGGCGAATGGGAGCATAGCTCAGCTGGGAGAGCATCTGCCTTACAAGCAGAGGGTCACAGGTTCGAGCCCTGTTGTTCCCACCACACGGCCCGGTAGTTCAGTTGGTTAGAACGCTAGCCTGTCACGCTAGAGG
>JAQXHF010000037.1 GCA_029007095.1 Clostridia bacterium | reverse complement strand
GGCGGCGTTGAGGGATTTTGCCTTGTTAAAAGCGTTGAAGTTAAGAAAACCGCAAAAGGTCTGCCCTATCTCGATATGATACTTACAGACAGCTCCGGCGAAATCTCGGCTAAGCTTTGGGACTACAAAGAGGAGCTTCATTCCTGTGTTAAAATGAACGCGCTTTTGAAAATACGCGGAACCATATCTATGTTCAACGAAGCGCCCCAGCTCAGAGTAGAGCGTGTGCGTCCTGCATTGGAAAGCGACAATGTGAAAATAGACGATTTCGTGCCGAGCGCCGAATACAGCGGCGAAGCAATGTACGAAGCAATTTTTGACGAGGTCAGCGGATTTGAAAACGATCAGCTCAAAAGGCTCGTTATAACCGTTATGGAAGAAAACAAGGAAAAGCTCGTCTACTGGCCTGCGGCATTCAAGCTTCATCACGCAATCAGGGGCGGTCTTATGTATCACACGCTCACCATACTCCGTCTTGCACAGAGTGTTTGCAACATATATCCGCTCGTTGACAGAGAGCTTCTCCTAACAGGTGTGATTCTTCACGATGTAGCAAAGCTGTGGGAATTCGATGTTTCTCAAACCGGAGTTGCTTCCGGCTACACCGTAGAGGGTACTCTTATAGGCCATCTTGTCAAAGGCGCAATGAATATCGAAGCTGTCGGAAATGAGCTGGGCATAGACAAGGAACTTCTTATGCTTGTTGAGCATATGATACTTTCCCACCACGGAGAACCGGATTTTGGTGCCGCGGTACGCCCGATGTTCCTCGAAGCCGAAATTCTCGCACAGCTCGATCTGCTCGACGCCCGTATATATGAAATTTCACAGGCGGTCAGCGAGGTTGAACCCGGTACATTTACGCAAAGACAATGGGCGCTCGACAACAAAAAGCTCTATAATCACGGACTTACCGATATTAAACCGAAAGCAGATTTACTGTAAGAAAGGAATAACTATGGACTGGACAGAAATAAAAATAGAAATAGATGTTAAAGATGTTGATACTGCGAGCGATATAGCTCAAATGGCGGTTCCCTACGGCATATATGTCGAGGATTACAGCGACCTTGAAGAAGCCGCTCTTGAAATAGCGCATATTGATTTAATCGACGAAGATTTGCTGAAAAAAGACAGAAGCAAAGCGTATATTCATATTTATATTTCACCCGAGGACAACCCTGCCGAAGCGATTGCTTTCCTTAGTGAGAGATATAACGCCGTCGGAATAAAGCACACAATAGATAAGAGCATATGCCGCAATCAGGACTGGGAAAATAATTGGAAAGAGTTTTTTAAACCCATGCCTGTCGGTGATAAGCTGCTTATACGCCCCGTGTGGGAGGAAAATTACAATGCCGACGGCAGAAAGGTGCTGAATATAGAGCCGGGACTTGCTTTCGGAAGCGGCGGACACGACACAACCCGTCTTTGTCTCGAAGCTCTCGAAAAACATATTACACCCGAAACGGATATGCTCGATGTAGGCTGCGGAAGCGGAATTCTCTCGGTTGCAGGTCTACTCCTCGGAGCAAACAAGGCGGTCGGAGTCGATATAGATCCTCTTGCAGTTAAAACAGCGAGAGAAAACGGCAAGCTCAACGGATTTGACGAACCGAAATACACCGTGTTTGAGGGAAATCTGACGGACAAGGTCAGCGGCAAATACGATGTCGTTGCGGCAAACATAGTTGCAGATATTATCATAATGTTCGCAAAGGATGTAGGAAGCTATCTAAAAGACGGCGGTACTTTCATAACCTCCGGCATAATAGATATCAGAGAACAGGATGTAAAAGACGCATTTGACAAATACGGATTTAAAATAGTCGCAAGGCACGAAAGCAAGGGTTGGATCTGCTTTGAAACGGTAAAAGAATCGGATTTTGATAAATAATATAATATTCTTGAAATTCTTGAAAAAATTTCAAAAAAACACTTGCATTAGTAGAAATTGTGTGGTATAATCTCAAATGTTCTCGGTTCAACAGCCTTGAATATAAAAAATGGCGAATGGGAGCATAGCTCAGCTGGGAGAGCATCTGCCTTACAAGCAGAGGGTCACAGGTTCGAGCCCTGTTGTTCCCACCACACGGCCCGGTAGTTCAGTTGGTTAGAACGCTAGCCTGTCACGCTAGAGG
>JAQXHF010000036.1 GCA_029007095.1 Clostridia bacterium | reverse complement strand
TCGATTTTTTCAATCAGTTTTGCAAACGTCTCTGTCTGCTCGGTCATTAAATCAATATCGAACTTTTCCATTTCATCGCTGTCGCTGACAACGCAGAGATAGTACGGAGCAGGAACAAGACTGATTTCAGGAATACCCATTGTAAAGAAGTTCTGACCTTCGCCGAAGTGCAAAGCGTTATGACCTCTGAGAGTCATAGTGCGAACTGTTTTTCTGTCCTTAACCGTATCTATGTAGAGCTTGTCCATAAACTCATTACCGGTGTAAACAATTTCAACCTCCGGCTTGCCCGTATATTTATATTCGCCGTCAATATCACGCCACTCTTTACAACCTAAATGCTCAATGGTAAGGTTTGCAACGCATTTAGAATGACCGTTTTTGCCGTCCCACAAATCTCTATGAGTCGCCATCCAGCGTGACGCAGACTGAAATGAACCCGTGCGAATATCTTTGAATACAGGTAAGCGGAAATGTCCGGTTGTAAACACAAAAATATGCGTCCTTTCAAGTTCCTGTCCAACGAGATTTCTCATGAGCTCCAAGAGTGCTATCGGTCCGTTTTCTTCGATGCAGTTTGTACCGTCTGTATGAGTATTTATAATAACATTTTCAGTCTGATTTTTACCGGGAAGTATGCAGTAAAAACTTTCTGTATATGCATTATTCTCGATTTTGGCTTCAAGTACGAATTTAGCTTTTTTATGCTCTTTTGCGGCTTCGATAACCTTTTTACCGTTTGTTTCATTTACCCAAAGCATAGGTATTTTCTGATATTTCATAATGAAAGAAAGATACTGTCCCTCGACGCAATCGTCATGCAGACCTTTCCAAATAAGAATAGCAGCTTTTGCACTTGTAAGTTTTGAGATAATACCGTAGAAGCATTGAACAAAGCTTGTAATAACCGGGCCTTCATACTTTGATTCGAGTACGACATTTTCCGGATAGCTCGTTCTTTTGTCAAAAGCGACTTCGCTTGGAAGAAAATTGATATTTGCAATATCAAATACTGCTATTTTATCCTTAATATTTTTCATATCAGATAATTTTTTAACATAAACAAGTTCACTCGTAATGCCGTCCGGAGATGTTTCACCTGAATATGGATATGCAGAAGAAACCGGGATATCAATTTTTTGATCATCGTCCATAATTTGTATAGACGATTTTTTCTCCTCCCAGCGTTTAAAATAAAAAGGATCGCTGTAAATCTTAACGCCCAATTTTTTGATTTCATCTTGAAGATAATTTATAAAATCGTTATGTGCCTTGCTTCCGGTGAGCCTGATACCAAACGAGTTCATATCCTCAACGCCTTGAAGCATTCTTTCCCTTGATATATTAAAATCCATAATTACTGCCCTCTTTACTATGTTTTTTTGTCAATTAATGTATTATATCATCATTTTAGCAAATCTGCAATAATTCTCAACTTATTTTTTCATATTTGATAAAACAAAAATACGCATAAAAGCATAAAAATCTCCGCAGATTGCTCTACGGAGATTTTGAGAATTATTTAATTAGTACCAAATCCGGTCGAAAAGTATGTCGGTAATCAACATAGATCGAAGATGATGTCGTTAATCAGCCATTGGATAAAGGATAGCAGCCATTGACAGAAGTTGCAAGAAACTTTGACGGTGCAGGTATCCTGAACTGTGTTGCCGTGTTCATCGGTGACGGTGCAGGTTATTGTTGCACTTCCACAGCCAAGCTTTGTATCTGTGACCTTGCCGTTCTCATCAACCGTTGCAACTCTCGGGTTTGAGGATTCGTAAGATACAGTATAATTAACACCCTTGTCCGCATCAATTACCGGATTGAGCGTCGTTGACTGTTTATAATTCAAAGAAAAGTGCCATAAGACGTCGTGTGTCAGCTTTCTTTTCACCCTTTATCACCGTAATAACGCTCTTATACTCCGCTGCTTTTTTTGCAAGCAGACCTGCGGGACGTGCGTGAATACCTGCGGGATCTGTAATTGTGTAAGTAAATTCTTTCATAATAAATACCTCTTTCTTATATTTGATCTATTGTAGGATAAGATGCTATCGCACCCTCCGACTGAACGCTTATAGAACAGAATTTGTTTGAAAATAGGAGACATTCTTTAAGCACATTTTCTTCTATCGAAGAAATATTATCAACGTTTATTCCATTGCTTTGCAGCTTCCAAAGGAATGAGCCGATAAATCCATCACCCGCTCCCGTTGTATCAACTGCTTTTACACATATCGAGCTTGAATACGCTTCTGCGTTCCTTGTATATGCATAAGCTCCGTTCTTTCCGCAGGTATATACAATCAGCTTAACGCCTTTATCCTGAAGTTTGGGAACAGCCTTGTCGATATTTGTTTCTCCCGTGATGAATTCCAACTCTTCATCGGAGATTTTCAGTATATCGCACATGGGAATAAACTCATTTACTCTGCTGTAAAGCTTTTCCTTGTCATTCCAAAGCGGAAAACGCAGGTTTGGGTCAAAGCTGATAAGCATTCCCTTATTCTTTGCGATCTCTATTGCTTTGATATGAGCGTCCTTCATAGGAAAATCACCTAAAGACACGCTGCAGAAGTGAAGTGCGTACCCATCATCAAACCATTTTTCCTCTATCTGTTCGGGAGAAAGCAGCATATCTGCCGAGGGCTTGCGATAGAATGAGAATGTTCTGTTTCCGTCCTTTTCAAGGCTAACGAATGCAAGCGCTGTATTTGCTTCATCGGTAAAGCATATTGCGGAGGTGTCTATGCCAAAGCCTCTCAGCTCGTCTGCGATTTTCTTCCCGAAGGGGTCGTTTCCAAGCTGTGTTATCATCACAGACCTTCCCCCAAGCCTTGCGAAGGCACCGCACACATTTGCCGGAGCACCTCCCACCTTTGGCGAAAATCCTGTTACTTCACCGAAAGCACAGCCTGTTTTATCGGGGATAAAATCAATAAGAGCCTCGCCTATGGCAATAAGTTTTTTATTCTCCAAGATATTTCATCTCCATTTCTTTCAGCGGAAAAACATCTGCGTTTATGCCCTCCACCGATACCGCTGCTTCATTGCTGTCGGGATACATTCTGCTGCTCAGAACTGTTCTTCCGCCGTCAAGATATATCTCAACAGAGCTTTTATCTGCAATTATCCTTATGTCGGAGCATTTGTCAAGCAGCGCCTTTCGGACTGTTCGTCCGCCGCCGAATTTTTCATCGGTAAATCGCAGCTCAAAGACATTTCCGTTCCAACTCATTATCATAAAGCTGTCAAGTAATATCCGAAAACCTCCGCCGACTTTTGCTGTAAGTTCAAAAGAAAGTGCTGTTTTAAGACTTTCCCCGTCATTTATGTGAAAGCATCCTTTACGCAGGGAGCAAAGCTCTCTTATAGGATCCTGCAGAAGTGTACCGTCAACATCAACCGATAATTCACGGGGAATAGTCAGACAATGCTGATAGCCAAGGGGAACGGTGGGATTGTTGTAGGGAATATCACCTATTCCCATCCAGCCGATGATAATTCGTCTGCCGTCGGGAACTTCAAAGGTCTGGGGTGCATAGAAATCAAATCCCATATCCCACTCGGTAAAATTTTCCGCACCGCTGTCATAATGAAAATACCCCGACTGATAAACATTCTGATATTTTGTATCGCCGTGTTTA
>JAQXHF010000035.1 GCA_029007095.1 Clostridia bacterium | reverse complement strand
AATTCCGAGTTTATTGCAATGATTGCCGACAAACTCAGGCTTCAATTAAAGGCTTCGTAACATATATAAAAAGCTGCCGCAGTAAGCTAATTTGCTTATTGCGGCATATTTTTATAATTCAGTCGTCGTCAACAAGCCATTCATGCTCCTTAGCGTAAAACCTCGTTGTTTTATACCACGGATCGCCGTCGATATGTCTTATCATCCAAACATAATACATCGTGTATCCCGGAGCCGTAACCTGCTGATGGTCATTGCCGTCGGTTATCGTGCAGTATGCGCCGTCAACGCTCTTATATACCTCGTCGCCGTTGAAGCAAGCGCCAAATCCCTGCGGCGGATCAAATTGATAATAATAAACCTCCGGCTGGGGATGATGATGCGGCGGATAGCTTGACCAGCGTCCCGGCTGATTGAAAACTTCACCGAGAACCATATTTGAATACGGGGCGTTGTCATAATCAAAAATCGTCGAGCATATACGATAACCCGTACCCTCCCACTGACCTTTTCCGAAATGCTGATAAAGGCAGTCCTCAGGCTTATAGAAAACAGCTTCAAACTCACGGTCATTATCCGTCTGCTGAACTAACACTTCGCTGTCAAGCGCGGCGGTAATATCAACCCTTGTTCCCTTGCACACATGAAGGCAGTACGGAGTTTTTTCAAACGGACTTTTGCGCTTCATTTTTTCGGTTTTACCGTTCCAGCTAACGGTAAGTTCACCTTTAAGTATAAGAAACGCGGTTTCGTTATTTTCATCAAAAACGGTAAAGCTCTCCGAAGCGTTAAGTCTTTTGACATAAATATTCATTTTCATCTCCGGATTTTTACCGTTCATCTGACAAAGTATTTTTTCGTTATTCTCATTAAACGACGGATTTTCAAGCATATTTCATCACTCCGATTGATTTAATATTGAGCAACTGTATTATAACACAGTTGTTAGCTCTTTTCCATATATTTAATAAAAAAACCGCTAAAACGATTAAAATAATTTGTTCCCGTTTTTTGTAACATCTTGACATAAATATTTATATATTTTATAATATTTATAGCATTTTGAAAGGAGCATTAGGTATGAAAAATAAAATTTCTCTTGACAAAGAAAAGAAAGTTTTTCCGCTTATTGTAATGATTCTCGGCATCGGTGTTGCCGCTGCCACTCTTATCGCAAGACTCAATATGGTTGCGGTTATCGCAGTCGGTTACTGCTGCGTAGTTTCCGCGATAACAGTTTTGGCTCTTATCATTAAGAAAAAGGTTTATGCGCCGATAGTCTTCGGTTATGCCGCCGCTTGTATCGGCGTAGTGGCATATTATGTTATTTTCGGTGCGGACGCAGGCTTCGGAGCTATGTCGAGCGGTCTTGCAGGTTTCAGCTCTGCCGAACATCCCCTGCTGACAGGCGACGGCTCAATATTCACCCGCCTTTTGGGAAATCTTATCCTTATAATACCGAGCGCGATATGCCTTTGGTGTCTTTTCTTCACCGCAAGACATACTTTCAAAAAGAGCAGTACAAAAACGGTTCTTTCGTCAATACTCAGTATTTGCCTCGTTGCAACAAGCGTTTTCTACCTTCTGACAATGAATCTGCGTTCTCAGCCTAACGCCGAAAGAATGTGGGAAGGTCAGGACGATTATCTCAAAAATGTCGACAAAACCGCCGACTCTCAAAGTCCGAATGTTCTCGTAATTCTTATGGACGATCTCGGCTACGGAGATGTTTCGATAAACGGCGCAATTTATGACACTCCTAATATCGACAGCATCGGAGAAAACGGCCTGAATTTTGAAAATTTCTACTCTTCATATTCCGTTTGCTCTCCGGCGAGATTTGCCGCTATGACAGGCAGATATCCTTACAGAGGATATGCCGACAATGTTGTTTATCCTACGGTAGATACCCTTTCTCCTTTCGCTTCGACGAGACTTTTCAACTCCTTTGAAATGGGTGCAAACGCCGATGGTATGCTCGGCGACGAAGTAACTGTTGCAGAAACATTTAAGGCTGCCGGATATTCGACGGGGCTTTTCGGCAAATGGCATCTCGGTGACTACGGCGAATATTTGCCGACAAACCAGGGATTCGATTATTTCTACGGAAGCCATTATGTCAATGATATGACTCCTTTCTATCATGTGCGTGAGCAGGGCGGAGAATACACTATCGCTCGCGGTACAGACGAGCTGAAAGACCAGTCAGACGCAACAAAATGGATTCACGAGGAAATCACATCGTGGGTTACGGAACAGGCACAATCCGACTCGCCTTTTCTTGCTTTCTACACTTCCCCGTGGCCTCACGCTCCCGTTTATGCCGGCGATGACTTCGACGGAACGACGGGTATGGGAACATATGTTGACTGTGTAACGGAATTTGACCATTACCTCGGCGAGCTTTTCAACACGATGGATGAGCTTGGCGTTTTAGAGAATACAATAATCGTATTTACAAGTGATAACGGCCCGGCTCTTGAAGGCTCGACAAACGACCTCAGAGGAGGAAAATATCTCGCCTACGAGGGCGGTCAGAAAGTTCCGTTTATGATAAGATGGGACAACGCAGACGGAGCTTTGGGAGAGACTTCTACCGTCCGAAATCAGTCGGCTACACTTGTTGACCTCTATCCTACGCTTGTAGAGCTTTGCGGTATTACCGGCAAGAGCGGAACAGCCGAAAACTATCTGCCCGAGGACAGAATCATTGACGGCGTTTCTATGGCTCCCCTGCTTAAAGACGATACCGTTATACATACCTCCGAGCACCCGATACTTCATATGAAGCGCGAGGATATAAAGGCTATTCAATACACCGTTCCTACCTCACAGGTATTAAGTATGTACCCCGACTATAATTATGATGTGCTGACCGAGAACGAGTATGTAACCTTTAAATACTTTGATAAAATTCAGAATGACAACTCTGCTTTCTTTGACAAATATCGCAAGAACTGGCTTCATATTCTTACGGACGATCACGGAGAAAATTATAACAGAACAACGGTTTACCCTG
>JAQXHF010000034.1 GCA_029007095.1 Clostridia bacterium | reverse complement strand
TTATACCATACCAAGAACTGTCAGGGAGCTACAACTGATACACAAGCATTTGTTAACATCAGCTCAGTATACAAAACCAATAACTGTCAGTGAGCTACAACAAATCATTCGTACCTGTTACAGTAAGATTGAATTATACCATACCAAGAACTGTCAGGGAGCTACAACCTGATTTTCGCATTGTTATTTGTGAGTTCAATTATACCATACCAAGAACTGTCAGGGAGCTACAACCTTACACCAATGAAAAGAAAACCTGATTTAATTATACCATACCAAGAACTGTCAGGGAGCTACAACATCTTTCACAGCTTGAAGAAATCGCAAAGATTATACCATACCAAGAACTGTCAGGGAGCTACAACTAAGACAAGCGAAATGAAAGTCGCTTTTCGATTATACCATACCAAGAACTGTCAGGGAGCTACAACACTAAATCAGGTTCTTCTTTCATCAATTCAATTATACCATACCAAGAACTGTCAGGGAGCTACAACCAATTTTGCCGACAGGAGCTGAAATAACGGATTATACCATACCAAGAACTGTCAGTGGGCTACAACTATTCGTCTGTAATAGTAATTTTTCATCAATTAACCAATTATATAATACCAAAAACTTTATGAAATTACAACCCTAACTGTGTTTCTTTGCGTAAACTTTCAAATTATACCATATTTTCAAGTTACTTATCTTCTTCATCATTTTAGACTGTACGGTTTTGACGGAACCATTTTCCCGTGCGGTAAAAAATGAGCGACATAGCAGTGGCGACTGTCCAGCCTATCGGCCACGAAATCCATATTCCTACGCTGCCGAGAATTCCCGACAGGATCTTTGCAAGGACTACGCGAAGTATCAGGTCGGTAAAGGTTGCCGCCATAAATTTGTTCATCATACCGGCTCCCCTCAGAACTCCGTCGGCTGTCAGTTTGAGCGAAGCGATAAGATAGAATGGTGCGACGATATGCAAAAACTGAATTCCCGTCTGCATTGCTTCGCCGGTCGGATTGTCGAGGAAAATACCGACAAGGAATTTGCCGCAAAAAAAGTAGAGCAAGGTGAGGGGAACGGAGATAGACCAGACCATTTTAACTCCTGCCCGAAATCCGCTCTTAATGCGTTCGGGCTTATCTGCGCCGAGGTTCTGCGCGGTGTAGTTTGAAATTCCGTTGCCAAGCGTTGTGAACGAGGTTATTACAAGGTTATTAAGCTTAACGGCGGCTGAATATCCTGCTATTACAGATGAACCGAATGAATTTATTACACCTTGTATTATAATGTTGCCGACCGATATGAAGCTTTGCTGTAAAATGCTCGGTATGGCGATTATTGCCAGCTTGCCGAGAAGCTTAAAAGAGAAGATGGCGGCTTTTCCGTCGGATTTGATTTTATTAAGCTTTTTACGCACAACCGCAAGGGACAGAATACAGCTTATTCCCTGACAGATTAGAGTGGCAATAGCGACTCCGGCTATGCCGAGCTTGAAGACCGTTACAAAAAGTATATCCATACCTATGTTAGTAACGGAGGAAATCGACAGAAAAATGAAAGGCGTTTTGGAATCTCCGAGCGCCGAGAAAATACCTGTTGCGATATTATAAAAGAAAGTGAAAGGAAGACCGAGAATGTAAATGTCAAGATACAGCTTTGAATCGTCGATTATATCCTGTGGGGTATGTATCATTTCGAGCAATGCGCGGCAAAAAATTAAGCCTGCAAGCATAAGAACGGCACATAGAATTCCGCTCGAAATTAAAGAGGTATAAACAGCTGTTTTTAGGTCTTTGTACCGTTTTGCGCCGAAAAGCTGTGAAACTATTACGGAGCATCCGATATTACAACCGAAAGCGAAAGCTATAAAAATCAGCGTTATCTCATAGCTGTTTCCGACCGCAGCAAGAGCGTTTTCACTTATGAATTTACCTGCAACGAAGCTGTCGGCAATGTTGTATAACTGCTGAAAGATTACGCTGCCGAAAAGAGGCAAACAGAATATCCAAAGCTGCTTTTCCGGCTTGCCGACCGTCAAATCCCTGTTCATTTTTTTACTTCCTTTTTAGATTGTTTGTATAAATTATAATACAATTTTCTGCGTTTGTAAATCATTCGCTGTCTGTTTCCTGCGATTGATTATCAATTTCTTCAATACTGAACGGGCTGTAAGCGGCGATATTTTCATAGCAGAAATATTTGCCGCAGACTGTTTCTCCGAAAGAATTTTCGCTGACGGTTGCGTCATAGCTGATTATCTGAGCGTGAAGAGTATCGTTATAGCTCGCAAGGGCAAAGGAATTCATTGCGGTGAGCCTGGCTTCGGGAGCGGACAGCTTCTGAGATTCGGGAGTGAAGTCGGTGCAGGTATTGCATATAATGCCGAAAGGCAGAGTAGTATCTCCTATTTCCATCATTTTACTTGAAACGAAGCACATATCGCAGTCAGGCTTTTTACCGAGAGGTATAATTCTGCCGAGTATGCTGATATAGTAAACTTTTTTAACGCTCGGGACGGCTTCGTTTCGTATGAGTCCCTGAGCCGCAACAATGTCGATATTTGTTTCGGCTACTACATAACCGTCTGCGTCGGTGAAAACAGCGGACTGAGTTCTTGTTTCGGAAGCACCGCTTATCAGCAGAGTTCCCTCTGTCACGGTTGCGCCGGGTTTGACGGCGGCTGAACCGCGGTAAGGCTCTATTATTTCAACCTGACCGTCTTTTGAAGCGATGATGTTGCCTGTACCGCGCCTTTCTTCAATGTCCGGTTTATCCGTTGCTTCGTGAACCTCAATTACGGCTGTGCAGCCGTCGATATTTACCGACGCCCATGATATGTCGCTGAGCTGCGCAAGCGAATTTATTTGAAGCTCAACCTTGTTTATTTTTGAAGCTCTGCAACCGATTTTTAAACCGTTTTCTTCAAAAGCGGATATTATTTCACTATCGCTGATACTTTCGTTTCCTTCAACATCAATAACCCATATGTAGCCTGACAGAACCGCGAGGATTGCAAAAGAAACGGCTATTCCTATAAGAATTCCTACTCTGCTTCGGTTTCGGTTGATGAAAAAGGGAAGCCCCTTTTTGCGCGTCATTCGCACTTTCACGCCGCTTTTTCTGGCGGGTTCACGGATTTTCAGATATCCGCGCGCCGTTGTGCAGGCGGTCAGAGTGTTGTCATATTTTTTGATGTTCCAAAGAGGAATTCCTGCGGCAGTACATAGATTTATAAAGCGCTCGTTGAAGCCGTCCTCGGCATTTATACTTACATATCCGAAAATAAAATGTAAAATCGAAAAAAACATAGCGATTCTCCGTTAATCAATATCAAATGAATTCGATACTTACAATCAGTCCTTCTATCGCCGCCTGTTCCTGTGAAAGCGATTTTATTGTCAGACCGCTTCCGCAAAAGGTGACCGATTTTTTGCCGAGTTTAAGTTTAACTTTGTCGGAGTCGTATTCAAGTACGCCCTTACAGCCGTCAACTATTGCATAGCAGTCGGAAGTGATTTCAATGTGACAGCAGTTACGGTAAATATCCTCAGGGAGATCTATTTTATCGCATATCCTGTGTGCAAGCGGCAGACGGTAGTCCTGCATATAATCTTTCTGAGCCATAATAATCAGCCTCATACAAAAAATTTACTCTCATATATATTTATTGGTGATCAGGTTGAATAATTACAAAACCAAGCTTATTTTATCGCTAACGGCTGTTTTTGCGGCAACGGCGGCATTTTTTTACTCGCCGTCAACTATGATTGAAGGTATGAGAAAAGGTTTGTCGATTTGCGGCTCAACGGTTATACCGTCGCTTTTTCCGTTTACGGTCTTAGCTGACTATTTGATATCGTCAGGCTTGTCCGACAGGATAGGCAGAGCGGCGTCCTTACCCGTAAAGCGGATTTTTCACCTGCCCGGATGCTGTGCCTGCGTTATAATAACAGGTCTTTTTGCAGGCTTCCCGGTCGGAGCGAAAATGACTCAACAACTGAGGGAGAGCGGCAGAATATCCGAGAAAGAGGGGAGAAGAATTCTTTTGCTCTGCGTAAACGGCGGCCCGGCGTTCGTCATAAGCTCTGTCGGAGTTTCAATGCTTTCAAGTTTCAGAGCGGGAGTTATTCTGTATGCTTCGCTGTGTCTTGCTTCTCTTATAATCGGAATTTTATCGGGACTTTTTTCAAGAACGCCTGTGACGGCAGAAGCCGATACTAAGAAAATCGCAGTAGGAACGCTGACGGAATCGGTGTCGAGAGCGACCGAAACTATGCTTAATATATGCGCGTGGATTTTGCTTTTTATGTGCGTAAGCTCGTATTTTCGCCTGCTTCCTTTACCAAAAGAAGTGAAAGACATAATCGCTATGATAGGCGAGGTCACGGACGGGTGTATGATTGCTTCTGCAAGGTATCCGAGCTTTGTTTTGGCGGCGGTCTGCGGCTGGTCGGGATTATCGGTTCATTGTCAGGTAATGTCGGCTCTGAAATCCGTTAAAATGAACATTTTTATATTTTGGTTGGGAAGAATTGCGAATGCGGCTTTGGCAGGCTTGATAGCTTTTGTACTGTTCAGACTGTTCCCGTGTGAAACGCAGGTGTTCTCAACAGCGTCGGATGTGCTTGCCAAACCTTATTCGGTATCGGTTCCGGCTTCGGCGGCGATGCTTATTATGGGGGCGTTTGCGATTATGGACTTGCACGGGAGGAAAAAGTGTGATACTATATAGTACAAGATAAATTAAGGAATGATTTTGTTGAAAAAAGCAATATTAAACTTTAAATCGGTTACGCCTGCCTGCGGTATATGCCTTAACGGTAAGATTTCTCCGGACGGCGACAGCGTACTTTGCCCAAAAACGGGAATACGAGCTCTTGATTCAAGCTGCCGCAGGTTTTGCTATGATCCCCTTAAACGCAAACCCGTGAAAATCAGAAAACCGTCCGGTTTCAGCGAATCGGATTTTAAACTGTGATTTTTGCAAAAAAACTGCCAGACTTAAATATTTTTAAAAATTCGTAAAATATTTTAAAATACCCCTTGACAATGGGAAGCTTGTAAGTTATAATGTTTGCCTGTAAAGAAATTAGCTTTACAGGCATTCTGTTTTAAAAAGGAAGATGCTGCTTTGAGTAAAAATCTTGACATAACTCTGTTGCTTGATTTTTACGGTGATATGCTCACCGAGAAGCAGCGAAGCTTCATAAGCAGTTATTATAACGAGGATTTATCTCTATCGGAAATTGCCGCAAACGAGGGCATTACAAGGCAGGGAGTGCGGGATGCTATCAAGCGAGCCGAAACTCAGCTTATCGAAATGGAAAACCGTATGGGACTTGTAGCTCGGTTTGATAATATGAAAAGCGGCCTTAACGATATTATTGAGTATTCCGATGAGATAGCCGAATATAATCGCTGTCATTCGCTCTCAAAGGAGATAAACGAATGTACCGCCAAGATAAAGGCGGCTGCTCAGATGCTCCTGGCGGAGAATTACGATTAAATATCAATTTATGATAAAGGTGGTGCGGTCCAATGGCATTTGAAGGTCTTTCCGACAGACTTGAAGCGGCGTTCCAAAGGCTTAAAAGCAAGGGCGCTCTTACGGAAGCCGATGTTAAAAGCGCGATGCGTGAGGTTCGTCTCGCTTTGCTTGAAGCCGATGTAAACTACAAGGTCGCCAAGGACTTTACCGAAAAGGTTACACAGCGCGCAGTCGGTGAACAGGTTATGGAGAGCCTTACCCCGGCGCAGATGGTAATAAAAATTGTAAACGAAGAGCTTACTCAGCTTATGGGCGGAACAAAGGCTCGTCTTGCAATCGCAAATCATCCTCCTACTGTTGTTATGATGTGCGGCTTGCAAGGCTCCGGTAAAACTACTCACAGCGGTAAGATAGCTTTAAAGCTTAAAAATGAGGGACACAGACCTCTGCTTGTAGCCTGCGATATTTACCGTCCTGCCGCAATTAAGCAGCTTCAGGTTGTAGGCGAGAGTATCTCCGTGCCTGTTTTTGAAATGGGACAGACCGATCCCGTGACTATTGCCAAGGAAGCTATTAAATTGGCAAAGGACCAGGGTTACGACTATGTTTTCCTTGATACTGCCGGTCGTCTGCATATAGACGAGGAGTTGATGAACGAGCTTAAAAATATCAAGTCGGAGGTTAAACCTCATGAGATATTGCTCGTTGTTGACGCTATGACCGGTCAGGACGCGGTTAATGTTGCGACAACCTTTAATGACGCGCTCGGAATCGACGGTATTGTGCTGACAAAACTCGACGGCGATACGAGAGGCGGCGCCGCACTTTCGACAAGGGCTGTTACAGGTAAGCCGATTAAATTCGTCGGAGTGGGAGAAAAGCTCACGGACCTTGATACTTTCCACCCTGACAGAATGGCGTCGAGAATTCTCGGAATGGGCGATATGCTTTCTCTTATAGAAAAAGCGGAGATGGCTCTTGACGAGAAAAAGGCAGAGGAGCTTGAAAAGCGGCTTCGTGCAAATAAATTCGATTTCAATGACCTTATGGATCAGCTTTCTCAGATTCGCAGGCTCGGTTCTGTTAAGGATACGCTGTCGATGCTTCCGGGAATGGAAAAGCAACTCAAAGATGTTGATATCGACGAGAGACAGTTCGACAGAGTCCGCGCTCTTATTGAGTCAATGACGCCGCAGGAGAGGGCGAATCCTGAAATTATAAACCCCTCGCGCAAGCGCAGAATTGCCGCGGGAGCAGGTCAGGATGTCGAAAATGTCAATAAGCTGATTTCTCAGCTCAAACAAATGCAAAAAATATTTAAGCAGATGAACGGCAAGGGCAAACGCCGCCGCAGAGGCAGGATAGATATGTCCCAGCTTAAAGGCTTTAATATATAAACAGTTTTCAACACGCACATATCACTTGCGTGATTGATATATAAACATTTTATTTTGGAGGAATTTACAATGGTAAAAATCAGACTTCGCCGTATGGGCGCAAAGAAAGCTCCTTTCTATCGCGTAGTTGTTGCGGATTCAAGATATCCCCGCGACGGCAGATTTATTGATGAGATCGGTACATTCAACCCGATGACCGAGCCTGCTGAGGTTAAGATCGACGCAGAGAAGGCAGCTAAGTGGCTTGCTAACGGCGCTCAGCCGACAGATACCGTCAAGGATCTTTTCAAGAAGAACGGTATCATTAAATAATTGACCGGAGGATTGGCACGATGAACGAATTATTGACAAAGATCGCACAGGGACTTGTCAGTAATCCCGACGCTGTTTCCGTTGAGCAGGAGCAGGATGAGGAAGGCACTGTTGTGTATCATCTTCATGTCGCTCCTGAGGATATGGGCCGGGTTATCGGCAAACAGGGCAGGATTGCCAAGGCAATCAGAACCGTTATGCGTGCTGCCGCAAGCCGCAGCGAACAGAAGATTTCTGTTGAAATCGACTGATAAGCGACGGGCTTCGGTATTTACGCAAAGCTAAAAGTGAAAACGGCAAAAAGTATGGATTGCAGGTTAAAAGGTTAAAATACCTCCTTGATCCATATTTTTGTTTTAATGAAGCTTTACATATGATAATTTTTCGCTGATAATTAACTGTGTTTTAGTCAGCTCTTAATTGAATGGTGATTTTATGATTAAGGATTATCTTGAAGTCGGACAGATTGTAGGGACTCACGGTGTCCGCGGCGAACTCAGGGTGAATCCGTGGGCGGACTCTCCCGAATTTCTCAAACAGTTCAAACAGTTATATTTCGACCGAAACGGGGAAAAATCCGTTAAGGTACTGTCTTCACGCGTTCACGGGAATATTGTGCTTATGCGCCTTGACGGGATAGATACCGTTGAAGCCGCTTCGGCATTGAAAAACAAGGTGCTGTATATGCGCCGAAGCGACGCTAAGCTGAAAGAGGGAACTTATTTTATCGCTGAGCTTATCGGCTGTAAGGTATCGGACGCCGACAACCCGGACAAGCTGTACGGAACGCTGACCGATGTTAGCGAAACGGGAGCCAACGATGTGTGGCATATTACAGATGAAAAGGGAACCGAATATCTTATACCTGCAATTCCGCAGGTGGTTATTAAAACCGATGTAGAAAAAAACGAGGTTGTTATTCGACCGTTGAAAGGTATTTTTGACGATGAGAATTGATATAATGACGCTTTTTCCCGAAATGTGTGAAAGCGTGTTGAGTGAAAGTATCATAGGACGCTCACGAAAAGCGGGACTTGTCGAGATAAACTGTGTTAATATAAGAGATTATTCGACCGATAAGCATCGCAGAGTTGACGACACCACCTATGGCGGCGGCGCCGGAATGATAATGCAGGGACAGCCGATTTATGATTGTTTTTCCGCGCTTATCGAGTCGATCGGCAAACGGCCTTATTTGATTTTTCTCTCACCTCAGGGCAAGGTGCTTGATCAGGAGAGAGTCAAAGAGCTTGCAAAAATGGATAATATAGCGTTACTTTGCGGTCACTACGAGGGAGTGGACGAGCGTGTTATTCGCGAAATCGTCGATGAGGAAATATCAATAGGTGATTTCGTGCTTACCGGAGGTGAGCTTCCGGCGCTTGTACTTGCAGACAGCATAACGAGAATGTTGCCGGGTGTGCTTGCGGGCGAAGAAGCCTTTGAGGAGGAGAGTCACTACAACTCGCTGCTTGAATATCCGCAGTACACAAAGCCGTACGAGTGGCATGGAATGACTGTACCGGAGGTGCTTTTGTCCGGTCATCACGCGAATATATGCAAATGGCGCAGAGAGCAGTCGTTGGAGCGTACATACCGCCGCAGACCGGATATGCTCAAAAACGCTGAACTTGATAAAAATGACCTGAAATTCCTCGAAAATCTGAAAAAAATGGAAGAAAATACCGAAACCGACTTATAAATACCTGTTTGTGACTCGGTTCGGACTTTTGCATAATATAAAAATAGTAAATATGCATTAAATATTATAACCTCCTGTGGTTAAAATGCACAAACAAACAAACGCAAAAATCGTCACTTTTGGAATACAAGCCGAATTATTTTTAATACGAAGTTTCTTTGTTGACGATATGAATTTTTGTGATATAATAATTACAGTTGCTAATACAGATTTTTATTGTTATCGGCAAATTTTTTGTGGGAGATATATTTATGTTTGAAAAAGAAGTAACTGTTCAAAATCAGGTCGGACTCAGCGCTCGTCCTGCTACATTTTTTATTCAGAAAGCTAACTGTTTCAAATCTTCTATTTGGATTGAAAAAGAGGAGAGACGAGTAAATGCGAAGAGCCTTCTCGGCGTACTTTCACTCGGTATCGACGGAGGAACTTCTATCAAAATCATCGCTGCCGGTTCAGATGAGGAGCAGGCTGTCGAGGAGCTTGTAAAGCTTGTAAATTCAGGTTTTGCTGTATAATTTCAATTCGCAATACGGAGGTTGCCTGAACGGGCGATCTCCTTTTTCTTTTATCTGAAAAGGGAACAGGGGGTGAGGTTACGGAACTTGCCGAGCTTAGAAAAAAATCAATGAAACTGCCCAAAACGCCCGGAGTTTATCTTATGAAAAATAAAAAGGGCGAAATAATTTATGTCGGAAAGGCAAAAGCCTTAAAAAACAGGGTGAGTCAGTATTTCGGTTCGCAGAACAATCATACCGTAAAGGTTCGCAAAATGGTTGAGAATGTTTGGGACTTTGACTATATTCTCACCGACAGCGAGTTTGAAGCTCTCGTACTTGAATGTTCGCTTATCAAGCAGTATTCGCCAAAGTACAATATACTTTTAAAGGATGATAAAGGTTATAGCTATATCAGAATTTCACGCGAAGAATGGCCCAAAATCAGCGCCGTCAAGCAGAAAGAAAACGATGGAGCAAGGTACATAGGGCCTTACACCAGCTCTTTCAGCGTAACGAATTCCGTTGACGAAGCAAGGAAGATTTTTATGCTTCCGAGCTGTTCCAAGAGCTTTCCGCGCGAGATAGGCAAGTCAAGGCCGTGCCTCAATTACTTTATAAAGCAATGCAGCGCTCCCTGTGCCGGAAAAATAAGCTGCGAGGAATACAACGAAGCTGTGTCGTCGGCGGTTAAATTTTTGCAGGGCGACAGCACAAAGATTATTGCCGAGTTGACAAAGCAAATGGAGGATTGTGCCGAAAACCTTGATTTTGAAAAGGCGGCTAAGCTCAGAGACCGCATAAATTCAATTAAAAAAGTCAATGAAAAGCAAAAGGTAGTCGATAGCAGTATTAAGGACGAGGACGCCTTTGCCATTGCACAGACTGAGAATAAATACTGCCTTTGCGTTTTGCGTTTTTCCGGTGGTAGGCTTCGCGACAACGATTGGTTTATTTTAAACGGCGGAGAAAGCCTGCCTGAAATGCGCCGTGAATTCATAATAAGATATTATTCGATGGGCAGAAGCATACCGCCGCTCATAACCGTTGACGGCGAGGTTGCCGACAGAGAGCTGCTTGAACGGTGGCTCAGAGAAACGGCAGGCGGCAAAACGGAGCTGCTCATACCGCAAAGGGGAAAACAACTTGAAATTGTGACGATGTGCAGAAATAATGCCGCCGAAAAGCTCGCTATGAATACAGGCAGAACGGGAAAAACAACCGCTGCGCTTGACGAGCTTGCAAGGCTGCTGAATCTGCCAAAGCCGCCCGTATTTATAGAATCATACGATATTTCTCACACCGCCGGCAGCGATAATGTCGCCGGAATGGTTGTCTTCAAAAACGGACTGCCGTACAAAAAAGGTTATCGAAGATTTGCGATAAAGGGATTTTCCGGGCAGGACGATTATGCTTCGATGGCAGAGGTGATTTCGCGCCGTTTAAACAGATATGCCGAGGAAAAGGAAAGCGGAGAGGGCTTCGGTCAATTACCCGATTTGATACTCCTCGACGGAGGAATCGGTCAGGTAAACGCGGTTGTTCCGATAGTAAGAGCGATGGGGTTTGACATACCGGTTTACGGTATGGTTAAGGACAGCAAGCACAGAACCCGTGCTATCGCTTCTGACGGCGGTGAGATTACCGTCAGCTCAAAAAGGCAGGCGTTTACGCTCATATCTACCATTCAAGAGGAGGTTCACCGTTTTTCGGTCGCCTACCACAGGCAGAAGCACAAGGCTTCGTCGCTTAATTCTGAGCTTACCAAAATTGACGGCGTCGGAGAGAAGAAAGCTAAGGCTTTGTTGATGGAATTCAAAACAATAAAGGCAATAAAATCGGCAAGTGTTGAAAAACTTTGCTCCGTTGATGGCGTAAACAGAAAAACCGCACAAAAAGTTTATGATTATTTCTCAAAAGATGTTGACAAACAGCAGTAAAAAATGTGATAATATAAAATAGGAATTATGTAGGACAATGTTAGGAGCTTTAAAATGCGAGTAATAACAGGTACTGCGCGCGGAAGAGTTCTCGCAACGCTTGAGGGCGACGAGGTTCGTCCGACTACCGATAGGGTTAAAGAAGCAATTTTCAGTATAATACAGTTTGAAATAGAGGGCAGACAGGTGCTTGACCTTTTTGCAGGCTCCGGTCAGCTCGGTATTGAGGCTCTCAGCCGAGGGGCGGCATATGCGGTGTTTACCGATATGAGCCGTGATTCGGTGGATACCGTCAAGAAAAATTTACTTTCGACGGGACTTGCCTCAAATTCTTCGGTTGTTCAGACAGACGCGCTGACTTTTCTTAAAAATACCAAAAAAACATTCGATATAGTTTTTATGGATCCTCCTTATGCGTCGGGACTTCTTCAACAGGCTATACCGCTTGCCGCACAGCATATGAGCGACGGCGGAGTTATGGTGTGCGAGCATCCTTACGGAGCCGAGCTTCCTGAAACCGCAGGCGAATTCGGTATTTATAGGAGCTACAAATACGGTAAAGTCGGAGTTACCGTTTACAGAAAAACAGAGGGAGATGACTCACAATGAGTCTTGCCGTATGTCCCGGAAGCTTTGATCCTATAACAAACGGTCACCTGAGCGTTATCAAAAGAGCTGCCAAGCTTTTTGACGAGGTTATAGTCGTTGTTATGGTAAACTATAAAAAACCTCACGGCTGCTTCACGGTCGAAGAAAGAGTTTCTCTTATTACAAAATGCGTGGAGGATATCCCGAATGTTAAGGTTGACGCCTACGGCGGATTGCTTGCCGATTACACTAAAATGAAAAAGGCAGACGCTGTAATCAAGGGATTGAGAGCGGTTTCGGATTTTGAAGTGGAGTTTCAGCAGGCTTTGATAAACAAGAAGCTAAATCCCGATGTCGAGACTGTTTTTGTTACCGCCGGAGCGGAATATATGTATTTGTCATCGAGCGTGGTTAAGCAGGTTTGCGAACTGGGCGGAGATGTTTCGGAATTTATACCTGAAATAATTTATAATGATGTCGTTAATCGTATTAAAGAAAGGATGACTAATCAATGAATGTACAGGCATTACTTGATAAAATAGAGGATATTATCGCAACAGGAAGCAAAATTCCGCTTTCAAACAGAGTTGCGGTTGACGCCGAAGCTATTAAGCAGTGTATAGAGGATATCCGATATGACCTGCCTATCGAAATTGATAAGGCTAAGGAAATCGTTGCACATCACAATAACCTTATCACAAAGGCTAATAATGAGGCTACTTCAATAGTGTCCACGGCTCACGATGACGCTGAAAATATGGTCGGAAAGGCTAAGGATAAGGCGGCGGGTATTGTTGCTACCGCTGAATCCAACGCTAAAAATACTTTGGAAACAGCTTCTCAGCAGGCTCGCAAAATGGTCGAGAATGCCGAGGTTACAAAGCTTGCACAAAAGTATGCGGATGAAATCAGAGCCAAAGCCGAGGCAGAGGCTAAAAATATTATTGCAAATGCTCATTCTCAGGCTGACGCGATTATACTTGACGGAAACAACAGAGCAAAAGAGGTCTGCGAAAAGGCCGATAAATGGTCAACCGAAATCAGAAACGGCGCGACCGCCTTTGTTGATGATATTATGAAGAATACAGACGCCGTTCTTTCGGCAAATATTGCAGAGGTTCGCAAGGCGCATCAGAGCCTTTTCGGAAACAACGGCTCAAAAAAATAAAATTTTATCAAGGTGATTTATTTTGAAAAAGCAATGTGATTGCTGTTACAAAAGATTTGAGGTCGTTCGTGACGCCGGCGTTCCGGTCAGCACGGATCCCAACGCTCCGAGAGAGCATATTTACTGTCCGTGGTGCGGAGCCGAGAACGGAAGCGTTGAGAAAGGTTCGCTTATCAGCACAAAGCGTTCAAACGCCGAATGTGAATTTTAATATTTGAGTGTAACTGTAAAGCACAGGGTTAGTTGAAAATTGCAACTTTGTGCTTTACGGCTTGTTTTTTATATTATCGTATTTTTAAATTATATATCGCTGTATTTTATTATTTGAAATTATACATAAAGCTTCGCTGTGATATAATTATCAGACGCAGATACAGATTTACAAAACAAAAAATTACGGAGATGGATAGCTATGTGTCAGCCGTTGATTGATTTTTTAAAGGATAAGAACATTCTCATTCTCGGATACGGCAGAGAGGGAATTTCAACATATAATTACATACGCAAATACCTGCCGGAGAAGCCGCTTGCTATTGCCGATAAAAAGCAGATATTGCTTGATGATGAAAATGTTTCGCTTATAACCGGCGACGGATATATGGACAATATCTTTGATTATGATTTGATAATCAAAACACCGGGAATCCCGATTGTCAATATGACTGTGCCGGACGGAGTGCTGATTACCTGTCAGGTTGATTTGTTTCTCCGTTACGCGCCCTGTAAAAAAATCGGCATAACCGGAACAAAAGGAAAAACAACGACTTCGACTTTAATTTACGATTTGCTCATCGCCGCAGGAAAAACCGCTTTCCTTGTCGGTAATATCGGTGTGCCCGTATTTGATATAATTGATGAATGTGAGGGTAAAATCGCGGTTATCGAGATGTCTTGTCATCAGCTTGAATTTTGCCGTACCTCTCCGGATATCGCTGTGTTTACCAATATTTATCAGGAGCATCTTGACCATTACGACGGCTACCGCGGATATATTAACGCTAAGCTCAATATCGTAAAACATCAAACCGAGAATGATTATCTGATTTATAATGCGGACCAGAATACGGATGGATTGATTGATTTCGGCAGTTACGCTTCTAAAAAAATTGCAGTGAGCGCCGAGCCGACCGATGATTTAGACCGCAAGCTTATTTCATTGAATCCGAGACTTATCGGAAAGCACAGTCATCAGGACATTTTCTTCGCGCGTGCAGTCGCTTCACTTTTCGGAGCAGACGACGCTGCGGTGGAGCGTGGAGTTGAGTCGTTCAAAGGAATTCCGCACCGAATGGAGCCTGTCGGAGTTTATAAGGGAATAAGCTTTTACAATGACAGTATCGCAACCATTCCTCACGCCGTTGAATGTGCGGTTGAGGCTCTCGGAAATATTGATACATTGATTTTCGGCGGACTTGACAGAGGAATAAGCTACGATGAATTTGCAAAATATCTTGACTCTTGCCCGATTAGCAATATTATCGGTATGCCGGAAACAGGAACTAAAATCTGCAATATGCTTGAAGATATGAATTCAAAAAAGAATATTGTCAAAGCGAAGGATATGGAACAGGCTGTAAAAGAGGCATACAAAGTGACGAAAATAGGCTGTACCTGCCTGCTTTCGCCTGCCGCTCCGAGTTATAATGTTTATAAGAATTTTGAGTATAAAGGTAACCATTTTAAAGAGCTTGTTGCGAAATTTGGAAATAATTGATTTTATTGTTAGATAAAAAACGATAAAAAGGTAAAGAATTGTCAATATATGTCATAGACATTTTAAATAAAAAATGATATAATACCGAAAGTGCCTTTATTTATGTGTGAAATGGGACGGAAACAATGAAGAATTGTCTTTTGCTTCTGACAAGTGAATATCCGTTTGGCAAGGGAGAAACCTTCCTTGAATTGGAAATGCCATATATCGGTAAAAGCTTTGACAAAATTATAATAATTGCCGTTGACGCCGCTCCCGGAGCTGTCGCCACGAGGAAGATACCGATGAACTCGGATTGTTATAACGCTCAGGCCGAATGTTCCGGGCATATCAGATATAACGATGTAATTAAAGGCTCAATGCATATTTTTAAAGCGTCCGATTTTGTTAAAACCGATAAAAAATATATCGGCTCTAATTTGGCGAAACGCGTTTTCCTTGAATACTTTTTACAGCGTTCAGAACGCGAATACCGAAAATGTACCGAAATTTTGTCCGAATATGATTTTTCTTCTTTTGACAGCGTTACGGTTTACAGTTATTGGCTCTTTGTTACGGCAATGATAGGCTCACGGCTGAAAAATGATATTTCAAAAGTATGCTCCAATGTCAGATTTATAACAAGAGCGCACAGATATGATTTGTATGAGGACAGAAATCAGCTCAACTATTTGCCGATGAGAGAATATTTGCTTGATTGTGCGGACGCGGTTTATCCATGCTCCCTTGACGGGGAAAGACATCTGAAATCAAGATTTCCGCAGTATGCGAATAAAATAAAATGCTCGTATCTCGGCACATATGACCGAGGCAGAGCAAAAGCGTCTTTAAGCGAATTCCATATAGTATCCTGCTCCAATGCGGTTGCGGTAAAGCGACTTGACCTGATAGTTGATTCACTCGCTCTTTTAAAGGACAGCGGAATGAATATTAAATGGACTCATATAGGCGACGGCAAGTTGCTTAATGATATTAAACATCGGGCTGAGTCCAAGCTCGGATTTATGACCGTCGAGTTCAAAGGGCGAATAAGTAATACCGAGGTTTTGGATTACTACGCCGACGAGTGTATAGACGCATTTGTAAATGTCAGCAGCTCCGAGGGACTTCCGGTATCGCTTATGGAGGCGGCTTCTTTCGGAATTCCTGTTATCGCAACCGATGTCGGCGGTACGGGAGAAATCGTTTCCGACGGGTATAACGGAATGCTTTTGCCTGCGGATTTTAAACCGAATGAGCTGAGCGAGACTGTTAAACGGTTTGCGGGAATGACAGCGGAACAGCGCCTTGCTTTTCGCAGCAATTCAAGAAAAAAATGGGAGGACTGCTTCAACGCTGAAAGGAATTATTCCGAATTTGCGGATATGCTTCTTGACGGCGTTATGATGAGCGTCTGAACGGAAAGGACAACCATGATATCTTTTAAGGACGGAGTGCTGTCTGTAAATGCGGATTTTAAAAGCATATCTAAGCTGATATACAAGGTTTGCCTGACACTTTATATTGTTTTTACCTTTGCTTTTGCCCAGTACAAGGCTATATCGCCTGCTTTGGGATGCGTTGTTTTTGCGGCAGCCATACTTGTGCTGATTGCCAACGGCAATAAAAATATCGCAGTTCCGACTGTGACGATATGGTATGCTATAATGGTGGTCTATTGCGCGGTGTCGCTTATTTGGACGGAAAACGATATAACAGAGAGCTTTAAATATATTATCAGAATGATAATTATATGTATGGTAATGACTTCCGTGTCGCTGTATGTGTATGATGAAAAGGACTTTGACGGGATACTGTCTGTATTTATTCTTTCAATATTCATAGTTACGGCACTTGAATATTCGTCGGTTCCCGCCGGTGAATTGTTCAGCGGCGAGGTCGGCTCCTATTTCAGCGATGAAAACAAAAATATAGTTGCATTCTGGGTTATGAGCGCGCTTGTTATTTCATTCTACAAGGCTTACTTTAAAAATTCAAAAATATGTTGGCTACTATCCGCTTATTTTTTGTTTTTTGTCGTCATAGGCGGTTCAAGAAAAGCGATACTTATGTCAGCCATAGGCGTTTTTGCAATGGTTATTATGGCGTATCGCAAGAAGCGTTATGTTTTGAGGATATTGCTTTTTGTTGTCTTGGCAGCTGTACTTTTCATCATTATTATGACGAATGAGGACGCATACAATACTATCGGCAGACGAATTTTCTCGATGTATAATCAGTACACGAGCGACGGCGTAATATATGATAACAGTATTTATCTCAGAGAATACTATATGGCCGTTGCAAAGGAGCTTTTTGAGCAGTCACCGATACTTGGCAAGGGATTGGGCTCGTTCAGTCACCATCTGTACTACAATTATAATTCCGCATCAACATACAGTCATAATAATTACTGGCAGATTCTCAGCGAATTGGGAATTGTTGGTATTATATTATATTATTGGTTCTATGCTTTTTGCCTTATAAAGTCAGCCAAAAGATTTTTCGCAGAAAAAAATGATACGGCAATTCTCGCGCTGACATTTTTCCTGCTGTTCTTTATCGGCGAATATGCAATGATAACAATATTCAGCAAACAGTTTCAAATTGTTGTTGCGATTGCATTTTGCGCGACATATATTGAGAAACAGGATGCAAGACAATACCGCTATTTACAAAGATAATTTCATACGGAGGAAGACAAATGAGCAAGTATGACAATTCTAACAAGCAAAAGGGAATCGAGATAAATATTTTGGGATATTTAAAGGAGCTGTCAAAGCGCATATGGATAATTGTGCTTATTGCGGTGCTTTGTGCTGTCGGCGGAGGAGTTCTCGGCAAGGTTACAAGCACCCCGACTTACACCTCGTCAATGTCGTTCATAGTTAACACTCTTACAGAGAATGTTATGGCAGGCAGTTCCGAGGTTTCCGCGCAGATAAATATTGCCAATACATTCAAATATATTCTCTCCGGCAGAGAAATGAAAAATGCGGTTACCGAGGCGTGCGGGGGTACCGTACCTTACGATGTTGTCAAAAACAGCATAACCGTTCAAACGGTTGCTTCTACCAATGTTGTCGAGGTTTATGTCATTACGGACGATCCGGAGCTTTCCTACAAAATAGCAAGCGCGTTTGTCGACAATTATGACGATGTAGTTTCAAAGGCATATTCAAACGCTAAGCTTGTTATCTGCGACCGTCCCGCAAAGGCTGAGAAGCCTAATAATGACAGGACTCCGATGATTATTGCAATCATATCGGCGCTTGCAGGAATATTCGTTTACTGCCTGATAATATTCATTATGTTCATTGTCAAGGATACTGTCAAAAGCTCAGACGAACTTAACCGCAAGCTTGACTTGCCGATACTCGGCTCTGTCCAGTATGTTGAGGATAAGAACAAAAAAGTTAAGAGCTTGCTTGTTGTGGATAAGAAAACAGGCTTCTCGTTCATCGAGACTTATAAGGCTATCAGAACGAAGATTGAAAGCAATTCAATCAAAACCGGCAATAAAGTTTATGTCGTTACAAGTGCCTGTGAAAACGAGGGTAAATCAACGGTTTCAACCAATATTGCTCTTTCTCTTGCACAGAACGGAAAAGCGGTTCTTCTTGTTGACTCCGATTTCAGAAATCCGTCTATCTGCAAGCTGCTCGGCGTGTCGGGAATAGGCTGCGGCTTCTCGGATGTTATCAACGGAAAAGCGGATATTAACGACGCTATTAAGGGCGTTAAGAATTTCAGCCTCTATATCCTTGCGAATGAAAGACCGGCGGCAAACCCCTCCGAGCTTCTTTCTACAAAGGCGGCTGAGGATATAATTGAGAATGTTCGCAATCAATTTGACTATATCATAATTGATTCTGCGCCGGCAAGCGTTGTTACAGACGCGTCCGTTATAGCCGGATATTCCGACGCGGCTATTATGGTCGTAAGAGAGGATTATGCTCCGTTCTCAAGAATTCGTATGTCAATCGAGGACATTGACTCCAACGGTGCGGAAATAATCGGTTGCGTATTCAACGGCGATACAAACGGAATTTCGGGCGTAAGCCGATATGGCAGCAAGGGTTCGAGATACGGCAGCTACGGCGCAAAGGGCAAGTACGGAAAATACGGCAAGTACGGCTACGGCGAATACGGCTACGGTTACGGTGAATACGGCTACGGCTCATCGGCGAAAAAGAAAAAATAAATAATGTCACGACAAACCTCCTTCGCATAGACTGAAAGCGAAGGAGGTTTCATTATGCATAGCAGTATTGAAGATATGATAGAAAAATACCGGCGAGAGCTTATGGACTTTGCCATGCAGAATTCAGAACATAATGTTGAAGCCGAGCTTGACTACAACGAGGTAATCCCAACTATGGCTACGCCGGAGGAGCAATCGGTTAATGCCGCGATTCAGACTCAGGCGGCGGCACAGCCTCAGGTCGATCCTTACCTGAGAGTGCCGAGAAGCCCGGTGCCTGCTACTGTACCGAGAAAATATAAAGATTATGAGGATTTTATTGCAAGAAATCCGTCATCGGGACTTTTGAAGGTTCAGGTATTCGCCGCTGACGAGAGCTTTCCTATAAGCAACGCATTCGTTGAAGTTACTACAAACCTTGAAGACGGAGAACGAACGATGTTCACGGGTTATACGGACATTGACGGAATAATTGACAATATCCGTCTGCCTGCGCCCAGCAGCAGCTTTTCACTTAATGAGAATAACACAACAGAGCCGTATTCCCTCTACAATATTACGGTTTCGCATCCCAATTTTTCAAAGGCTCAGTACGAGAACGCTCCCGTGTTTGACTCGATTAAATCCGTGCAGCCTGTCGAGCTTGTCCCACTCACGGATAATCAGAAAGAACCGGGAATGAATATATATACTCAGCAGCCTATGACTCTTTTCGGAGGTGAAACATAATGCCGGAAGCAGTTCCCATAGTACCTGAATTTATAACCGTACACCTCGGCGCTCCCGGAACAAACGCTCCTAATGTGCAAGTCAGTTTTCCCGACTACATTAAGAATGTTGCGTCGAGTGAAATTTATCCTACCTGGCCGGAGAGTGCAATAAGGGCGAATATTTACGCGCAGATAAGTTATGCTCTTAACAGAATTTATACCGAATACTATCGCTCAAAGGGTTATGATTACGATATAACAAACACTACTGCTTACGATCAGGCTTTTGTGCCGGGCAGAGATATTTTCTCAAATATAAGCGAAATTGTAGATGATATTTTCAATGATTATGTAGTAAAGCAGGGACAGGTTCAGCCGTATTTCACGCAGTATTGTGCAGGTTCCTGCGCCGGACTGTCTCAATGGGGTACGGTTGACCTTGCCAATCAGGGCAGAACGCCGTATCAGATTTTGCAGAATTATTACGGAAACGATATAAACATCGTCAGAAATGCACCGATAAAAGCGAATGTTCCGTCATATCCCGGAGTGCCATTGAAGCTCGGAAGTTCCAGCGAAGATGTAAGAGAAATACAGAAAGAACTGAATCGAATTTCCGCAAACTATCCGTCCATTAAGAAAATTCCGAGCGTAAACGGAATTTTTGACGCCGCAACTCAGGACGCCGTAAAGCAGTTTCAGCGTATTTTCAACCTGACTGTTGACGGAATCGTAGGCAAGGAAACATGGTACAAACTCAAATATATTTATAACGGCATCAAAAAGCTGTCGGAACTTTATTCTGAGGGAATTACTCTCAGTGAAGCCGAGCGCAGATTTCCTAAGGTTCTTAAAAAAGGCGACCGCGGCAGAGAAGTGCGTATATTGCAGTATTTCCTTGCGTTTTTGGGATATTTCAATCCGAAACTTTCGCCGATTTCCGTTGACGGTATTTTTGGGCAGGAAACTTATGACGCGGTGCTGACATTCCAGAATTTATACGGACTTGATGTTGACGGAATTGTGGGCAGAAATACTTGGAATCAAATCCAAAACGCATATATCGGCGTTTTGAATTCGCTTCCCGATGAGTACAGAAGCTACTCGTCGTTGCTGTATCCCGGATACTACATCACCACGGGAGCAAGAGGAAAAGTCGTCGAACAGGTACAGACTTTTTTGAAGACGATTGCGAGGGTAAATCCGCAGGTGCCGAAAGTCGATGTTGACGGAATTTACGGCGATCAAACCAAAAATGCCGTCATAGCCGTTCAGCGAATAAACGGATTGCCGCAAACAGGACAGATTGATCCCCTTACATGGAATGCTATTATCAATATGTATAACGACGCAAGATAAATTTTCTCAAAAGACAATAATAGAATATTTTGCTTATATCCGAAAACAATATCTCAGAGGTGGGAAGATATTGTTTTCGGAAAACTATTATTCAAACAAAAATTTTCTTGACGATTATTTCAGAGTCAATGAAAATTATGATGTTGTTAATACTGAATTCTTTACTCTCGGCAGAAAAGCAAAGCTTTATTATATAGACGGATTTGTTGACAGCGAAGTTTTTTCGCATGTTATGGATTTCCTTATGAAAATTCAGCACGAAAAGGACGAAGATTTAGATGCAGAACAATTTGCACAGCTTATGATTCCGTATATGGAAATTGAGATTTGCGGTGATATTGACAAAATCTCAAAAGTGGTTTATTCGGGAGCGGTCGCCCTTACCGTAGACGGATTCAGTTCGTGCTTTCTTATAAAAACACGCTCATATCCTAAGCGTTCCGTTGAAGAACCGGACAACGATAAGGTGCTTCGCGGCGCTCATGACGGATTTGTCGAGTCTCTTTTGATAAATACTGCGCTTATTCGGCGGAGAATCCGTGACAGAGAGCTTACTATGGAACTGCACAGCGTCGGGAAAAAGTCCAAAACCGATATAGTTCTCTGCTATCTTGACAATAAGGCGGACAAAAAAACATTGAAAAATCTGCGCCGTAAGATAGACGGAATTGATGTAAATTCCCTTAATATGAGCCATGAGAGCGTTGCCGAATGTCTTTTGAAAAAGCAGTATTTTAATCCTTTTCCCAAAATAAGATATACGGAGCGGCCCGACGCGGCGGCAGCTTGCGTCTGCGAGGGAAGCGTAATAATACTTGTCGATAATTCCTCGGCGGCAATGATAATACCTACGAGCTTTTTTGAATTTTTGCAGGATACAAACGATTATTATTTTCCGCCGGTAATCGGCACATACCTAAGATTGGTAAGGGGACTTGTGTTCGGTCTTGCGCTGTTCCTGTCACCGGTATGGTTCTTGCTTGTAAGCAATCCTCAATGGATTCCTGATTGGCTTTCTTTTATAATGATAAAGGAAAGTTATACGGTTCCCGTTTTTATTCAGCTTATTGTTATCGAGATAGTGATAGATGCGTTAAAGCTTGCTTCTTTGAACACACCGAATTCACTCAGCAATTCTTTCAGTATGATAGGAGCCATAGTTCTGAGCGAGCTTGCGATTGAGGCACAGCTTTTTTCGGCGGAAGCCGTACTGTTTATGGCGTTTGCGGCGATAGCGAATTTTGCACAGCCGAGCTTTGAGCTGAGTTATGCTTTCAAAATTTCGAGAATATTTATATTGATTCTTACAATGATATTCAACCTGTGGGGATTTATAGCCGGTGTGCTGGCGGTTATACTGACGATAGCGTTTACAAAGACGGTTTCGGGCAGAAGCTATTTGTATCCGCTTATTCCGTTTGACGGCAAGGCGTTATCGCGATTGTTGATTCGACACCCGATAAGCAAGGATAACACTTGACCTTGCTGATTTTCTGTGATACAATAATCGACGCAGAAAAGAGGTTGATGCTTTTGTCAAAGCGAACTGAAAAGGCGGTTGAGCTTTTTAAAAAAGGATTTAATTGCTCTCAGGCGGTATTTGCCGCGTTTGCCGAGGATTTCGGAATGGATGAGGAAACCGCGCTTAAAGTTTCGGCAGGTCTCGGCGGTGGAGTCGGACGGGCGAGAGAGGTATGCGGAACGGTTACCGGAGCGGCTCTTGTTGCCGGAATGAAGTACGGAGCGACAGACGGTGCGGATTCCGAGGGCAAAAAGAAATGTTATGAAGTTGTCCAGCAGCTTATATCTGAATTTAAAAAGGAAAACCCGTCTATTGTTTGCCGTGAATTGCTCGGATTGACAGAAAAAAATGCAACCGATCCTGTTCCGGAGGCAAGAACCGACAGTTATTATAAAAAAAGACCTTGTGTTCAGCTCGTAGAGGACAGCGCAAGGGCTGTTGAAAAGATAATTTTTGCAGAAGAATAATGAAGATTTATTGATTTGTTTGAAAGGAATGATCATAAATGGGATGCAGCGGAGATTGTTCAAGCTGTTCATCGGAGTGTGAAAAGAAAGACTTGCGCGTTGCCTGCAACGAATACAGCAAGGTAAAAAAGGTAATCGGCGTAGTCAGCGGAAAGGGCGGAGTAGGTAAATCCCTTGTTACCTCTATGCTTGCCACGGCAATGCAGGTTAAGGGTAATGCCTGCGCTATACTTGACGCCGATGTTACCGGACCGTCTATACCAAAGGCATTCGGTGCGAAAGGACCTGCCTTGCAGAATGAAATGGGAATACTTCCCGCCGAGAGCAAAACCGGTATTAAACTTATGTCTATCAATCTTTTGCTCGAAAAGGAGGACGCTCCCGTTATTTGGAGAGGCCCTGTGATTTCGGGCGTTGTCCAGCAGTTTTGGAGCGATGTTTTCTGGGGCGATGTTGATTATATGTTCGTCGATATGCCTCCGGGAACAGGCGATGTTGCTTTGACTGTTTTTCAGTCTATCCCGGTTGACGGAATAGTTATCGTTACAACTCCGCAGGACCTTGTAACAATGATAGTTAAAAAAGCCGTAAATATGGCTAATGCGATGGATGTGCCGATTCTCGGTATAGTCGAGAATATGAGCTGGCTTGAATGTCCCGACTGCGGCAAGAAGATATCCGTATTCGGTGAGAGCAAGCTTGACGAAGTTGCAAAGGAGCTGGATATCTCCGTTCTTGCCAAGCTTCCTATTCGCCCTGAGATTGCAGGACTTGTAGATAAGGGCGCGGTGGAGCTTGCAGAGGTTAAGGAGCTTTACGGCGCAGCCGACAAAATAAAAGAAATTCTTGATTGAAAATGATTGAATCAGCAGACCGACGCCGCAAAGACGGAATTTATTTTCGCCGCGGTACGGTCTGCGTTCTGCGTTTTAGCAAAAATATTAAAAAAACGCTTGACAAGTTTTTATATATCTGTTAGAATAACAATACCTCTTGTAGAGGGTTCTTTTTTTGTGCCCTCTTTTTGGAACTTGCGTCGAGCAGGATATCCCGATGAGGTAGGCTTAGAATTCCGGTAAAACCGGTTAAATGGAGGTGCCGAACATGAGAGTAAAGGTCACACTTGCTTGCACAGAGTGCAAACAGCGCAATTATGACACAATGAAAAACAAAAAGAACACACCTGACAGGTTGGAGATGAATAAGTATTGCAGATTCTGCAAGAAGCATACTCTCCACAGAGAAACAAAGTAAGCTGGGAGGAATACCGTTATGGCAAATAAAGATAATTCCGAAGCTGCAAAAAAGATTGCCAAAGCTGAAAAAGCAAAGAAATCAGGCAAAAATGCAAATAAGCCGAGTTTACAAGTTCGTGCTAAGAAGAGCTTTATAAATTTCTTTAAGGCTATTCCCCGTTTCTTCAAAAACTTCAGGGGTGAAGTTAAAAAGATTACATGGCCGAATGCCAAAGAAGTTCTCAAAAGTACGGGAGTTGTTATTTTCTGCGTTGCTATTGTAGGTCTTGCTGTTTTTCTTGTAGATCTTGGTCTTACAAGCGGAATTGACGGCTTGCGCGGCATTGCGGAGGATCGGCAGACAACTACGACTGTTGCGGCTGAAGAATCCAGTACATCTACAACGGCCGGAACGGCAGTTGATGTTATTGATGATTTGCAGTCTGATCCGGCAGCTAACTAATTTTCAAGCAATACGGAGGAAAGGCTATGTCTAATGACTCCAGATGGTATGTTGTGCATACCTTTTCAGGCTACGAGAACAAAGTAGCTTCTAACATTCTCAAGGTTGCAGAGAACCGCAGAATGCAGGACGAAATTCTTGAAGTCAAGATTCCTACCGAAACCGTTATAGAGGTTAAGGAGGACGGCAAGACTCGCGAGGTCGAGCGTAAAATTTTGCCCAGCTATGTAATGGTTAAAATCGCAACATCGCTTGATGAGGACGGAATGCCTAAAATAAGCGACGAGGCATGGCTTGTAGTCCGCAATACACGCGGCTCAACAGGCTTCGTAGGCCCGGAGGGTAAACCGATTCCGCTTACCGATGACGAGGTTTATCGCCTCGGAGTCGAGAAAAAGGTCGTTGAAGTTAAATATAAGGTCGGCGATACAGTCAATATCACCGATGAAATATTTGAAGGCTTCACAGGCAAGGTTGAGGAGATTGATGTCGATAACAATAAAGTTAAAGTCACAGTTTCCGCATTGTTCGGTAAGGAGACGCTTGTCGAGCTTGAACTCGACCAGGTTGAACTTATTACCGATTAAGGTTACGAGATAATTAGGCGGCTTCCGCCTGAATTATATGCCCGTTTCGGGCATGGAGCTTAGGCTCCCCGTGGGAGGAGCAAAAATCTTTTCATTGCTCCGCCGAACCACATTTTTTTGGAGGTGCAAAAAATGGCTCAGAAGGTAGTAGGCTTTATTAAGCTTCAAATCCCTGCAGGTAAAGCAACACCGGCCCCGCCGGTAGGTCCTGCTTTAGGTCAGCATGGTGTTAACATTATGGCATTTACAAAGGAATTCAACGAGCGTACTAAAAACGATGTTGGCCTTGTAATCCCCGTAGTTATCACGGTTTATGCAGATAAGACCTTTACTTTTGTCACAAAGACTCCGCCGGCAGCCGTTCTTATCAAGAAGGCTTGCGGTATTGAGAGCGGTTCGGGTGTTCCGAACAAGACTAAGGTCGCAACCATCACAAGCGAGCAGGTCAGAAAGATTGCAGAGCAGAAAATGCCCGATCTCAATGCTTCTTCCGTTGAATCCGCTATGTCTATGATAGCAGGTACAGCGCGCAGCATGGGCGTAACTGTAGTAGATTGATGCTCCCGTGTGGGAGGAAAAATCCGATTAACCACTTTGTAGGGAGGAATAGTTTTGAAACACGGTAAGAAATATTTAGAGAGCGCAAAGCTCGTTGATAAAGCTGCGCTCTATGATCCCGCAGACGCTCTTGACCTCGCTGTTAAGACCGCTTCTGCAAAATTCGACGAAACAGTTGAAATTCATGTTCGTTTGGGTGTTGACTCTCGTCACGCTGACCAGCAGGTTCGCGGTGCGGTAGTTCTTCCTAACGGAACAGGTAAAAAAGTCAGAGTTGCAGTTTTCGCTAAGGGCGACGCTGCCGATGCTGCCGCAGCAGCAGGCGCTGAGATTGTCGGCGCTGAGGATCTCGTTGCTAAGATTCAGGGTGAAGGCTTCCTTGACTTTGATGTAGCAATCGCAGCTCCTAACATGATGGGACTTGTAGGTCGTTTGGGTAAGGTTCTCGGACCTCGCGGCTTGATGCCGTCACCCAAGGCAGGTACAGTTACACCTGATGTTGCTAAGGCTGTTGAAGAGGCTAAGGCAGGTAAGATTGAGTACCGTCTTGATAAGACAAACATCATCCATTGCCCGATCGGCAAGGTTTCTTTCGGTACAGATAAGCTTCTTGAAAACTACAAGACTCTTATCTCAGCTATTGATAAGGCTAAGCCGGCAGCAGCAAAAGGACAGTACATTAAGTCCTGCGTACTTGCTACAACTATGGGCCCCGGTGTTCGCATTAACCCGGCTAAGGCAGTTATAGCTGACTGATTTTAATTTATTTTGATACTTGACACAGCATAGTCTGTGTGGTATTATAATTAAGCTGTTCTTTATTCAAAGACAGCAGGTGCTTTATGCGTAACGGTTTTATACCGCCTGCCGAGGATAGGAGCATACAACATTCGTAATTTATACGATGTGATATGTATGTAATTCCCTGTTCTCCGGTCGGAGGGCAGGGATTTTATTTTCGATTTATTGCACCGTATTCTATTCATGAGAGGTGAAAAAAATGCCAAGTGCAAGCGTATTGGAACAAAAGAAGCAGATCGTTGCTTCGGTTGCAGACAGAATTAACAACTCTGTTGCCGGCGTAATCGTTGATTACAAGGGTATCTCAGTTGCCGATGATACGGCTCTCCGTAAGGAGCTTCGTGAGGCAGGTGTAGAGTACA
The DNA here is from genome assembly GCA_029007095.1 of Clostridia bacterium. Classification (GTDB taxonomy): domain Bacteria; phylum Bacillota; class Clostridia; order Oscillospirales; family Acutalibacteraceae; genus CAG-488. The sequence continues at coordinate 5,992 of JAQXHF010000034.1, read as the reverse complement.
CTGTTGTTAAGAATACTCTTATCAGATTCGCTATCGCAGGCACTCCGCTTGAGGGTATGAGCGATGTTCTTGAGGGTACTTCTGCTATCGCAACTTCCGCTGAGGATTATACCGCAGCAGCTCGTATACTTAATAAGTATGCAGAGGATCACGAGAATTTCAAAATCAAGGCAGGTTACCTTGACGGCGAAGTAATTGATATGGACAAGATCATCAGTCTTGCCAAGCTTCCGTCGAGAGAAACATTGCTCTCTATGGTTGCAAATGTATTCAGCGCGCCTATCGCTGGTTTTGCAAGAGCTGTTCAGGCTATCGCAGACAAAGCAGAGGCTCCGGCAGAGGCTTAAACCTGCCAATATTTAATTTTAAAAATTATTTCATATTTATGGAGGTAAATTATCATGGCATCAGAGAAAATTACAGCAATTGTTGAAGAGCTTAAGACTCTTTCTGTTCTTGAGCTTTCAGAGCTTGTTCACGCAGTAGAAGATGAGTTCGGCGTATCAGCTGCAGCAGCAGTTGTAGCAGCAGGCCCGGCAGCAGGCCCGGCAGCAGCCGAGGAGAAGACAGAGTTTGATGTTGTTCTTGCAGGCGCAGGCGACCAGAAGATTAAGGTTGTTAAGGCTGTTAAGGATATCACAGGTCTTGGACTTGCAGACGCTAAGGCTCTTGTTGACGGCGCTCCGAAGACCATCAAGGAAGCTGTTTCTAAGGACGAGGCTGAGGAAATCAAGGCTAAGCTCGAAGAAGTTGGCGCAAAGGTTGAACTTAAATAAGTTTATATTTTTCAGCTTTCTGAATATGAGAGCCGCATCTGAAATCGGTGCGGCTCTTTTTCTGCATTTTTTAGATTTAGAATGATTTTTCACGGCTACGGCTTGTTTGTGATATCTTATGTCCTGGAACTGCAATAAATTGCAAAGATTGACAAAAAAATTTCATTCTTTTTGTTTACAACTCAAATTAAATATGTTAATATATACGGTGGTAAGTCAAGATTGCTATTATCAATAAATTCTACTTCTACAAGGAGGAAAAACAAAATGGCAAGATCTAAAAAAACCATGGACGGTAATACCGCTGCCGCGCATGTATCTTATGCGTTTACCGAGGTAGCAGGTATTTATCCTATCACACCGTCCAGCCCTATGGCAGACTATGTTGATCAGTGGTCGGCTCAGGGCAGAAAAAATATCTTCGGCACAACAGTTAAGGTAGCCGAGATGCAGTCCGAGGCAGGTGCTTCGGGTACAGTTCACGGCTCACTTGCAGCCGGTGCGTTAACTACCACATACACAGCTTCTCAGGGACTTCTCCTGATGATTCCGAATATGTATAAAATCGCCGGTGAGCTTCTTCCCTGCGTATTCCATGTTTCGGCTCGTTGTGTTGCTTCTCACGCACTTAATATTTTCGGTGATCATTCCGATGTTTACGCTTGCCGTCAGACAGGTTTCGCAATGCTTGCCGAGACTAATCCTCAGGAAGTTATGGATATCGGTCCGGTTGCTCATCTTGCAGCTATCGAAGGCCGCGTTCCTTTCATCAACTTCTTTGACGGATTCCGTACTTCTCATGAAATTCAGAAGATTGAAGTTTGGGATTATGACGACCTTAAAGATATGTGCGATATGGACGCTGTTGAAGCATTCCGTAAGCGCGCTCTTAATCCTGAGCGTCCTGTAATGCGTGGTTCTCACGAGAATGACGATATCTTCTTCCAGAACCGTGAGGCTTGCAACAAGTATTATGACGCTGTTCCTGCAATCGTTGAGAAATATATGGGCAAGGTAAACGAAAAGCTTGGTACTAATTATCAGCTCTTCAATTACTACGGCGCTCCCGACGCAGAAAATGTAATCGTTGCTATGGGTTCAATCTGCGATGTTGCTGAGGAAGTTATCGACTACCTTACAGCTAAGGGTGAGAAGGTCGGACTTATCAAGGTTCGTCTTTACAGACCGTTTGCCGTTGACAAGTTTGTTGGCGCTATTCCTGCAACCTGCAAAAAGATTGCTGTACTTGACAGAACTAAGGAGCCGGGTTCAATCGGTGAGCCTCTCTTCCTCGATGTCGTTGCAGCTCTCAACGCAACCGGCAAGAACGATATTAAGGTTATCGGCGGCCGTTACGGTCTCGGTTCAAAGGATACTCCTCCGTCAAGCATTTTTGCCGTATATGACGAGCTTGCAAAGGATGAGCCGAAGCTTCACTTCACAATCGGTATCAACGATGATGTGACCTATCTTTCTCTTGAAGAGAAGCCTGCCCCGAATACCGCAGCAGAGAGCACGATTGAGTGCAAATTCTGGGGACTCGGCGGCGACGGTACAGTTGGTGCTAACAAAGACTCTATTAAGATTATCGGTGACCATACCGACAAGTATGCACAGGCATATTTCCAGTATGACTCAAAGAAGACCGGCGGTATCACAATATCCCATCTTCGTTTCGGTGACGAACCGATCAAGAGCCCTTACTATGTAAACAAGGCTGACTTTGTTGCCTGCCATAACCCGTCATACATCGAAAAAGGCTACAAGATGGTTAACGATGTTAAGCCGGGCGGAGTATTCCTTATCAACTGCCAGTGGGATGCCGCTGAGCTTGCAGAGAAGATGAATGCTGAGACAAAGCGCTATATTGCAAACAACAATATCCAGCTTTATACAGTTAACGCTATTGACATCGCTGCCGAGATCGGTCTTGGTAAGCGTACAAATACTGTTCTTCAGTCCGCTTTCTTTGCTCTTGCAAAGGTTCTTCCCGTAGACGAAGCTATCGGCTACATGAAGGAAAAAGCTCAGAAGTTCATGAAGAAGGGTAAAGAAATCGTCGAAATGAACGAAAAGGCTATTGACGCCGGTGCAACAGCATTCGTTAAGATTGATGTTCCTGCCGATTGGGCAAATGCCGTTGACGAGCCTGTATGTGACAAAACAGAAGGTCCTGCAAAGCTTGTTGAAATGGTTGACAGCATCATGAAGCCGGTAGGTCATATGGACGGTTACGAGCTTTCTGTTTCCAAGTTTGTTGATCATGCTGACGGTACATTCGAGCAGGGTGCTTCCGCACACGAGAAGCGCGGCGTTGCCGTTATGGTTCCTGAGTGGAATGCAGAGACTTGTGCAAAATGTAACAAGTGTGCTTTCGTATGTCCTCATGCTACAATCAGACCGTTTGCTCTTGACGAGGCTGAGGTTGCAGCTGCTCCCTCAGTTATGAAGACAGCTCCGAAGCCGATTGTTAAGACAAATTACACATATACACTTGCAATTTCTCCGATGGATTGTATGGGATGCGGCGTCTGCGTAGGCGTTTGCCCGACCAATTCACTTAAAATGGTTTCCCGTGAGAGCCAGGATGCTCAGCAGGCTGCTTTCGATTACTGCGTAGCAAATGTAACCGAGAAGCCCGAAACAACCGAGAAGATAAACGCTATTTCTTGCCAGTACAAGAAGCCGTTGCTTGAATTCTCAGGTTCATGCGCAGGTTGTGCAGAGACATCTTATGCTCGCCTTATCACTCAGCTCTTCGGCGACAGAATGTATATTTCAAATGCAACAGGTTGTTCGTCAATTTGGGGTGGTCCGGCAGCAACATCTCCGTACACAACTACCGCAGAGGGTAAAGGTCCCGCATGGGCAAATTCACTCTTTGAGGATAACGCAGAGCATGGTTACGGTATGTTCCTCGGTCAGGACGCTATCCGTAACAGCCTGATTGAGAAGGTTAAGACTGTTTCGGCTTGCGATCACGCTCCCGAATCACTCAAAGCTGCTGCCGACGAGTATCTTGCAACTGTTTCTGACGGTGACAAGAATACTGCCGCAACAGAAAAGCTTGTTGCTGAGCTTGAGAAAGTTGCAAGCTCCTGCGCTGAGGAGTGCGGCAGCACAGTCAAGTCAATTCTTGATGAGAAAGAATACCTCTCCAAGAAGTCCGTATGGATCTTCGGCGGCGACGGTTGGGCATACGATATCGGCTTCGGCGGATTGGATCATGTTCTTGCTTCCGGCGCTGATGTAAATGTTATGGTATTCGATACCGAGGTTTACTCAAATACCGGCGGACAGGCTTCAAAGGCTTCGCAGATCGGTCAGGTTGCACAGTTTGCAGCCGCAGGTAAGGCAATCGCTAAGAAGAGCCTTGCAGAGATCGCAATGTCCTACGGTTATGTATATGTTGCTCAAATCGCTATGGGTGCTGATATGAATCAGACTCTTAAAGCAATTACTGAGGCTGAGGCATATCCGGGACCGTCACTTATCATCGGTTACGCTCCCTGTGAGATGCACAGCATCAAGGGCGGTATGACTAACTGCCAGGCTGAGATGAAGAAAGCTGTTGATTGCGGTTACTGGAATATGTTCCGTTACAATCCGGCTCTCAAAGCACAGGGCAAGAATCCGTTTACTGTTGATTCTAAGATTCCTGCAACTGACGGTTACCGTGCATTCCTTATGAACGAAGCTCGTTATTCGGCACTTACCCGTTCATTCCCCGACAGAGCAGAAGAACTCTTTGTTCAGGCTGAGTCAAACGCAAAGGATCGTTACGCTCATCTTGTAAAACTTCAGAAGCTCTACGGTACTGAGGAATAATCATACCGTTACAGACTCATTAAAGGTCTGATATAAATTGATTTAAACAGGGTTGCTGTATCAAGCATAATTTTGCTTGTCAGTAACCCTGTTTTGCAAAGCTTAATTAAAATACGAAAGAAAAAAGGTTGCAACTCACCGAGAATTTGTGAATTACAACCTTTTTATGTTTGTTAATCGTTATTTTGCAATGACTTCTTTATCGGCTTTTGCACTTGTGCTGCGAATTTCTTGAATTGAGCCGTCGGTCTTTCTGTGTGAGAAAACTTTTGAAATGAAACCGAAAACCTCAGAGAAGAAAATTTTAGGTGAAGAGAAAAAAGCCTGAAATGCAGCGCCGACCATATGAAGATACATTGAATTTCGCCTGTAAGCAACAACCATAACCGCATAATGGCGGAAGTTTATGAAACGGCGTTCCTCAGGTGAAAGTATGCCAAAATATTTCTTCCTGAATTCATATAGATTTTTTTCTCCGTTTACCTTGTTCATACCGTTTGAAATTGCACCTTCGTTGTGCTTGTATATAATAGTATGACATTCGTTGAAATATCTGATTTTAAGGCCGCCCTCGATTGATTTGAGCATTACAAGGAAATCCTGTCCCATTGGTGCGTCGGTAAATTTGCCGATTTCACGGAGCTTTGAAGTCCTGAAAATGAATGAAGATGTACCTGAGATATTTCTTGTTATGTGAGCTTTGAGCAGGGAATGATTATCAAAATCTGTAAGGAAATTGTAATCTCTGTAATCAACAACTTGTCCCGCATTGTTATACATAATCATATCGGAAAAGGATAAATCACAGTCGGTATCAAGCATAAATTGAAGCTGTTTTTCGACTTTGTCCTCCATAAATTCATCGTCGTCATCAAGAAAAGCGATATACTCGCCGTGAGCCAAATCAACGCCGGCGTTTCGAGTGAGAGAACCGCCGAGATTTTTTTCATTTTGATGATAGATTACCTTGTCCGAATTCAATTCGCGAATATAATTTTCGACATTTTTCCTTATTTCGGGGAAAGCGGGGTTATCGTCCACTACGATTATTTCGATATTCTGATAAGTCTGATTTAACACCGACTCAACAGCGCGAGACAGAAATTCCACAGATCTTTTATATGTCGGAATTACTACCGAAACCAGAATACTCATTTTACCGCTCCTTTTAATCATATATAACTATATAATTTTATAACGAATATGAAATTTTGTCAAGGAAATAAGAAAGGAGAAAAATGTTATATTGTATGTGTTAAAATGATGTGAACCAAAAAAGAAGAGAAGTAACTTCAAAATATGGTATAATGAGATAACCACAAAACATTAACCAAGAAAGAAGATACTTCTCATGAACATTGTAACACAAGAAGCAAGGAAAAAGCAAG
>JAQXHF010000033.1 GCA_029007095.1 Clostridia bacterium | reverse complement strand
TTTTTGTTTTTTCCAGAGCAAGGATTTAGAATAAGAAGTATTCGCTTGCTCATTTTCAGACTATCATTCCTCTCGTCATAAAATTAGGTTGTTATTCACAATCCCGGTAAATTATAACAGGACTAAAAAAAATAGTCAAGGTTAATTTGACAACGCAAAAATATTTAATAATTATTTAACTTTTACTCATAGATATACTTATCTCCTTGATTAAATCCGCGACTTATGTTAAAATCAAGATATCATTTTAAGTTATCTGTGAGGTGCGGAATGGGTAGAAAAATCACATATTGTATCTCGCCGGAATTTGACGGAACTAAGGTTTTAAACTTTCTCAGAGGCAAGGTTAATATTTCATACAGACTTTTAAGAAACCTGAAAAATCAGCAAGGCGGTATTACTCTCAACGGACAACCGATACGCACAGTTGACATAATTCATACAAACGATATTTTAGCTATCGAAATCCCCTGCCCCGATTCGGATATCGAGCCTATCAATATACCAATAGATATAATTTACGAGGACAGCGATATCATTGCCGTTAATAAAAGTCCTTTCCTTGCCTGCCATCCGACTCATAATCATCAGGGGGATACGCTTGCAAACGCGATAGCTTTTCATCTTAAAAGCAAGGGAGAAAACTGTGTTTTCAGAGCTGTCGGCAGACTTGACAAAGGTACTTCCGGAATAGTGATATGCGCTTTAAACAAACACGCGGCATACCAAATACCGAAATCCGCCGAAAAAGAATATATCGCGCTCGTACGCGGCAAGCTTCCCGAAAGCGGAACTATCGACGCTCCGATATACAGACCGGATCCGTTAAAAACCGTCAGAGCCGTCGGTGACTCAGGTGACCGAGCTGTTACGCATTGGACGGTGATAAAGCAGAACGACTCTTCCTCGCTCGTGAGAGTAAAACTCGAAACAGGCAGAACTCATCAAATCAGGGTGCATTTTGCAAGCATAGGTCATTCGCTCGTCGGCGACAGCCTTTACGGAACGGACGAGGAAAATATAGGTCATCAGCTTCTTCACTGCGCTTCGGTGAGCTTTATACATCCGGTTACGGGAGAGAAAATCACCCTTAATGCGCCTATGCCGGAGGATATGCAAAAAGAAGCAGATAAAATTTAACCGAATACCTCTATTTTTCGTATATGAGGTTCAAGACGGCATCTGTTTATTTCTATTTCTATTTCGGAGCATTTCTTTATCGGGCGGCTGAGAATACAAATCTTTTTAAAGCCGACCGTTGTTCCCTCATATACGGTTTTACCGCAAGCCTTAATTGCAAACGACTCAATGCGTTGACTTTTGGTAATATCCTCAGAAAATACAACCGTTCTTATTGTTTGCGGTTCAAAATTTAATTTAACAACATTACCGTTATAATCAATACTGTCAACACTAATTTTATTTTCAAACCTTTTTTCAATTTTCTTTCTCGTTTTAACGAGTCTTTTTATAAATTTAGACGGCAGCTCACCTTTTGTATTCGGCGGAATATTGACAAGAAGCGTCGCATTTGAACCCACAGAATTATAATAGCAATTTTCAAGATTCTTTATGCTTCTTGTATGTAGGTTTTCATATAGAGGACGCCAGAACCAGCCTATGCGCGTTACAGAAATATCCATTTCCGCAGGATACCAACACAGCTCCTCATTCAATAGCTGTTCCCGTTCGCCTAGAGTTTTGTCCATAAAACCAATAGCTTTTTTCATCACCGTCGCGCCCTCGGTTTTCTGCGACACTGATGCAATTTTTAAATTATCCTGCAATTTACTCGGAACGACGCTGAATTCCGAAGCTCTCGCTTTGCCGTCCTCATTGCCGATCCAACGAACATCAGGCCCGCAATTTGAAATTATGGCGTCAGGTTGAAGACGGTGGATAATTTCAAAGTACCTGTTCCAATCATATATCTGTTTCTTTCCGTTTTCGCCCTCACCGCAGGCGCCGTCAAACCAAAAGCAGAAAATTTCGCCGTAGTTACTGCAAAGCTCTGTTAATTGATTTGCAAAGAAATCGTTATAAGCCTCTGTACCGTAGGTTTTCTCATGTCTATCCCAAGGCGACAGATAAATTCCGAATTTCAAGCCGTATTTTCTGCATGAGTCGGAAAGCTGTTTAACCAAGTCTCCCCTGCCTTGTCTGTATTTTGAAGCGGCAATGGAGTAATCTGTATATTTGCTCTGAAAAAGACAAAACCCATCATGATGCTTAGCAGTCAGAATCACGCCGGTACTTCCTGTTGAGCTTAGTTGCTTTGCCCATTCATCGGTATCAATATCGGTTAATTCAAATGCGTGCGGACTTACATTTCCGCTTCCCCACTCATTTTTTGTAAATGTATTAAGACCGAAATGTATAAAATTATAATATTCAAGATTTTGAAATTCAATCTGCTTTTTGTCCGGTACAACAGCAGTAATTCTCTTTAAGAATTCTGTGTTCTCAACATTTTGCTCCATAATTCACACTCCAAATCTCCATATAAAAATATCACAGAAAGCCGTCAATCACATAAGCTTACCGTGAACAATAACCAAAAGAATTACTTTTCCTGTTCCTTTTTCATAATATAACTTCATAAAACAATAAATCCGAACCCATCTCATAGAGAAAAGAGGTTCGGATTATTTGGTGCGAGAGACGGGACTTGAACCCGTACGGGATTACCACACGCCCCTCAAACGTGCGCGTCTGCCGATTCCGCCACTCTCGCATATTTATGTGTCCCTCACGGAACGACTAAGAGTATACCAAACTTGATTGTCTTTGTCAATATCTTTTTTAAAATTTTTAAATTTTATTTTTTCTTCGATTTTGAAAAGAATATTATTATTTTTCCGTCTAAATCTTCAAAACCGATAATTCTGTGAATATATACTTTAATAATTTAATCATATTCAATAAAGATTGGTTGAAAAATTTTATACCGAAATGAAAATTTAACTATTGAATGAAAATTCAAATAGTTGTATAATAAGATATAATTATGCAATATGAATTGAGTGAGTTTTTTTGGAAAGCAACAAATCCAAACTGACAAAAAAAGCTAAAATCCGCATAGCCGCCGTTGTGTGTGCCGTTGCCTTGATTGTAGGCATAGTTGCCGCCGATCTGATACGCAGTTCTGCATCGGCAGAATCCACTTTTGTAGCTATGGGGACTGTAATAAATTTAAAAATCACCGGCAAGGACTGTAAAAATACCCGTTCACTCGTTCAGGAGGAAATCACCGTTTCAGAAAACGATATTCTTAGCCGAAACAGCAGCGCCTCCGAAATAAGCCGAATAAACGCTTCTGCCGGAGAAGCTGTCTATGTTTCAAAAGAGACATCGGAATATATTTCTCGCTCTTCGGCTTTTTCAAAATTAACAGACGGTGCTTTTGACATAACCGTAGGAGAAATTACAAAGCTGTGGGATTTCGGCGGCGATAATCAACGAGTACCCTCCGAAAATGAAATAAACTCGCTTTTGCCCTATGTAGGATACCAAAATATAAACATAAACGGTAACGCAGTAAAAATCGCAGAGAAACAAAGCCTTGACCTCGGAGCAGTCGGAAAAGGTATAACCTGCGACAGAGTTAACGCCGTTCTTAGATCTACCAACACAAAATCCGCTGTTATTTCAATCGGCGGAAGCCTGCTTCTGTACGGAGATAAAACATTCACAATAGGCATTATCAATCCGAATGACGACACAAAATCAATGGGTACGCTCAGACTTTCCGATACCTGCATATCTACTTCCGGCAGTTATGAGAAGCATTTTAACAAAGACGGCAAGGAATATCATCATATACTTGACGCTACAACCGGATATCCGGCGGATAGCAAAGTAAAAAGCGTTACCGTTGTCTGCTCCTCAGGACTTGACAGCGACGCTCTTTCTACCGTTTGCTTCCTGCTCGGTTACGAAAAATCCCTGAGTATTTTAAACGAATACGAAGCCGAAGCGGTATTTATTTTCAACGATAACAGCGTCAGAATTACAGACGGACTTAAAGATTCTTTTGAACTGACCGACAGCAGTTTTAAGGTGATTTGATGAAAGAAATCAAATTGATACGCAAGACTGACATAATAGTAATATGCGTGATACTGCTCGCGGCAGTCCTGCTTTTCATTCCGGGCATTATAAAAAGAAACGAAAAGCCTGTTGCACAAATTTATGTAGACGGAAGTCTGAAACACGAAGTCAAGCTCGACGAGGTTACAGACAAAATTGAATTTGAAGAAAACGGAACATTGATAATTGCCGAAAACAGCAAAATCAGGTTTGAAACTTCAAACTGCAAAGATAAGATTTGCGTAAATTCAGGTTGGATCTCCTCCCCTGCCCAAACAGCAGCCTGCATACCCAACAAGGTAGTTATAGTAATTTCAGGCAGTCAAAATCAAATTGACGCATTAACATATTGAGGTACAGAATGAGAGTTAAACGCAGTCCTGCAAAGCGTGCCGCAGAGTTTGGAATAATGTCTGCGCTCGCAATCGCAATTTCATATTTGGAAACGCTGATACCTGCATTCCCCGGTATGCCGCCCGGAGCAAAGCCCGGATTTTCAAACATTGTCACGATGTTCGCCGCAGAATCATTCTCAGTCGCAGACGCGTTTATGATTACGGTTTTTAAGGCGGTTTTTGCAGGCGTTACGCGAGGAGCGACAGCTTTCTTTATGAGCCTTGCAGGAGGTCTTTTAAGCACTTTTGCCGCCTGTTTAATGCTAAGGCTTCAAAAAATTCAAATCGGATATATCGGCATAGGTATTATCTGCGCCGTTTGTCATAATGCAGGTCAGCTTGCGGTTGCCTGCGTAATTTCGGGAACATCAGCCTTGATTTTCGGCTACGGTCCCATTTTGCTTCTTTTTGCTCTCGCAACGGGATTCCTTACGGGAAGCATTCTCAAGCTCATATCTCCCGCACTTAAAAGAATAAAACATGACGACAGATGAACAAGTCGATTCAAACGAAAGGAGTTGGATAAATGGGCAGAATTCATATTGACGGGGTAATAAAACCCGTTGCTAAGGTACGCGGAGGCGTTAAGGTTTCTCACCATAAAAATACCGCCGAATGCGAAGTAAAGCGTATGCCCACGCCCAAACAGGTTATTATTTCGATGCAGCAGCATATCGGCGCTCCGTGCGTACCTACCGTTAAGGTAGGCGACCATGTATGCGTCGGTCAGGTAATAGGTGACAGCGATAAGTATGTCAGCGCTCCTATTCACGCGTCAATTTCAGGAACGGTTACCGCCATAGGCAATATCAAAATGCCAAACGGAAACCTTGCCGAGGGCGTAACTATTGAGTCCGACGGTGAAATGCGTCTTTACGAGGGCATTACTCCCCCTGTTGTAGAAAATCGTGATGATTTTATAAAAGCAATCAGAGATTCCGGTCTTGTCGGCCTCGGCGGAGCAGGATTTCCTACCCATGTTAAGCTGAATGTTCCTGCGGACAAAAAAATTGATACTCTTATAGTAAACGCTGCGGAATGTGAACCGTACATAACCGTCGACTACCGAGAATGTATTGAGAATTCATGGGATATTTACTCCGGAATCAGAGATATTATGGAATTTCTCAATATCGACAATGTTATCATCGCTATGGAGGATAACAAACCCAAGGCGTTTGAAATTTTAGAGCAGATTATACAGGGCGACAGCAACGCCGAGGGTAAAATAAAAATAATGCAGCTTGAATCACGCTATCCCCAAGGTGCCGAGAAAGTAATGGTTCTTTCCGCAACCGGCAGAAAGGTTCCTCCCGGAAAGCTTCCCGCCGATGTCGGATGTATTGTAATCAATGTTGCTTCGGTTGCATTCATCGCCCGTTATCTCAAAACAGGCAAGCCGTTTGTCAGCCGTTCGCTTACCGTTGACGGAATGGCTATTGCAAATCCGCAGAATCTCCGCGTCCCCGTCGGCACAAATATTGCCGATATAATCGAATACTGCGGCGGCTTCAAGTGCGATCCGGTTAAAATCATTGCCGGAGGCCCTATGATGGGCGTTTCAATCACAGATATCAATCATCCGCTTGCAAAAGGTAACAACGCTCTGCTTGTTCTTTCTGAAAAAGACGCAAAGGTCTTTAAAGAAACCGACTGCATACGCTGCGGAAAATGCGCTTCGGTATGCCCGATGAGCCTTGTGCCGACAAAAATTGTCCGCGATGTCAAGGCAAAGGACGCCGACTCTCTTAACAAAGACGGAGTTATGGTTTGTATGGAATGTGGAAGCTGTGCATATACCTGCCCGGCTAAAAAACCTCTTGTGCAATATATGCGCTTGGGTAAATCAATATTAAAGGAAGCGGGTGCCAAAAAATGACTTATGACAAAAATCTCGTAGTCAGCGCTTCTCCGCACGACCGAACCGTCAAAAGTGTTCGCAGCATTATGCTTGATGTAATTATCGCGCTCATACCGGCGCTGATTGCTTCGGTTGTTTTCTTCGGACCGAGAGCCTTGATTATAGAAGCTGTTGCTGTCGGTTCGTGTGTGTTGGCTGAATACATAAGCAGAAAAATAATGAAAAGAAGCTCAACTATCGGTGATTTGAGCGCCGTAATAACGGGACTGCTTTTAGCGTTCAATCTTCCGGTAACAATTCCGATTTGGATGGTTGTTATAGGTTCGATTGTTGCAATAGTAGTCGTTAAGCAAATGTTCGGCGGAATCGGTCAGAACTTTGTTAACCCGGCTATCGGCGGCCGAATCGTTTTACTTGCTTCTTTCCCGACAGCGATGTCGGCTTGGACAAAGCCTATGAGTTGGAGCATGTCAAACCTCAGCGGCGTTACCTCGGCTTCCCCGCTTGCAAGTATTCACGAGATGACTGCCGACGGCGGTTCCGTCGATGTTTCTCTTTTGGATATGCTCATCGGTAATCGAGCAGGCTGTATCGGTGAAACCTGTGCCATAGCTCTCCTTATCGGCGGCATATACCTCGTTGCGAGAAAGGTTATCAAACCGACAATTCCCCTTTGCTATATCGGAACCGTTGCAGTTATTATGCTGATTGCAGGAAAAGGCAGCCTCAGCTTCGTAGCATACGAGCTTCTCGGCGGCGGACTTATGCTAGGTGCGATATTTATGGCAACCGATTATACGACTTCGCCTATAACTTTCAAGGGCAAAATTATTTTTGCAGTCGGCTGCGGCATACTTACCTCTCTTATAAGACTTTTCGGAAATCTTCCCGAAGGCGTTTCTTACTCAATCATAATTATGAACATTCTTGTTCCTTTGATTGAAAACATTACGCTTCCTAAGCCTTTCGGCACTAAGAAAGAGAAAAAGGAGGCTGACAAAGTATGAAAAAGAAAGAAATAATCCTTCCTGCCGTTGCGCTTTTTGTCATCTGCCTCGTTTCTACGCTTCTGCTCGCTTTTGCAAACAAAGTGACTGCTCCGATAATTGAAAAAAATTCAGCTCAAACGGAGATTGAAACAAGACAAACCGTGTTGAGCGCCGACAAATTTACCGACGAAACAAGCGGAGATTTAAGCTTCGCTGTCGGCTACGGCAAGGACGGTAACCCTATGGGAATGATTTTTGTCACCAACGCTAAAAGCTACGGCGGCGAAATCAAGATAATGACCGGAATTGATATGGACGGCAAGGTAACCGGCGTTGAAATTCTTTCAATAAACGATACCGCCGGACTCGGTATGAACGCCAAAAAGGACAGCTTCAAAGAGCAGTTTAAAGGTCTTATCGGCGGCATTACGGTAAAAAAGAATTCATCAAATCACGACAACAATGAAATAACGGCTCTTACCGGAGCGACTATCACTTCAAATGCAGTAACAACTGCGGTAAATGAAGCATTAGATGATTTTGCAAAGGTTGCCGATCAATTCAGAACAGGAGGTGCAGACTGATGGCAGAAAAGAAATCTCTACGCAAGGAATTTTCTAAGGGAATAATACTCGAAAACCCGGTTCTCAGACTCGTTCTCGGTACCTGTCCCACCCTTGCTACAACTACATCGGTTTCAAGCGCGATAGGTATGGGCATCTCCGCTTCGATAGTTTTGATCTGCTCAAACATCGTTATATCGGCCCTCAGAAAGGTTATACCACAGAAAGTCAGAATCCCTGCATACATAGTAATTATCGCGTCTTTCGTTACAATCGTTCAGATGCTTGTAAAAGCTTTTGTTCCCGTACTTGACGAACAGCTCGGAGTGTATTTGCCTCTGATAGTTGTTAACTGCATAATTCTCGGCAGAGCCGAAGCATTCGCAAGCAAAAACGGAGTTCTCGCCTCGGCGGTTGACGGATTGGGAATGGGAATCGGTTTTACAGCCGCGCTTTTCCTTATCAGCTCGATCCGTGAAATACTCGGCGCAGGAACTTTCCTTTCGGGTATCGGCGGACTTATCGGTAACGATTTCGACGGATTTTCCGTTCCGTTCCTCAACGATAATCCGATGCTGATTTTTGTTCTTGCTCCCGGCGGATTCTTTGTTTTCGGCATTGTTATGGCTCTCGCAAACAAAATTGCCGAATCAAAAGGAAAGCCCAAAGCTGAGCTTAAAGGCTGCGAGGCCTGTCCTATGGCGGCTTCATGCTCAATCAGAGAAACGCAGGACTCCTGTGACAATAAAAAGGAGGCTGACAAATAATGGAAATGACAAAAGGTTTGATCAGCATCTTTATGACAATGATTTTGACGCAGAACTTTATTCTGTCAAAATTCCTGGGAATTTGCCCGTTCCTCGGCGTTTCAAAAAAAGTAAATACTGCGGTCGGTATGTCGTTGGCTGTTATATTCGTTATGGCTCTTTCTACCGCAGTTACCTACCCTATCAACAAATATCTGCTCGCAGCAAACGGACTCGAATATTTGCAGACAATAGTATTCATTCTTGTCATAGCCGCTCTTGTGCAAATGGTTGAAATAATATTGAAAAAATATATGCCGGCGCTTTACAACTCGCTTGGTATTTATCTCCCTCTGATTACAACAAACTGCGCTGTACTCGGCGTTGTCACTCTCAATATTGACAACGGTTACAACTTTGCTCAGTCGATGGTTTGCTCAGTCGGCGGCGGCGTAGGTTTCTTAATCGCAATGGTAATGTTTGCAGGCGTCCGTTCAAGACTTGAATCCTGCGATATTCCGAAGTTCCTCAAAGGTCTGCCGATAACGCTTGTTGCGGCTTCACTCGTTTCTCTGTCCTTCCTCGGCTTTGCCGGAGTTGTCGAGAACATCTTTGCATAAGGAGGTCCGCAGATGAATCAGATTTTATTACCCGTTTTAATTGTTGCGGCAATCGGACTTATAGCCGGTCTCGGACTTGCAATCGCTTCTGTTGTTTTTGCCGTTCCCGTTGACAAAAAGGCCGAGGCCATCCGTGAATGTCTGCCCGGTGCAAACTGCGGAGCCTGCGGATTTTCAGGCTGTGACGGATATGCCGCCGCATTGTCAAAAGGTGAAACTACCGATACTGCGCTCTGCAATCCCGGCGGAAACGAAGCGTCCGCTTCCATAGCAAAGATTCTCGGCGTTGAAGCCGGATCTGTGGCTCCGCAAACAGCCGTCGTAATGTGTCAAGGCTTTTGCGAGAAATCAAAGCGCAAGATGGAATATAACGGTGTAAGCTCCTGCAAAATGGCTAAGCAACTTTTTGGCGGTCCAAAAGAATGTATCTACGGATGTATAGGTCTGGGCGACTGCGTTGCGGCGTGTCCCTATGAGGCAATACATATTTGTGACGGAATTGCAAGAGTTAATCAGGAAACCTGCAAAGCCTGCAAAATGTGCGTCAAAACCTGTCCGAACGGAATTATCGGTATGATGCCAAAGCACGAAACAAAAGCCGCAGTTTTGTGTGTAAATAAAGACAAGGGTGCAATCACTCGCAAAGAGTGTCAGCTCGGCTGTATCGGATGTATGAAATGCACAAAGGTTTGCGAATATGACGCCGTTCAGGTCAAAAATTTCTGTGCTTCTGTCGATTATGATAAATGTATCGGCTGCGGCAAATGCACCGAGACCTGCCCGGTTAAATGTATAAATCTTGTTGTAATAAAATAGAATTTAACAAAAAATGAGTTTGTGCGAAAATATCGTACAAACTCATTTTGCTATATGATTTATTGTTTTATTGTCAGCTTATAACATCAGCGGTATCTGCCCCGACAAAGGAGAGCAACGACTGAGGTTCAAGCTCAATCTGATATCCTATTTTGCCCGCGCTGAGAGTTACGGTTGAAAGCAACTCAACTTCTTTTTGAAAAACTGTTTTAAACCGCTTTTTCATTCCTATCGGGCTGCAACCGCCGTGAACATATCCCGTAAGCGGCAGAAGCTCGCTTTGCTTTATCATTTCTATTGACTTCTCACCGACAGATTTTGCCGCTTTTTTCAGGTCAAGGTGCGTTTCGACGGGAATTACAAAAACATAATACTGCTTTGTCGCGCCCCTTGTAACCAGCGTTTTATATACCTCGTCCGGTTTCTTTCCGAGAAGCTTCGCCGCCTCAGTTCCGCTCGGCACAGTATCTCCGCAATTGAAGGCGTGTGCTGTGTATTTAATTTTACTCTTATCGAGTATTCTCATCACATTTGTTTTGAACTCTGCCATAATAATCACTCAAGATAATCAACAATTTTTACAGTTTTACCGTTCCTGATATACACTCTCGGTACGCGCCTCGTTATACAGCAAAGGAATTCATAGTTAAATCTGCCGGAAATTTCACCGATTTCATCACAGGTAATCGTTTCGTCTCCGTCGCTGCCGATGAGCGTTACGCTGTCACCGATTGAAACATCGGGAATATCTGTTACATCAACCATAAATTGATCCATACAAACCTTGCCGACAATTCTTGCGCGTTTACCGTGAATAAGAACATCGCCTTTATTCGATAACATTCTCGGATATCCGTCGGCATAACCGACAGGAATAGTAGCTATAACCGTCGGCTTCTGAGCGATATATGTAGAGCCGTAGCCTACGGTACTTCCCTTATGCACAGTCTTTACATTTATAACTACACTATGCAGCTCCATAGCCGGCTTGATTTTAAGATTTTCTTTTTTGACCTCATCAGACGGATAGAGTCCGTATGTGACTATTCCGCTGCGAACCATATCAAGGAAACCGTCTTCCTTATCGATTATAGCGGCGCTGTTGCACATATGCTTAATCGGAATATTAACTCCCCTTTCCTCAATCTGAGAAACGAAATCGAGAAAAATCTTTTCCTGATTATGCATAGATGTCTTATCCGACATATCGGCACAGGCAAAATGAGTAAATATTCCGTCAATTTCTATATTGGGCAGTTGTGCAATTCTGCAAATCTCATCAACGCTTTCACTGCACGGAATGTAACCTATCCTGCCCATACCGGTATCGACCTTTATGTGAATATGCGCGGTCGTCCCCATTTCCTGCGCGACAGAATTCAACTGCTTAGCAATCTCATATCGAAAAACAGTCAGAATTATATCGTTTCTTATAATCGTTTCAAATTGATTCGGGAACACGAAATCAAGTATCATTATCGGTTTTGTGATACCCGCTCTTCTCAGTGCAAGCGCTTCGCCGACAGTAGCAACGGCAAATCCACTCGTTCCTATTTCGCTCAAAGCCTTTGATACCTCTATTGCGCCGTGACCGTATGCGTCAGCCTTTACGACAGCCATTACTTCTGTATCGTCCCCGACCTTTTTCATAACTTCTTTGATATTTGAGCAAATCGCGTCAAGATCAATTTTAAGGTACACGCGATTTTTATAGTCATTTGAATTCAAAATATTATCTCCTTAATCAATAATAGTAATCTTTTCGATTACAGGCTGTTCGTCCTTGGGCAAGCAATCAGAAGACGGAACCTTATTACATATATCGTCAACTACATCCATACCGTCCGTTACTTTGCCGAATGCCGCGTAGTTTCCGTCAAGGCTTGCAACTCTCTGCTGACAAATAAAAAACTGCGAGCTTGCGCTGTCATACGCTGACGATCTCGCCATAGAAATCGTACCTCTGTCGTGAGTTATGGTGTTATCAACACCGTTGGCTTCAAACTCTCCCTTTATGGTATCCTCTGAGCCGCCCGTACCGTTTGCGTCGGGATCTCCGCCCTGAATAAAGTAGCCTTTCTGTATTCTGTGGAAAGTGAGTCCGTCATAGAAGCCTTCCTCGGCAAGCTTCATAAAATTAGCCACGGTAATCGGCGCCCGGTCGGCATCAAGTTCAAGCTTGATAACGCCCGAACCGCCGTTATATTTGACGGAAATTTCGGCGTGGTGCTTTCCGCTGATTTCAGCATTTCCACTTCCGCTCCCGGAAGCGCATGACACCAAACAAATCAACAACATAAACGAACACATTATCGCACATATTTTTTTATACATAAAAATCTCCCTGTATTTAATCAAAGTATATTTAATAAAATTATTATATCATACCGAGGGCATATAGACAAGTGAAATTTATGTGATATAATATTTAATATTAAAATAATCGCATCAACAGGTGAATTTATGAAATACAATAAGGTTTGCCTTACCTCAGTTAATTCAAAATATATTCATTCATCATTAAGTCTTATGTCGCTCTCCAATATGTGTAGAGTATATTCGCAAAAGCTTTCTTTCCAGTCGCCCGAAATTCTGACTGTGGAAAAAACCGTCAACGACAGCTTTGACAGTATTATTTATTCGATTTTAAACACAAAAGCAGACATATATGCTTTTTCCGTTTATATATGGAATGTTCGGTTAGTTTCAAAAATATGCAAGTACCTGAAATCCGCCGACAGCCGATGCATTATAATTCTCGGAGGCCCTGAGGTTTCCTTTACCGAAAATCACGGCGAATTTGACAGCTCCGACTATGATTATATCATAAGCGGTGAGGGCGAAAGGTGCTTCTTTGCACTTCTTTGCGAACTTAACGGATTTGATGTTCCCGACGAATGGAATTATACTTCCGACGGGAAAATAAGACGATGCAAAAATATCGAAAATCTTGATGAAATCGAATTTGTTTATAACGATGAAAATATTTTCAGCAATAATTTATGCGGAAAAATTTTATATTATGAATCGTCAAGAGGCTGTCCGTTTTCCTGTGCATACTGCCTTTCTTCGGTATGCGGCAAGGTTCGCAAGCTTAGTATCGAAAGAGTCTTTTCCGACTTGGATTTTTTCATCGACCACGGTGTAAAACAAGTTAAATTTGTAGACAGAACTTTTAACTGCGACAGGGACAGAGCGCTTAAAATATGGGAATATATAATTAAAAAAGGTAAAAATTCAAGCACAAACTTTCACTTTGAAATAGGCGCAGACCTACTCAGAGATGAGGACATAGAACTGCTTAAAACGGCAAAGCCCGGTCAGATTCAGTTTGAAGCGGGAATTCAGTCAACAAATAAAAATGCGCTTGACGAATGTTGCAGAAGCACAGATCTTGATGTACTCTTTAAAAACATTCGCAAGCTTACATCTCTCGGTAATATAAATATTCATATTGACCTGATAGCCGGTCTGCCGTATGAAACTTATGATGAATTCAAAAAATCGTTTAATGACGCATATTTACTGAATTCAAATCAGCTTCAACTCGGATTTCTGAAACTGCTCGGCGGTGCGCCGCTAAATAACATAAAAGAAAAACACGGATATGTTTTCGCTCCGTTTGCTCCTTATGAAATCATATCAAACAAATATATAAGCAACGATGAAATAATGCGTCTGAAATTGATTGAAGATGTCACGGACAGATGCTATAATTCGGGTAAATTCATATTCACTCTTAACGAGGGAATAAAGGCTTTTTCATCACCGTTTGAAATGTACGAAGAGCTTTCTGTTTACTTCAAATCGGTGGATTTGAGCCTGAAATCCGTTTCCTCAAAAGAGCTTTTTAATAATATAAGCGTATTCTTTACAAAACACGGAATAAATCTTGATAAAACTCTTTTGCTCGATTTTTATTGCTGTGATAAATCCGAAGTTATACCGAGCAGGCTCAAATATCTCGTTACGCAAACCGACAGAAGCAGTCGGCTGATAAAAGAACGCGGTCTTGCCGGCAACAAAAAAATGCAGGTTAAATTCATAGAAAATACCGCTTATATCATTGACTATTCCGACGCCAATCCCGTGAACGACAGATTCAGAATTGTTGAGGTGATTGAAAATGTGCAGTTGTAACGCTTGCCCTCGTGAATGTGGTGCAAACAGAGAAATTACGACAGGCTTTTGCGGCGCGGGAAATAAATTCAAAATTGCCAGAGCAGGTCTGCATTTTTGGGAGGAGCCGTGCAT
>JAQXHF010000032.1 GCA_029007095.1 Clostridia bacterium | reverse complement strand
TGGCGGTCGAACCCGGCGCATAGGTGCTGAGCAACGCCCTGTTGTATAGAGGCGAATTCGTGTTTTTAGCAAGCGATTCATAATCGTCATAATATGTTTCAAGATTGTATGTCGGATAGCTCGCCATAGCAAGAACTTCGCCCGTTTTGCAGTTCATAACGACAACCGAGCCGCCGCCGGCATTAGCCGTGCTTATTTCCTTGCACTTGGCTGCAAGCGAATCCTGTGCAATCTTTTGCAAATCGGCGTCAATGGTGAGCATAATATTGTCGCCGTTTTTAAGTCCCTCAACAGTAGTCGTCTGTGTTCCGTCCGTCGCCGTCGAAACCGTCCGAACTCCGTTGGTTCCTTTCAGATTTTCTTCAAAGGTACTCTCTATTCCGCTCTTTCCGACAACATCGTCCATTGAGTAACCTTTTGATTTAAGCTCGTCATACTCCTCCGCGTTAATAACGCCCGTAATTCCGAGGATATGCGGAGCGATAGAACCGTCCGTGTATTCGCGGTAGCTTACTATTTCGACATCAACGCCTGTATAGATTGCCGAATTCTCCTTTATTACCGCAACTATTTCGCTGCTGACATCCTCGGCAAAGGTATAAGGGTTTGCCGAATTAAAAACATTTGCGCGCATTTCGTAGCAGACGCTCGCGATTTTTCTCGCGTCCGATTTGGAATATCCGCTCAACTCGTATCTGTCGCAAAGCTCCTGCATACAGTCGTCCGCCGTGGCATACTTGTTAAGATGCAGCATATCCGCCGATTTCATAGTTTTGATATCGGTTTCTCTGTCTTCCTCAAACTGATAATTACCGTTTGCATCAAGCACAATCGGCATATCGTCATTCCATTCAAGGCCGTTTGATTCAAAAAGCTCTATAAGCTTAATTATGATTTTATTGCGTTCACTTTGTTCCTTCGGGAACTGAGAATAGCGAAATACTATATTGCTGCCCTGACGGTTGCCGACAAGAGCCTTGCCGTTGCGGTCAAGTATCTGTCCGCGCGTTGCCTTTACCGTAGAGGAGACCGAGGAAATCAAGCTCTCTTTCTGAACATCGTCGCTGCTGATGAGCTGAATTTTCACAAGCGTACCTACAAAAAGCAGAAAAACGCCGATAAAAATTACTATCAGCGTAATAAATCTTCCTTTTTTTTCGCTTTTAGCGAGTTTCAATGCAGTGCTTCCTCTCTTGCGGTAATTTTTACTTGTCCTCGGCTTTTACTTTCCGTTTTTACGCTCTATGGCGCGTACTATAAAGTAATATATCGGGGTGAGAATTGCTGTGAAAACAGCTGAAAGAAAATAAAACTTGAAATAAACATAAAACGGTGACTCTCCGCCGCTGAATGCATAATGAAAAATGAAGCTCGCGGAGTTATAAATAAACGCCATAACAAAGCTCAAAATAACGGCGCAAACAAGATTGTTTCTCATAAGATGAGTTATAAGCGCTCCTGCGGCAAAGCCTATAAGAGTAAACGCTATTGCGTTAAAACAAATCGTCTGCGCACCGAAAGCGTCGAGCATCGCCCCGGCGGCAAGTCCGAAAAAGAGTCCGGAAAACTCCTTTTCAAACATAGAGATGCAAACCGTAAGCGGAACAAGCAAAACCGCTTTAATCCCGAAAGGTTCGGGAAAAAGACCTCCCGTATTTTGAAAAAGGAAGGTTACTATCATAAATACAGCAAGAAAGAAGCACCGCAAAAATGCAGATTTCTTCTCCGCTCTTGATACAGACTCCATCTTTTTACCTCTACTGACGACTTTAATTTTCGGAAGTCGTCGTTATTACGCCCTGACCTTCAAAGTCGGTTATTACAAACACCTCTGAAAGCTCGTCAAAATTAACAGCCGAGCGCACCGTTGCGAATGAGGAAACGCCATCCTTTGAATCCTCAATAGTTACAACAGTACCTACTATCAAGTCCTTCGGGAAAACTCCGCCCGAACCCGTTGTGCAAATAATTCCGTTGGGCGAAATTTCAGAATCGGTTTTAATTCCGGGAATTTTACAGTAAATATTATTTTCGGCGGCTCCCATTCCCCGAGTAAATCCAACCTCGCCGGTATAGGATTCGTACACTCCGGCGCAGACATCGGGATCTGCAATCGTGCTGACCGTACATGAAGTCGGGGAAACTCCGGTAACTACGCCTATAAGGTTAGAGCCGAAAATTACAGGATCATTTACTTCGATACCCGCATTTGTTCCCTTATTGAGTGTGAAAGACTCCAGCGGAGCGGTAGAGTCGCGGGAAATTACAGAAGCGTTTGCAAATACAAAATCAGGGTTGTCCTCCTTAACGCCGAGGAACTCCTCATAAGTTTCAAGCTTACTCTTGGCGTCATTGTAGCCCACTATCTCCTGACGGCAATTATCAAGCTCCTTTCTAAGCTCCTCATTCTCTTTTTTAAGAGTGGAAGCCGATTTGAAGCTGTCGTTAAAATTTGACAATTTATAGCTCACATACGCGGAAAGCCGCTGTGCAGGTTGAAGTATTGTCGCCGTAGCAGATGAAAGCGGAGTAGAATTATTGTGAGTGAAAGCGGCGATAACCGCGCCGCAGGTCAACGCCACAAGAACGCAGACAAGAGCCTTAAACGCTCTGCTGCGAAAAAAGCGCTGCATATCGCTCACCTCCGTAAATCAAATTAGAATTATAATCTGTGCTTTTCAAGACAGATACCTGTACCCTCTACAACGCAATCAATAGGATTGTCCGCAACCGTTACGGGAATTTTGGTTTCTTTCTCAATCAGCTTGTCAAGTCCTCTGAGCATTGCGCCGCCGCCTGTCAGCGTAATACCTCCGTCGATAATATCGGCAGCAAGCTCCGGCGGAGTGTTTTCAAGAGTCAGATGAACGGCGTCAAGAAGCTGGCTGATTCCGTCGGATAATGCTTCGCGTATCTCCTCCGAAGTGATTTCGATATCCTTGGGAAGTCCGTCAACAAGGTTTCTTCCCTTGACATTCATTGCGCCCTCTCCCTCATACGGGTAAGCAGAGCCTATCTGAATTTTGATATCCTCGGCTGTTCTTTCACCGATAAGCAAATTGTATTTTTTACGCACATAGTTAACTATCGCTTCATCATAGCTGTCGCCTGCAACCTTGACGCAGCGTGAAGTGACGATATCACCGAGAGCAACAACTGCAACCTCGGTTGTGCCTCCGCCCATGTCAACTATCATAGAACCGGTTGCATTCTCGACAGGCAATCCTGCGCCGAGCGCGGCGGCCATAGGTCCTTCAATAAGGCTGACATATCGCGCGCCAGCCGACTTTGCGGCGTCATTGACGGCTCTTCTCTCAACCTCTGTAACTCCGGAAGGTACGCATATCATAACTCTCGTCTTGCTGAACGGCGACGGAGTAACTGCCTTGCGTATGTATTTCCTAAGCATTTCAACCGTTGCGTCGAAGTCGGCTATAACTCCGTCACGCAAAGGACGAAGCGCCGATATCGAACCCGGCGTTCTGCCAATCATATCTTTCGCTTCGGAGCCGACAGCGACAACCCTTACCGGATTGAAACGCTGGTCAACGGCAACAACAGACGGTTCTCTGATAATAATGCCCTTACCTTTTACAAAAACAAGTGTATTTGATGTACCTAAATCAATACCGATATCCTGTGAAAACAACATAGTTAGGAACTCCTTTTATCAATTACCCGATGTTTCGGAAGCCGTCGTTTTAAGAGTAGGAAGCTCTTTGAGCGTACAGCTCTCGTCAAGCAAAGCTTCTATACTCTCTCGATTATAGCATCCGTCATATACATTCGCTTCAATTTTGATTATATTCTGACCTTTTTCTATGAAATAGCAATATACAACAGACTCCGTATCTACCGAGGAATAGGTAACTCCTTTTGCGGAAGTGCCTGAAATTTCAGCGTCAAACTGTTCCGGCTCGGTAAAAAGCTCGCCTGTTTTGTCAAGCTTCTTAATCGAATTTATATACTGTGCGACAGTATTTTCAAGCGTATATTTACTCTCGAAGCCGACTTCAAGCTGACACGAGGCTATTCCGGAGTCAACGCACTTACCTAAATGGCGAAGACGAAAAACGCTTTCGGAATCCGAAACCTCCCAATCATCGGGGACGGTCATTTTGAGAACGGCATTTTCAACTACCGATTTCTTTTTATTTGTACTGATAACAGGGTAATCATATGCCTGTGTAACGGTATTTCCGTCAGAATCGGTAACTTCTTCGTAAAGATTGCCCCACGGGTCCTGAAGAATATTTCCGTCCTTGTCTGTCGCAATCACATGAGTCCTACCGTAATCGTCGGTAATTTCATTCTTTTTGGAGCAGGCAGTAAGCAGCACGGAAAGAAGCAATATCGTTATAGAAACGGCAAAAATATATTTTTTCATAATAACTCCCACTTTAAATCATATTATAAAAAGTATATCATCACGCGGTCAAAAAGTCAATCGGATAAGGTATATTAGTGCCATGTTAATTTGTTAATTTTTATCCACTCCGACATTAACCGATTTTAAATAAATCCCTCTTGCAAATAACTACATAACTGTTGACAATGCCTAATGTTTTTGATAAAATATGTTTTGCGATTATATGGATTTTGAGACTCCTGATAATAAGTTAAAACTACCGCCTCAGGAGTGAAATTGATTGACAACGAGTTAATTTATCCATATAATTGAATAAATTTCAATATGTTTCCGTAGCTCAGCTGGATAGAGCGACCGCCTCCTAAGGTCTTGCTCTATCCGTGTGATACTCTCAGAAAACCGCGAAAACGCGAGAAAAACGCTGATTTCGCGACCTTGTGTGGGGATCTCCGGCAATTTGGCACCCTGTTTGGTACCCTTTGGTGCCTTTTCGGGAAAATATAAGGGATAAGCCATAGAAGCCCAATTTACCTAAATTTCATAATATGCGCCCGTAGCTCAGCAGGATAGAGCGTTCGCCTCCTAAGAATATGTTATAACGACCGCC
>JAQXHF010000031.1 GCA_029007095.1 Clostridia bacterium | reverse complement strand
CTTTGCTTCATTGAGAGCCGCTACGCTTTCATCGGTATAGATTGAAAGATCCGACGGAATCTTTCCAACTGCTGTGTTATATGCAGTTTCGTCAAGCGGGAGATACTGAACATTTGCGATAGCGTTTGTAATGGCTTCTGCCATTGCGTCTACCCTGCTCTGTTCGTCTATCGTAAGTCCCTCTACTACTGCATTTACTGCATCGTTGATTGCTGTTTTGCTCTCTTCTGTCATTACTTCGGACTCTGCCGCAAGCTTCTCTGCTGCTGCCGTCTTTGCTGACTCTACTGCGGTGTAGTCGGCATAAGCAAGAACCTCAACATTGAATGTAGTGCTGAATCCGTTATAATATACAGTTACTGTCTTTTGGCCGCTTGTGCTGAAATCAACATCACCGGCGGTGTAACCCTCGGTTACATCCTTACTGCTGCCATCATTGTAAGAAGCTGTAAGAACAAGACCTGTAAGGTCAACAGTTTCGTTAGGCTTGTAAACCAACTTTGTAGGATTGGTCTTAACTGCGATTGAAACGATTTCGGGAGCAACTATTTCGACATCGAAAGTAGTTGTAAATCCGCTGTAACTTACGGTTATAGTCTTTGTGCCAACGCTGTCCGAACTGAATCCGTCGGTAGTGAAGCCGTCCATAATAACCGTGCTTGTTCCGTTGTTATACAATACTGTGATTGAAAGTGCTGAGAAATCTGCATCTTCACCGACGAAATACTTAGCCTTAGGCATTGTATTGACGGCAATACTTGAAACCTCAACGCTCTTTACAACTACATCAAATGTAGTTGTTTCGCCCTGATACTCAACTGTAAGAGTCTGTGTACCTGTCTTAGAGGCAACATATCCGCTTACGGTAAAGCCTTCGGTTACAGTTGCGGTAGTACCGTTATTATAGGTAGCCGTAAGAGTAAGTCCGGTTGTATCAAGTGCATCGTCTGTAAAATACTCTGTCTTATTCGGCATCGTCTTAACAGCGATAGAGGTAAGTTCAACAGCCTTAACGGTTACATTAAATGTTGTTGAAAGGTCCTCATACTCAACGGTAATTGTTACCTCGCCGGGATTTGCCGAAGTAAATCCTGAAAGAATTACATCATCCTCTGTAAGGATATCTGTATCGCCATTATTGTAGGTTGCAAGAATAGTAAGTCCAGAAGCATCGAAAGCTGAATCGCCAACGAAATATTCTGTCTTATCAGGAAGAGTCTGAACAGAAATTTCTGTAATAACTATATCGACAACCTTAACTTTGAAAGTAGTCTGCTTGCCGCTGTAAGTTACCTTTACAGTCTTTGTTCCTGCAACGGTGGATGAGAATGTACCAATCTCAAAGCCTTCGGAAATGACATCCGATTTACCGTTATTGTAGTTAACTGTAAGAGTAAGTCCGGTCGTGTCAAGCTGTTCACCGACGAAGTATTCGGTCTTGTCGGGATTTGTGTTTATTGCGATTGATGTTACCTCAACTGCATTAACGGTAACTTTACTCTTAGCTGAGTATGTTCTGCCTGCATAGGTAACTGTTGCGGTAATGTTTGCTGTACCGGCGCTGACTGCTTTAACAACACCGTTTTCGTCAACGGTAGCAACGCTCTCTTTATCAGAAGTCCACTCAACCGCGCTGATTCCCGTTACATCAGGATCAAAGGTTGCGGTAATCGTGTCCTCGTCACCGGCATAAAGGGTAAGAGTTGATTTATCGAGATTTACGGTGATATCTATTTCCTCAAAAACAGGATCAACGATCATATCACTTGTAACCGCCGAGAAATCCTCGCTCCATTCAACAAAAGTGCTTCCGACAACTTCCGGTGTTTCCTCAGGTGCCGTAGCTGAACCGCCGTAGGGAACTTCCTGAACGGAAATGTTATTACCCAGAGCGTCACGGAAGATTACCTTACAGGTATCGGTTGACCAAACTGCAGTAATCATATCCGTAGTTGCGCCGTAACGGTATCTGTTAAGCTGACCTGAGCTTGTTGAACCGATACTGTCGGCAAAGTTATAAATAACCTTACCCGAATCATCCTTAACCTGAACATCTTTGAGGTCAATATTAGCGCTGACAACCTCAACTCCTGCAAGAGTAGCAAGCTTTTCACCGATATAGAATGCAAGCTCAAATCTCGGAGTCTGATCAGCTGTAAAGGTTGCCGGGATACTTACATCAATCCACTCGCCTGTTGCCGTTGTAATAGCATAGCTGTTTGTTGCGTCATTTGCAACACCAGCATTTCTTACAATTACTGCACGGTCTGCATTAGCCTCGTCATTTGCTGTCGAGGTAAGGCTGTTAACTCTGACCTTAGCTGTAAGCGTATATGTGTCGCCGGCTGTAAATCCGTTTGCGCCCCAGATATCAAAATCAATTATGTCGTAGAAGCTTGAACCTGTTTCAACATTATCGGAGAAATTGATATTGAGCATATTCTGCGACGGTATCCAAATCATATCCGCATTGTCAATGCAGTTGCTTACGCTTACATTATCGACAGCCTTGCCGATATATCCGCTGTAAGCCGAATTGCCT
Organism: Clostridia bacterium; assembly: GCA_029007095.1. Classification (GTDB taxonomy): domain Bacteria; phylum Bacillota; class Clostridia; order Oscillospirales; family Acutalibacteraceae; genus CAG-488. The sequence goes on along the minus strand of JAQXHF010000031.1, from coordinate 22,813 downwards.
GTTACGGTCTCAACTGTCCAACCGTCAAAATGGTAACCTTCCTTAACAGGAATTCCAAGGTCGATGGTATCGTTGAAGAGTCCGCTTACAACCGTCTGAGAATCGGTGTTAACAATTTTAAGATTTGTGATAGTAGCCTTAGTGTTAGCCGCAACGCTTGTAAGCTCAACTCTGAGCTGCGCAATTCCGTTGTCGTTAGCACCGGCTGTAAATGTCGTACCGCTGCCTGTTATATCGTAATAATTAGCAGTAGTACCGTTGCCGCCTGAGAAGTCACTGTTGTAAAGTACAAAGTGAACCTGAGAAGCTTCTACGCCGGAAACATCGTAAGTAATCATATAATTACTGCTCTGCTTCATGCTTAAATAATACGGCAGGAACTGCTTCTGCTGATAGGTAAGGCTGTTGTACTGTGAAGTAACAGTAAGCTTGGAATCCGAAGCAACATAGCTCATACCTGTCTTATCGGCAGAGGTAGCTGTGAAGCTTGCCGGATATTCGGTAGAAGTTTCAAGATAAAGTACATTGGTATCGGCTGCCGAAATGCAGATATCGCTAATCATAACAGCCTTGCCGTTTCTGGCGTCATTCATAAGCTCAAGCTTAATATAAGCTCTGCCTGAATCCGAAGCCGAAACGGTAAATGATGAATTCTGAGTCATGTCATAGAGCTGAGTCGTATCACCGTTACCGCCTATAAATCCGGCATTGTAAAGGCTCAGAGCTACATTTGACGCGTCTGTACCGGTAACCTTATAAGAAACATTGTAGGTTGTACCTGCGGTAAGGTCAACATAATACGGCAAGAACTGATTTTGAATATTAGTTGTTTCGGCGGAAGTCCATGCTGTAACTGTGTTGCCGTCTATATCATAGTTGATGTCTGTATCAACAGAGCTTGACGCACGATATGACGGATAACCGATTCCGCCAAGGTCTGAGGGAAGTCCTGTTGTCTTAATCTTTAAATAGTTGAATTCGCCGCCTCTTGTGTCAATTATTGCGTCATAAGATTCGGGCATATAGAAGAATGTATAGCAGATATTTTCATCCGTGGTCATATTCTTGGTAACGGTTGCGTCGGACGAAACAACGAGAGAATTATAATCTCCCTTGAAAGCGTCTCCCGAAGAATATGTAAGGTCGGTTGAATATCCGATATATTTGTAACCGATATGGTCATTGCTTGTCGCAGTTACCGTGTCACCGAAATTGTAATTAGCAGTAACATCTGGCATAAAGTCCTGATCGCCGATATCGTACATACCAGTAAGAACATATCCGCCGTCGGTAGCCTTTTTAACTGCGAGGAATCTTGCTGTTGCTGTCGAAGAAAGTCTGCAATTCTCGACATTTGCAAGAGCTGTTGTAAGAGCTTCTGCAAGCTCGCCGCAGCTATACTCATTACCGTTTACAGTAACCGATGTCATCGTATCAAGATTGGCAAGTAACTGTCCGGCTGCGTTATAAAGCGCAACAAGATCTGTCCAATATGATGATGTGGTATCATAATAAGGACTTGTTCCGTCGGAAGCAATGCTGAGGTCTGCAAGCTTATTGTTTACAGCATATACGGCTTCACGAAGAGTGGATTTGTCATTGACGGTTACATTGATACGAAGATATGCAAAGTTCCATGCGGTATCTCCGCTATCCTCATGTCGTGCAGCCGTCTTAATGGTATATTCACCTGATGTTGAGATATCTCTGTTCCATCTGATGTTAGCTTTGAGTCCTCTTGCAGCGGCACTTGTAGCGTCGGAGGTTGCAGAACCTTCGCTCTTCATTATTGTGCCGACATCGTTCCAAAGGTTCTCACTATTGGTTTTTGAACCCTTCTGCTTACCTGTCTGGTCGGAGGTAGGAGCAGAACCGTTGTAGTTAGCGACATACCATCCGCCGTCAGGAGTTGAGTCTCCGCTTGTAGCGTCCTCGTCAGTAATCATCAAACCGATAGAAATATTCGGTATCTGATTCATATTGGAATAACGGCTCGTGTCAACCATAATGTTTGCTATCGGTGACGAAGCAGCAACATATGTAGAAACATTACTTGTAGAACCGTCTTCTGCTTCATATGAAACATAGTATCCGGAAGCGAGCTTAAAGTTGTCATCGGCAGTTTCCGGAATCCAGTCGCCTGCGTTCTGATTACCTGACTGTGTATAGTGGAAATAGCTCTGAGAATCAATAGCGTTGGCAAACTGTGCATACAATCCTTCCTCATCGAGAACAACACCCTTTGAAGAATTGGAGGAGGAAAGTGTTGCTATACCGTTTCCGCCGAGCGCACTGCTCGGATAGCGGTTTCCTGTTGTTTGGAGGCTGTGGTAACCCGACATCCACGAAACATCCTGAAGATAGTGGTTATCACCCGTGGTATTAAGGTTACGGATAGAAACGACAACAGGCTGAACGAGCGGCTTATATACATAGGTATATGCCGTTGCGACTTTTGAAAGTCCGTCTCTGCTGTCTGTGAATGTTGCCGTCCACTCAATATAATAACCGTTGGTAGAGCCGAGAAGATAAGGTGAAATACTCTCCTGAGTTATTGTAGTGCTTAAAGTATTTGACGGAACAACATACTGAATATGCGACTGAACGGTACTTGTTCCAACTGCTTTCAAGGCTGAGCTTGAAGAAGCAAATTTAATCGTACTGTTTGCGTTTGCATAGTCAGCGTCCGCGTTTGTTGTGGACGAAAGCGTGTACGCAGTCATAGGATTTCTGTTGGCGTCCAGATATCTGAACGAGAAGATTACCTGACTTGCATACTCGTAGTAGAAATAGAAGTTACCCGTAGCATTTTCACCCGATCTTGGGGTAGCTTCATGAGTCGTAGGATCAATTTCAGAGTCTACAAACCACTGATAGTTGTATCTCGCCTGAGTGCTCTGCGCCGTGATAGACGGTTCAAGATAAGCAGCCTCAGGTACATAGAAATAGACCTTTTGATCCCCGGCATTATCGGTTACGGTAAAGGTGCTGTCAACAGACGCGGCAGAGCCTATCATCGAACCGATGTCGAAAAATACAAAGGTGGTAAGCAGCATAGCAACAGTCAGTAAAACCGACAAAGCTTTTTTGCTTACGCTTTTTGCTTTTCTCATATGTATTCCTCCTTTATATTGTTCCATTACTACACGTATGGACAGTAAAATATTATCACAAAATTACAAAATAGTCAATATTTTATTATTTGAAACAAATATTTTGTTAATATTATATTAACGAATATGTCCAAATATATGTAAATTGACAATTACTACAAAAACGCATTTTTATATAAAAAAGTTTCATCTTGTTTCGTCATTACAAGACAAAAAAGCGGACTGCACCTTAGATGCAACCCGCTTATAATTATTAAAAATCCTAATTTAATCACCGAAGCTTTCAACCATTCCGGCAAAGGTGTCGGCAATAGTTTTCTGCGCCGAATATCCCATTGAATTCGTTTCGTGATAGTGCTTCTTGTCATGTCTGTCCCTTGTACTGTTGAGATACGGCTGGGTGGGATGAAGTACAAAGTCATTCGGCGGAACAACATATCCTGTCATATCGTTTGAAATTCCGTAAACTATCATATCCCTGTCGCCTGAGATTTCAACAAGAGGCTTCGGATTGATTTCGGAACCTCTGCCTGTTGCCGATTCCTCAGCGCTGTAATATTTGCCGTAAACAGTTGAAACAAAGCTTTCGCCCGGAAGAAGTAATATCTTCTGTCCGCCGATAGACATATATGTAAGCTCGGTTTTCATTGCAATACCCGTATCGCTTGACGGACAGGCATATGCATTGAAGCTCATAACATGGCGCATAGCAAGCAAAGTCAACACATAGTTTCCGACGGGCAGATAGAAATACTGTCTGAGAATTTTCATTTCAGGATTCAGTTCATGCTCGTCGGTAATTCTCTGTGCGCCCTCGGAAAGCATTTTGCCCTGCTTTTTAACGCACTCTACATTATCATCGTCAAGATGAACAACATCCATGCCGCCGATTGCGCCGATACCGAAAAGAACCTCGGCTCCGGTAGCCTCGCGTATATCCTCGCGCATAAAATACGGATACTCGCCGCTGAGAAGTCTGTTGCCTCCGCCAAGTGAATTCGGATGTCCGCCGAAATTCATAATCCAAATTTCATTAGAACCGTCGTTTGGCTTAAAACGCAAACGATAAAGTATCTCGTGTTTATCCTTAATATCTCTCGGCGTTTGAAGCGAATCTTTAAGCTCGATTTTTCCGGAATAAAGTTTACCGTCTCTGCGGTTTGCATATGCTTCGCAGGAAACATTAACCATTTTTTCCATCATCATATTCATATAATCGGGATCTTTGCCGCATGACGGAATACCGAGAATGTTCGCCTTGCCCCAATATCCCAGGGTATCAATACCCGAATGGCTATGAGTACAGCTTATATTTATCACGGTACCCTCCGGGATTTTTCCGCTCGCCATAACCTTATCTCTTATCTGCTGAACCTCGACATTGGTAAGTCCGACGATATCCGCGCCTATCCAAAGCATACCGGCTTCGCCGCCGCAGTCAAGCCATACTGCGCTCGTATATACGGGAGAGAGTACGCCCTCCATCTTATGTCCCGAACCGTGACCGGCAATCCAATATGTCTTGCCCGAATTAAGGTCAGGCATAATTTCAGCCTTTGAAAATCCTGCTCTGAAAGACTTGCCGCTGAAAACTACCGGCTCGCCCTTCGGAATTTCCGGTGCAGGTCCGTTTTTATTGATTTTTTTGCCGTAATTTTGTGTTATTTTTTTTATTCCCTTGGAAGCTAAATCCATAATATCCATAAAATATTACCTCTTTTTCAAACCTTGTAGATTCATTCTAAACCATAAATATTAAGAAACTGTTAAATGTAGCAATTTTCTTTCAAATAATCGAGTACGGAAAGAACTTTTGCCGCAATCGGAGCAACATATTTCTCATATTTATCGTGGAATGATGTTCCTTCCGCATATTCGGGAACAACGGCGCCGTCAGCAAAATTTCCCATTGCAATAATGCGCTTATTCGGTTTATCGTTCTGTAAGAACTGAGTATAACGGGAATCGGACCATACATTGTAGTATTCATCCGAATATGTAAACCAATTATACATCGCCCTGATTCCGTCGTGTGAATTGGAATGAAGCATATCCTTTATAAACCATGTGTTTTCGGGAAGTATGCAAGTTGAAGCGTCAATTCTGTTATCCGGCGAAATGTGATTGTGTCCGCAGTCAACCGCCTGAGTATATCCCTCCGGCAAGGTTGATTTTCTGTCGGCAACAGTCGCTCCGGCAGACGCAAAACGGGTATCTACCGTGCTGTCCGTATCGTCGTCCATCGACTCAATAATCGGTGTAGCCTGAGTATTGTAGCCGGCAACGATCATAACTCTGACTCCGCTGTTGACCGCAGAATGGAGAATCTCATCTGCTCTGCATTGAACCTGATAATGGTAATAATCAGCCTTATTTATAAGACCTGCCTGAGTATCGGGATCAAGATTCATCTGCTTAGCAAGCTCATAGCTCTCATCGGGTACAAACGACCATAATCCGAGAACCGTTCCGAAAACAGGGGTAAGAAAATCGGAGTACAGCTTATCTTTAAGTTTATCTACAAGAGAAGTGCCGAGTCCCATAGCCGAATCAATAATTCCGCTGTAATACAGAACATAGAATAAGGTATCGAGCATTATGCTCTCGATATCAACGGGAGGATACGCTCCGACGCCGAGGTCAAGCAGCGCTGACGCACTAAAAGCAATCTTACCCGTAAGAAGATCTCCTGCAAGAGATGTGCCGAGTATGGGGCAGCATTGGAATATGCAGGCGTCAACATCATCATATCCGTATTCGTTAAAATACGCCATAGTTACAACTCCGCCCATAGACGAAGCTCTGAAATTAACCTTATCGTGACCTGTAAGCTCCTTTATGTGCTGAACGAAATCATCAAGCTGCGCCGCAATTTCAACAGGATCCAAACGCCAGTCGTAATGGAAATAGTAATCGTTGTCCGGGCCGTGAGTAGGATCATCGGGAATTTCCGGCTTGACCGATACATTTTCTGCGCTGTTGCCGTCGCCGTCAAGTGCCAGCGCACCCATAGCGTCATTGAGAGAAGCGCAAACCCTGTCAGCGAATTTATCATAATCCTTTGTAACTGCAAGACAAATCGCCGCAGGAAGCACATCTGCAACTATTCCTATAATCATCTCGGCAGTAGGTCTGTAAAGTTCCCTTTCATCTTCGGTATCGGGATTCTCATATATAGTCGAGTTTCCGAGCGGACCTACATAGATAGTAGGTTCGTATCCGCAGTCGCATTTGCCGGACAGAGCCGAAGCTGCGGTAGAAGCGACGCAAAAAATCATTGATACGCACAGTAAAACTGATATGAGTTTTTTCATAATAATCAATCCCCTTTTAAGGTTATTCTTCCTCAGGATTAAGTACCACGGTTATCGGGTTATGGTGCATTGCCGGAATAACCGTATTTATAAGATCTTCGGTCTTCAACTTCAAGCTTGAAGTGTTAATACAGGGGTGACAGCCGATATACTCGGAGTTCAAAACATCCTCGTCAATAAGAAGCTGAACACGGTTTTCTTTATCATTCATCAGTCCCATAACGCTGACCGAACCGGGAGTTATGTCGAGAAGCTCCTCCATATATTCGGACTGTGCAAAAGAAAGTCTTGCGACTCCGAGTTGTGACGACAGCTCCTTTGTTTTAAATTTCTTGCCGTCAGGAATCATAAGAAGATAAAACTGCGTCTTTTGCCTGTTGCAGAGAAAAAGATTTTTACAAATAGAAATTCCGAGAGCTTCATCTATCTCGGCACAATCCTCCATTGTCATAGCCGGATTATGATCTACCCTGTCAAATTCAACGCCAAGCTGTTCCAAAAGCTTGTAGGTTCTCTGCTCTTTTTCAAGTCTGTCCGACATATCTGCCGGCGCTCCGTGCTGTAAAACTAACATTTAATTTAATGTTCCTTTCATTAAAGCAATCATCAGCCGAGAGCGACAACGCCTGTTTCGTTTAATACAAGGAATACAAGATATGTCACATAAACGGCTAACAAAGCAAAGCCCTGCCATTTCTTGAATTTTCCTGTTATCATCGTAGGAACTACCGCGATTACACTCGCTGCAATACATACCGGGAAGTCAAATACAAGATTGATTTTTTCAACCGGAAGCGGCTGACCGTTGAGTATAGCGCACAACGGGAGAATAAGCGTAAGGTCTATGATATTAGCGCCGATAATATTGCCGACGGAAAGTGAAGCTTCTTTCTTCCTGATAGCTGTAAGAGTTGTAACAAGCTCCGGCAAAGATGTTCCGAGAGCTATTATGGTAAATCCGATTATAGCTTCGCTTATGCCCATGCTCTTTGCAATCGTCTTGCCCGAACCGACAAGAAATTCTGCGCCAAATACTATGCCGGCTGTACCGAGAATGAAGAAAATCAGCTTTTTGGGAACTTCTTTTCTCTCGTAGGTGTCAATCTCGTCATTTGCAGCGCCTTTTTTGCCTTCTACAAGGTTGATTACCATAAACGCAATAAAAATCGCCCAAAGAATGAAAGCCGACCAGGTAGGAAGATATCCTTTAACCGAAAGCACAGTCAAGCCTATGGAAGCGGCAAGGAAAAGCATTCCCTTTAAATTAAAGCTTTTTCTCTCGACAGCTCCTGCCATCGCAACAAGTGAAACGCCTAAAATAAGAGTGGTATTGGCCGTTACCGAACCGACCGCATTGCCGATAGCCATCTGTGCAGAACCGTTGAGCGCCGCTCTGACAGAAACGAGCAATTCCGGCAAAGTTGTCGCAAAAGAAACTACCGTTGCGCCGACAACAAACTTCGGGATTCCCGTAGCCTCTGCAAACCAAGAAGCGGAGTCAACAAACCAGTCGCCGCCCTTTATGATGAATATCAGACCGACAACAAAAACTATTGCCGCGACCGCTATAAGCGGCCCTCCGCTCAAAGCGCCGAAAAGAGTATAACCGAAAAATTCCATTATTTGTCCTTCTTTCTTTTTAATACCGTTTTTTAGAAAATCTGACTTTGCTAAAAAATATAATGCCGTAATATTGTAACACAGTTAAGTAATAATATCAAGATTTTATATAGCATATATTCGTATAAAATAAATATGGATTTTCGGAGAAATATCCAAAAATCCATACTATGATTATTTTGATTATTCGGGCATATTATTGACAAGTTCGTGATACTTCTTTTCAATTTCACGAATCTGCTCAATCATATCGTCGCTGAAATCAATTTCGCCGTCATCGCCCGAACCGTTAGTTTCGGTGTAAGTCTCCGTCTTCGGCTGTTCGGACTCCTGACTGACGGTTTGCTTGCGAACGCTTCTGTCCTTTTGCTTCTTGATTTTGACAGAAGTACGCCTTACAGGCTGCTTGTCGTCATCATCGGAGTCAGTTTCCTTTTCAACCGGCTTTACTTCCTCTTTAATCGGCTGAGCTTTCTTTTTATCGGTGGGCATAGAGGCTTCGCGCTCCGCTTTTGCGGATATAATCTTGTCAAGAGCCACTCCGATTTCACCGACGGTTCCGGAAATATGGTTAAGCCAATCGTTGAGAATCTTTTTCTCTCCTCTGCTCTTTACCTCGGAAATTCTTTCGGAGACAGAACTCAGCGCGTCGGCAAAATCCGTAACGCTCTTATCTGCGCTCGCCATAGAAGCTTCAAGCTCCTCATCAACGCCTTCAAGCTCTGCCAGACGGCTTTCCAAATCTTCGATTACAGAATTCTGCTCGCTTATCTTTTTGTCTTTTTCTTCAAGCTCATCTTCAAGCTCGTAGATTCTCTCCTGCAAAGTCCTGATTTCTCCGAGCTTTTCTTCTGTTTTGCTGAGCTTTGCCTGAATAGCGCCGATATATTCCATAACTTCCTTGCGGTCAAATCCGCCGAAAGCAGCTTTTTTAAGAATTACCTCTTTTTCCAAAACAGTCACTCCTGTGATTCAACTAATTATTTATTCGATATCCGAAGTACAATGCGGACATTTAACAGCTTCTATATCAACCTCGGACTTACAGTACGGGCAAGTCTTTGTCTTAGGCTCTTCCTCGGCTTCCTCGTCCTTTTTCTTGGTAAGCTTAGCCGAAACGCTGTTGATAGCCTTTATAATCATAAAGATTACAAATGAAATTATAAGGAAATTAAGCAACGCCGTAAGGAATGAACCCCAGCTTACGGTTGCGGCTGTGTCGCCCTCGCCGATTTTCCAAACACGCTCGGAGAAATCAACATTTCCCGTAATCATACCGATAAGCGGCATAATAATGTCGTTAACGAGAGAAGATACAATGGACTGAAAAGCTCCGCCTATGATAACGCCGACTGCAAGGTCTATGACATTTCCCCTCATTATGAATGTTTTAAACTCTCCGAAAAAACCTTTAAACTTCTTCAAAGCAAACGCCTCCTTAATAATGCTAACATTTTAGCATACTTTGCATCTTAAATCAACACAAAATATAAAACTTTTATACTTGTTATTACATCAAAACAGGCTTGCACGACTATAACCCGTACAAGCCTATTGGTTTTCTTTTATGTCTTAAACCGAATTATCAATAATACTTAAACATAAAGAAGATAGATACTGCAAGAGAAAGTACAAAGAAAGCTATACCGCAAATCTTGGTAATTTTCTCAATTTTCTGCTCCATAGTTCTTCCCTTTGCCTTACCGAAGAAATTGTCGGCAGCACCGGAAATAGCACCTGAAAGACCTGCTGAACGGCTCTCCTGAAGAAGTACCGTTACGATAAGAACAAGGCAAAGTAAAATAAGTACAACGCCTATAACATACTGAATCGCGCTCATAGTTGAACCTCCGTTAAATTTCTACCTCGTAATTCTAACACATATATATTTAAAATGCAAGAGTTATTTATAGAAAATATCAAATTTTTACAATGATTATTTTAAAATAATCGGGTATCATATTATCAGCGAAAGAAATATATAACTGCGTTTGCTTATTCTTTCGCTGCCGTCGGGAAATATTTATTCCGACGGTTTTTAAATTAGAGAGAGCTGTTCTCCGGTATCCTCCGCGCTCAGGAGCGCTCCTGCGGCCGGCAGATTCTTGGGTTTGTATCTGTACGGCTTTGCAAATTCGCCCGGTTTATAATCCCTAACTGCCTTAACTCTGTGACCTTTTTTAAGAGTCATAACGGCTACGCCCTGCGTATCCTTTGTGGTTTTAGGTGAAATCGCCCCGGTATTAAACAGAAGCAATCTGCCCGCCGTCGATTCCATTACAAGGTCGCAGTCTTCTTTTATCTGCATTATTCCCGCAATCGGAGATTTGTCGGAATATGCCTTTATAAGCTTCTTTCGGTTGGTCTTTGTGCTGTAAGAGGACATATCCACCTTAGCCGCCTTGCCGTTTTCAAAGAAGAAAAGCATATATCCCGAATAATCAAGAGTTGAAGCCATATAAACCGCGTTTTCGCCGTTTTCCATACCGAGCTTTGAAGCGACAAAATCTCCGAGCTGACTTGCTTTTCCGAGGTCAAAATCAGCCGCCTTTGCCTTATAAACCTGACAACTGTCGGTGAAGAAAAGCAAATCTGTATTATTGGTAGCCTCTCTTTCAATAAGCATCGAATCGCCGTCTTTCAGCTTCTGCTCTCCGCTCGTTCTGAGTGCCTGCGGGGTAATTTTTTTGAAATAACCCTCTTTTGAGAAGAAGATGTTTACAGGGAAATCCTCTATCGTATCTTCCTCGTCATTAGCCGCTATATCGGAAGCGAAAACAATAGATGTCTTTCGCGGCTGACCGTACTTTTCGGAAACATCGTTCAGCTCACCGATTATAATTTTCTTTATCTTTGATTTGTTTGCAAGTATATTCTCCATATCTTCGATATCTTTCATAAGCTGTTCGATATCCTGAGTTCTTTTGAGAATATACTCCCTGTTAAGGTGACGGAGTTTGATTTCGGCTACATAATTCGCCTGAATATCGTCGATGCCGAAGCCTATCATCAAATTAGGCACAACATCGCTTTCCTCCTCGGTATTCCTGATAATTTTAATAGCCTTATCAATATCAAGAAGGATTTTTTGCAAGCCTTCGAGCAAATGAAGCTTGTCCTTGGCTTTGCTCAGCTCAAAGTAAACTCTGCGGCGCACACATTCGGTTCTGAATGCAATCCATTCTTCGAGAAGCTCTCTTACTCCGAGGACTCTCGGACTGCCGCCTATCAGCACATTGAAATTGCACGAGAAGCTGTCTTCAAGCGGAGTCTGTTTATAGAGCTTCTGCATCAGCTTATCGGGATCGGCACCTTTTTTCAAATCAATCGTTATTTTAAGTCCGGACTTGTCCGTTTCATCGCGCACATCGCTGATTTCCTTGACTGCTCCGGATTTGAATTTCTCAATAATTTTGTCAATAATCGCTTCCGCGGTAGTTGTCGGCGGAATTTCGGTTATATCTATGCAGCGGTTATCCTTATCATAGTGATAAGTCGCTCTCATTTTAAAGCTGCCTCTGCCGGTTTCATAGATATTTCTCATGGTTTCGCCGTCATAGATAAGCTGCGCTCCGCCCGGAAAATCCGGCGCTCTGAGAGTATCGGAAATATCTGCCTGAGAATCCTTAATAAGAGCAATGGTGGTATCGCAAAGCTCCTTTAAATTAAAAGGACAAATTGAGCTTGCCATACCGACCGCTATACCCGTAGTAGGATTGGCAAGAACGGTAGGAAATCTAACGGGAAGCAAAGACGGCTCTTTGACCGTATTGTCATAGTTATCAACAAAATCAACGGTATCCTTATCAATATCCGCAAAAAGCTCCGCGCATATCGGCGCAAGCTTCGCTTCGGTATATCTCGGCGCCGCCCACTGCATATCCCTCGAATAAGCCTTACCGAAGTTTCCCTTTGAATCTACAAAAGGATGAAGCAAGGCCTCATATCCCCTCGACAGGCGCACCATAGTGTCATAAATAGCCGCATCGCCGTGAGGATTAAGCTTCATAGTCTGACCGACAATATTGGCGGATTTTGTCCTCGCTCCGGTCAGAAGTCCCATCTTATACATAGTATAAAGGAGCTTCCTGTGTGATGGCTTGAAGCCGTCTATTTCGGGAATTGCTCTTGACAGTATAACGCTCATGGCATACGGCATATAGTTTGTTTCGAGCGTTTCTGTTATATTTTGTCTCAAAACATATCCCGCGCTCAGAATATGCGTGTTTTTGTCGATTTCCTCGTCTTTTTTAACGGTTGGCTTTTTCTTCGCCATAAACTCACCTCTTAGAGCAAAGTCGATTGCACCGACTTTTTATATAATGAAATACCTGTTACTTAAATTTAATCAGCTCAGGTCAAGCATATCAATAAACATATGACCTGTTTCTGCGATATGTTCCTTTCTTCCGGCTAAGTTATCACCGAGAAGCATATCGAAAACCTCCGCCGTGCGTTCTGCGTCCTCCGGCAAAATTTCAACAAGCCGTCTTGTTTTAGGATTCATCGTAGTAAGCCACATCATTTCGGCTTCGTTTTCACCGAGTCCCTTAGAGCGCTGAACCGTATATTTGGCATTGCCGATTTCCTCGATAGCCTGAGTCTTTTCTTTCTCGGTATAGGCAAACCAAACCTGGTCCTTAGTATTGATTTCATAAAGAGGTGTTTCTGCAATAAACACCTTTCCCTCTGTTATCAGCGTCGGCATCAGTCTGTAAATCATAGTCAGAATAAGCGTTCTTATCTGGAATCCGTCAACATCGGCATCGGTACAGATTATGACTTTGTTGTATTTAAGCATATCTATATTGAATTCTGGCAAGCCTTTCATAGCCTTTGACTTGACTTCAACGCCGCAGCCGAGAACCTTTATAAGGTCTGTTATTATTTCGCTTTTAAAAATTTTGTCATATTCGCATTTAAGGCAGTTAAGTATCTTACCTCTTACGGGCATAAGCGCCTGGAATTCGGAATTTCTCGCCTGCTTACAGGCGCCGAGTGCAGAATCGCCCTCCACTATAAATATCTCGCGCTCCGACGGATCCTTGCTCCTGCAATCAACAAATTTTGCAACTCTGTTGGCAAGGTCGTTTGCGTTTGAAAGCGTTTTTTTCAAGCTCTGCCTTGTAGTTTCCGCACGGACGCGGCTTCGCATATTGACAAGAACCTGATTTGCTATTTTTTCAGCTTCGGTATGATTTTCAATAAAATAAATTTCAAGCTGGCGGCGGAAGAAATCCGTCATTGTTTCCTGAATAAATTTATTGTTAATCGCCTTTTTAGTCTGATTTTCATATGAAGTCTGAGTAGAAAAAGAGGAAACAACGAGTACGAGACAGTCCTCAATATCCTCAAATTTTATTTTGGAATCGGTTTTTACATATTTGCCGTTTGATTTGAGATATGCGTCAATCTGAGCGACAAAAGCGTTCTTGACAGCCTTTTCCGGTGCGCCGCCGTATTCAAGCCAGCTTGAATTGTGGTAATACTCTTTTAGCTTCAACTTGTTTGAAAAGCAAAGCGCAGAATTTATTTTCACCTTATAATCCGGCAAATCCGCTCGGTCGCGTCCGACGCTTTCCGCCGACCAGCTCTGCACCGAAGTCATTGCATCATCTCCGACATATTCGCGGACATAATCGTTTATTCCGTCGGTGTAAGTGAATTCAAAGGTTTCAAACTGCGTTTTATTTAGCTGATTTTTGAGAATGAATTTAACTCCGGCATTAACTATCGCCTGCCGTTTGATGATATCCTTATAATAATCAAGAGGAATATCAATATCTGTAAACACCTTTAAATCGGGACGCCATTTTATTCTCGAACCGGTGTCGCGCTTTGAGTAAGGTTCTTTCTGCATATCACCGACAGGATTACCCTGCTTGAAATTCAGCTTATAGCAATATCCGTCACGGTGAATCTCAGCTTCCATATATTCGGACGCAAACTGAGTCGCACAAAGTCCGAGTCCGTTAAGTCCGAGCGCATATTCATAGCTGCCGCCGTTATTTGCGTTATACTTGCCGCCCGCGTACATCTCGCAGAAAACAAGCTCCCAATTATACTTGCCCTCTTTGTTATTGAAATCAACCGGGATTCCTCTGCCGAAATCCTGAACCTCGACAGAATTATCAAGATATCGGGTAACAATTATTTTATCACCGAAGCCCTCTCGTGCCTCGTCAATGGAATTGGACAATATTTCGAATACGGAATGTTCACATCCCTCAAGTCCGTCTGAGCCGAAAATGACCGCAGGGCGCTTACGCACCTTATCGGCGCCTTTGAGGGCAACTATATCATCGTTGCCGTAGCTCGTCTTTTTTGCCATAGCGACACTCCTTTAAAATAGATACCAGTATATATTTTACACTATATGTTGTATTTTAGTCAAGTGATTTGTTGAAATAACAGGGGCATATTTTTTTAAAAAAGAAATGAGTTTGTACGCTTGTTATCGGTACAAACTCATTGTTGTATATCATTTTAAGCATTTAACGGGAACAAAAATCCGTTAAGATTATTCCTCGTTTCTGCGCGGCTTTCTTGAATCTCTGCGTCCGCCGTTTCTTGAATGTCTGTCGCCTGAACGACGCGGAGGTGCGTCAGAAATTTCATTTTCGGGAACAAGTCCTTCAACCTCTATAAGAGCCTCTCTGCGAGAAAGGTTGAGTCTGCCCTGCTCGTCAATTTCACGAACCTTTACGATTACTTCATCGCCTACATTGACGACATCGGTAACCTTATCTACACGCTTAACATCAAGATGGCTTATATGAACAAGTCCTTCCTTGCCCGGAGCGATCTCAACAAAAGCGCCGAAGTCCATTACTCTTGTTACAACGCCCTTGTAAATAGCGCCGACTTCGGGATCGTTGGCAATGGTTTCAATCATAAAGATAGCGCGCTTTGCATTCTCGATATCCTGAGCGCAGACGAATACATTTCCGTCCTCCTCAACATCAACCTTACAGTCGCACTCGGCGCAAATCTTCTGAATTACCTTACCCTGCTTACCGATAACCTCTGCAATCTTATCAACAGGAACTTTTGTAGAAAGCATCTTGGGAGCATACTTGGAAAGCTCTTTTCTCGGCTCTGAAATAACCGGAAGCATAATTTCGTCAAGAATATATACACGAGCCTTGTAGGTCTTGTCAAGAGCTTCCTTAATGATTTCCGGAGTAAGTCCGTGAACTTTGAGGTCCATCTGGATAGCTGTGATACCCTTATGAGTACCGGCAACCTTGAAGTCCATATCGCCGAAGAAATCTTCAAGTCCCTGAATATCTACCATTGTGATGAAGCGGTCGCCCTCGGTAACAAGACCGCAGGAAATACCGGCAACAGGAGCCTTAATCGGAACGCCGGCAGCCATAAGTGAAAGCGTTGAACCGCAAATTGAACCCTGTGAAGTAGAACCGTTGGAAGAAAGAACCTCCGATACGGTGCGTATGCAGTACGGGAACTCCTCAACCGACGGAATAACAGGAAGAAGCGCTCTCTCTGCCAATGCTCCGTGGCCTATCTCACGGCGTCCGGGGCCTCTGCTCGGACGGGTTTCACCGACGGAATACGACGGGAAGTTGTAGTGATGTATATATCTCTTAGTCTGCTCATTATCAATGCCGTCAAGCATCTGAGCGTCGCTCATAGGTCCGAGAGTAGTTACGGTAAGGCACTGAGTCTGACCTCTTGTGAACATACCTGAACCGTGAACTCGGCTGAGCAAATCAATTTCGGCATTAAGCGGACGGATTTCATCAAGTCCTCTGCCGTCAACGCGCTTGCCCTCGTCAAGAAGCCATCTGCGAACGATGAACTTCTGCAATTTATACATACAATCATCTATCTTGGCGATATCATCGGGATAGACCTCGTCAAACTTAGCGTGAACAGCCTCATAAATCGGTTTGAGAGCCTCGTCTCTTACACGCTTGTCATCGGTATCAAGAGCTTTCTTAACATCCTCGATAGCGAACTCCTTAACAGCCTCAAACATTTCGGGGCTGGGATCGTTTGACGGGAACTCAACCTTTTTCTTGCCAACCTCGTCTCTTATGCCCTCGATGAAAGAAACGATTTCCTGATTAACCTTATGTGCATACATGATGCCGTCGAACATATCCTCGTTGGATACTTCTTTTGCACCTGCCTCAATCATGGCAACAAGGTCTTTTGTGGAAGCTACCGTAACAGCCATCTCAGAAACCTCACGCTGTGCTTCGGTGGGGTTGATAACATATTCGCCGTCAATAAGTCCGACTGAAACGCCTGAAATCGGGCCGTCCCACGGAATCTCGGAAATTGAAATTGCGACAGAAACACCTATCATAGCGGTAATTTCGGGTGAGCAGTCCGGATCAACAGACATAACGGTTGCAACAACGCCTACATCGTTTCGCATATCCTTGGGGAAAAGCGGACGGATAGGTCTGTCGATAACGCGGGAAGCCAGAGTTGCTTTTTCGGAAGCCTTGCCCTCGCGGCGCTGGAATGAACCCGGAATTCTGCCGACCGAATAGAGTTTCTCCTCAAAATCAACAGAAAGTGGGAAAAAGTCAACGCCCTCACGCGGCTTGTCTGCCATTGTAGCTGTGCAGAGCACCTCTGTCTCACCGTAACGGATAAGGCAGGAACCGCCTGCAAGCTGAGCCATCTTGCCGACCTCTACAACAAGCGGACGACCGGCGAGAGTTGTTTCAAATTTTTTGAAATCCTTGAAAAACATATTACTACCTCTCTGAAAATTTATTTTCGAGCCGGACAAGGATTTAGCAATAAATCCGCGCTTTGAAATATTCCGTTCAAAATGCCGATTCACTGCTAAAACCGCTTATTCCGGCTTAGATTACATTCATTGCAATACTAATTAAAACTGTAAATTCACAACAAGGCAGACAGCCCAATAAGTTCTGTCTGCCTCAAGCGACGGTAATTATTTACGAATACCGAGTTTCGCAATTATAGCACGGTATCTTTCGATATCGACTCTCTGAAGGTATGCAAGAAGGTTGCGTCTGTGACCAACCATTTTAAGAAGACCTCTTCTTGAATGATGATCCTTCTTATGAACTTTGAGATGCTCGGTGAGGTCGTTGATTCTCTTTGTAAGTACAGCGATCTGTACCTCCGGTGAACCTGTGTCGCCCTCATGAGTAGCATACTCAGCCATAATTGCCTGCTTTTCAGCCTGTGTCATTATTTTCACCCCATTTTAAAAAATTATCAGCTCCGGTATCCCAGGTTAAGGCAGGTGAAAACCGCTGTGCGGTATAACCCAAAATCCGAGACACGGAAACATAACGCAAGTATTTTAACACATAACTTCTTTTTTGTAAAGAGTTTTTTCCTTTTTTATTATGTTATTCTGAAAAATAATTCAAAAACTTTTGTTTCGCCTCAAAATTCACAGGCATATAATGTAACAGGATGTTAAAAATAAAAACAAGCGAATATCGGTCGGCGGTAGCATTTTGCTCATGGGGAGCCGCGGCCCGCTTTAAGCTGCCGCCGCATTTTTCGGCGCGCGTTAAAGCAGATGTTCGCTTCCGATTATCACTGCGGGCAGATTTTCTGTCCGCAGTGGTTGAAAGAAAGCCGTATTGACTTTTGTCGGTAACTAATATAAAATTAAAAAGGTTTTAAAATCAAAAATCGGCAGGAAAAGAAATATGACTAAAAGAAAATTAAAGCTAATGCTACATAAAAAGTATATACGCGGATTGATCGTCTTTGCTTTATGCTCTCTTATAATTTTATGCGCCGCAATACCTGCCGTAAAACATTATATCAGATTTTCAAGTAAAGAGCCGATTGCTCTGTCCGATATTTTCATCAAGAAAACCGATCGGGTTAAAATAAACCTCACAGCTCAGCGCGGTCTTGCTTCGCAAGCTCCCGAAAATACTCTGCCGGCGATTGAGCAAGCGTCAAAAAAAGGATTCAGATCCGTTGAATTAGATTTGCGGCTTACAAAAGACGGAGTGTGGGTTCTGTCGGCAGACAGCCGAGTTAATTTAACAACCGACGGATTCGGTAAAGTATCGTCATATACATATTATGACCTGATAACCTGCAAGGTAAACCGCGGAGCAAACTGCAAAAATTACAATGAGCTTACAATACCCTCTCTTGAACAAGCTCTGAAAGCCTGTCTTGAATATAACGCTAAGCCTATATTGAATTTGCTTGACTATTCGGACAATTCGCTTGAAGCTCTAATCGAAATAATAGAAGAAAACGGATTTACCGAAAGCTGCCGTGTGATGTGCGAAAGCGAAGAAACGCTCAAAAAAATCAACGAGCTGAATCCGAATATTCAAACCGTTATCTATATTGACCGCCTTACTTCGGGAAAAGTCAAAAAAGTTCTAAGTTCAAGCCAAGACGAAATTTGTATTAACTCAAAATATAATCTTCACAGTGGAAAAAATATAACCAAATTGATTGATAACGGAAAAAAATTGTACTGCATGGGAGTCAGCGACGCTGAAAAAATGCAGAAATATTTTGAACTCGGCATCTGCAATTTTATAACAGACAGAATTTATAAATAATTGCGTGTGTAACGCAATTTAAGTAAAAGCAAAATGACTTGTAACGCTAAAACGATGCAAGTCATTTTTATTATTGCTTCTATTTTGGACAGAAAAAACCTCGCAAGCCGTACGCCCATAGGCTTGCGAGGGGGCGTTTAAGTAATCGGTAAGAGCTTATCCGGAATAAGCTCCCTTATCACCAATTAACGATTAGTCTTCTTTCTTACGAAGAGCAACGATAGCTGCTCCGCTTACAGCAAGAAGTGAAATTACGGCAGCAGTTGTTGTAATGCTGTCGCCTGTGCCGGGGTTAACAACAGTTGAATCGTCTGCATCAGCAGCGGTTGTTGCAGGATCCTCAGCAGTTGTTGCATCATCCTCAACGGTTGTTGCTGTTGTTTCCTCGTCAGTTACCTCAGTAGCGGTAGTCGGCTCAGTAGTCGGCTCAGTAGTCGGCTCGGTAGTCGGCTCGGTAGTCGGCTCAGTAGTCGGCTCAGTAGTCGGCTCAGTGGTCGGCTCTGTGGTCGGCTCTGTGGTCGGCTCAGTAGTCGGCTCGGTAGTCGGCTCTGTGGTCGGCTCTGTGGTCGGCTCTGTGGTCGGCTCAGTAGTCGGCTCAGTAGTCGGCTCAGTAGTCGGCTCTGTAGTCGGCTCTGTTGTCGGCTCAGTTGTCGGCTCTGTGGTCGGCTCAGGTGTCGGCTCTGTGGTAGGCTCTGTGTTCGGCTCTGTGGTCTTCTCAGGAAGGTTGTTTGCTATTGTAACTTTAACAGCATTTGTAACTGTCAAATCGCTGTCATCGGTCAAGCCGCAAACATAAACATCAAGATCTATGTCATCCTTAGTAACATCATCAGCCGAAACTTTTTCGAGAGTGTAGACTGCAAGAGAGCCAACGCCTGCGGTATAAGCTGTGCTGTTAAAGCCGCCAACCTTTGTGTTGTTGACATTTGACTCAAAGAAACCAATATTCAATGTAGAGATGCTCTTGCACTTGCCGATATTCTCGCTTGTTTTAAGCTGGAAGTTGATAGCGTTAAATGCACCGCTTTCAAGCTTTACAGATACAACAACCTCTGAATCGGTTTCGCTCTCGATATTGAGACTGAAAGTTGCTTTCGGATCATCTGCTGCAAATGCAGAAACAAGCATAGCTATTGATACGCTTGCAGCCATAACTACTGCCAATACAACAGAAATAACCTTTGAAAGTTTATTCATTCGTTATCACCATTTTCTCCTTTATAGATTTGCGCTAAGCGCATATATTAGAACACCGCAGGTCACAGGCGTATAACCTGAGATGAGCTAACCTGATTTATAATTTAATATGCAAATCCGCTGTAAGTTCTGTCAATCGTAGATTTGTTTGTCATCGACATATTCATAAGCGGTAAAAGTCCCCTCTTGACCGAAACATCAATTTTCATAGTGTCTGTGAATTTATACTCAATGCTCACCATTTCATTGGTTTTCGGATTCATTTCGCACACGATTTCAGCGTTGCTGTAACGAATTTCGATAGATGAAACATCCACGGTTACTCCCTTTGAGCTTACACCGTCGCCGTACTGCTCATCAATAACTTCTTTAATCTGATTATAGCTCGGCGCGCCCATGCAAGTAACGATAGGATCGGTATCCTTGGGATTAACTACATCCTTAAATTTAATATTGATAACATAATTGCCCTTGCTGTTAACGGAACAGGTAACAGACTTGAAAAGACTTGCGTTAGTTTCCTTAAACTGAGAGGGAAGATTGCTCAAAGACGCAGAACTGCCCTGCTTTGCAATGACATAGTTCTCCTCGTGAGAATCCGCAGATTTTTTCTGCTCCTCGATAAGCTGATTTTTCTCCTCTTCCGTAAGGCTTTCTGCAAGCATACCGCTCAAAGTCATATTGGTAAGCTCGGAATCAGAAACAACATCAACCCTGTAAGCGGGAAGCTCGTTTCTTGCCTTGTCAAGAGCAGATGAATATACCGAGAGAATTTCCTTGGACGAAGACGGAGCTTCGGGCATAGTATTTTCAACCGGGAATTCTGTGATTTTATCAACCGAATAATAAAGAATCAACAAAGCGTCGTACGCGTTGATATCTCCGTCGCCGTTAACATCGGCGCGAGTCAAAGCGTCGCCGGTATATGTAACCTTTCCCAAGCTGTGACTCAAAGCGGCAAGAGCGTCAATCGAATTAACATATCCGTCGCCGTTAATATCGCCGTAATTAAGGCTTGCCGCTCCCGCGCAAAGCGAAACGGAAGCCGCAGTTACAGCGGCAAGTGAAGCAGAAACAATCTTTTTAAATAAATTTAATTTTCGCATTTATGCACACCACCTAATAAAATGACATAATAATAAAATGACATAATATTCCGTTTAATTCTTATATATTATATAATGGAAGCCATATTATTGTCAATAGCCAATTTTTGTAAACAATTTGTATAGATTGTACGAATTAAGCGACTGACGGCGCTTTTGTGCTTGACTATGGCTTTTTTCCATAGTATAATATATTGAAATAAATATTAGGGAGGATTTAATAAAATGAAAAGATTAAATTTTAGGGCGATTATTTCCGCCGTTCTTGCAGTTGTTATTGCTTTCGGCTCGTTTTCGCTCTGTGCGGCCGCCGCCGAAACTGCCAAAGTCGTAAAACCTCCGAAAGAAACCGATTTCTACGAGGGAATAGATTGGTATATAAATAAAAACGGCGCAGTAGTCGTCAGCCACGACTTAAATCTTGACGGCATCGTACTAAGCTACAACTCAAAGGAATACCCTGTACGCGACATACCCGGTTTCGGTCCGAATGTCAGCGCAAGCAGTCTGGACGGAAAATGGAAAGTCGGAGAAAACAAAATTAAGGTTTATAACTACGACATTCCCGAAAGCGGCGCTTATGCCGTCACAACCGTAAACTTCGTAAGAGCCAAAAGCATCGAGCTTGTCAACAGACCGGATAAAACCATACTTGTGCAAGACAAGGACTGGCAATTAGGTATTCTTAACGATGTCGAAATCAAAGAATTCGATACCACCGGAACAATTCTTAGCGTCACCTTTACAAACGGAGTTACAAAAACCGTTTACGACAACAACAGTTATATGAGCTGGTCTGTTCCGCCCGAAATCGAGATTTTTGAAATCGGTCCGCAGGATTTATATATCACATACGGCGAACTTTATGTTCCTTTCGGCGCTTTCTTTGCGACAAGTAAGGTACATTGTCCCGGCGATGTCAATACAGACAACAAAATCAACTCACTCGACGCTTTGCAGATTCTCAAAGCTTCGGTAGGCAGTATATCATTCAACGCAGAACAGAAACAGCTTTCCGATGTCAATTCCGACGGAAGTACAAATTCCATGGACGCGCTTAAAGTTCTGCAATATGCGGTAGGAAAAATCAATTTCATTTACAAATAATTCACGGAGGCTTAGAAAATGAAAAAATCATCAAAAATTATTTCTTTGATTCTGAGCGTTTGTCTTGTTTTCGGCATTGCGTCATTCGGCGCTGTCAGTTCTTTTGCCGTTGACAATACCCTCGGAGATACCAACAGCGACGGTTCTGTCAATTCCTTTGACGCGCTGATGGTAATAAGATACTGCACAAACTCTATGGAGCTTAAAGACGCTGAGAAAAAAGCTGCCGATGTTGACGGCGACGGTAAAATCACTTCTCTTGACGCTCTGTATATACTTCACTTCTCGGTCGGCAAGCTCGACCGTTTCCCGATGAGCGGCGAAAGCAGCAGAGTCGAAATTATCGGCGGATTCTACTATGATCCCGCCACCGGCAAGGTTACAAATGACGACGGTTCGGGACTTCTCGGCTTCTCATACGACGCTTCGGAGGGCGTTTTCTACGCTTCTCTCAACGCTTGGCAGAGAACTTTCGGATACACCGAAATTTATGACTACGCCGCTCCTTTCATAATCTGTAACTTCGACACAAGCCGTATATACTTTGACTATGACGGTAAAGAGTGGATGGTTCAGCTCTGGAAAGGTCAGTACGGCTATGTTCTTATCGGATCTGAAATCGGTCTGTATTACCGCGATTTTGACGATGATGTGCTTGTTGACGACGCCGGAAGAAAATTCTATAAATGCGCCGAGGACGATATGCTCGTCCAGATGAGTTCAAGTCTTTACCGAAACGACAAGCTCCTTTACAGGCGCAAACAGCAATACTCATGGTGGCTCACCGGATTCGTTCC
>JAQXHF010000030.1 GCA_029007095.1 Clostridia bacterium | reverse complement strand
GGTAACATTACCTGTGCTGTCATTACTCGGCGTGTAGGAAACCATACCGTAACCCATAGCGCCGCTGATTGTATCGGAAATAGTTACGAAGCTCTTACCGCTTGAAAGGAAATTATAATATCCTTTTGCCCAACCGGTAGTAGTGGCAGCGGCATCGTCAACAGTATAGAAGCTACCGTATGTATTAGCTCCGAGGATACGGGCAACACCGTTACAAATCTCATTAGAGTGAGTGGTGTTTGAACGCTCACGGTACACATAGAAACCACCGGGCTGTGCAACATTCTCAACATAACTTGTTGCATAGGCGTTGTAATTCTTTGTTATCGTCTTATTGGTAAGAGCGTCAACATAAGAATATGAATAGCCTACAACAAATCTGAGAGCGCCTACGGGTACATTTGTACCTGCTGTAATCGTCCATGTGTATGTTGTTGTGCCGTCAACGGAATTCTTAGCAACAGCGGGATCCGAGAATGATATACCCGTGTTGTTTTCGCAAGCGATAGTCGGGGTTCCGTTAATATCCCTGTCAACCGTAAATGCGACAGTCGGAAGTGCCGGAGTCTCGTCGCAGTAATATGCTGCGGTATAATCGCCCGAAATCTGTGGCAATCCCGAAGGCGTAGCGGCAACTACTGTCGTACCGATTGCAAACGGGTTGCTTGCATCTGCAACTCTTATAACGCTTGTCGATTCAAGAGTTACGACAGGTACATCAAGCTTGCCGTCAGCTCCGGTTGCTGATAACGATCTGGCGCCGGAAGCAGCGGAAGTCTGAATGTTATCTTCAACATCCTTTGCAGCCGCAGTTGTTGCAATGCTTAAAGGCATCACGGTAAGTACCATAACAACAGAAAGCAATGCACTCACAATGCGTTTACATTTCGCCATAATTTTTCCTCCTAAACAATATATAGTAGGGAATATAGGTCAAGTAACCTACACTACAACAACTCAATTATAATTAAATTTTAGTTAAAAGTCAATGAAAATTACAACAATTTTAATGAATTTTTAAAAAATTTATTTATTTCTTATTAAATAAAATTATATTTATTCATTTTAAACAAGGTATTCAATAATATTTTATAGAAAATAACAATTAAAAATCAGCGCAACCGACATCATATAGACGCGGCCGCGCTGTGCTTTAACTATTGAATTTTACGGTCAACAGACGAACAAATCAGTCCTCGTCGTCCATTTCCCAGTTATGCCAAACATTCTGGACATCATCATTATCGTCAAACATATCGAGCATCTTATTCATATTGTTGATGTCGTCCTCGTTGGTAAGCTTTGTATATGTAGTCGGTACATATGCAACTTCCGCAGAAAGAAAAGTGTATCCCTTAGCTTCAAGGTCACTGCAAACGCCGCTGAAATCGTTAGGCTCGGTACGAATCTCGTAAATGCCCTCGTCGTCCGTTATGAAATCGGAAGCTCCACATTCAAGAGCGTCCTCCATAAGCTTCTCTTCGTCAACATCCTCGGCTTCTACGGTTATAACGCCGTATCTGTTGAACATAAACGAAACGCAGCCTGTCTGTCCCATATTTCCGCCGTACTTGTCAAAGTAGTGACGGACATCGCCTGCTGTACGGTTGCGGTTGTCTGTAAGCGTCTCAACGATAACTGCAATTCCGGAGGGACCGTAGCCCTCATATACTATCTCCTCATAATTATCGGAGCCTGATTCGCCTGCCGCTTTTTTGATAATACGGTCTATATTATCGTTCGGAACATTGTTGGCCTTAGCTTTTGCAATTACATCCTTTAATTTACTGTTAACATTAGGATCCGGTCCGCCTGATTTAACAGCGACAGAGATTTCTCTACCTATTTTGGTAAAAACCTTGGCTCTTGCGCCGTCGGTCTTCTCCTTTTTACGCTTGATTGTACTCCATTTTGAATGACCTGACATAAAATCACCGTTTCTATAAGATTTAACCTAAAAATTATATATCTATTTGAGCGTTTTGTCAATAGCCTAATTATCGCTTTCGTCGCTTCCGGCAGGAGGTGTAAATCCTTTTCCGTATATCTCATTAGCTTCCGAAAGAACTATAAACGATTCTGGATCGGCGCTCTTTACAAGCTTTCTTATTTTCGGTATTTCGCTGCTTCTCGCCGCGCAGATTACAAGATTACCTTTCTCCCCGGTATAGCCGCCCTTTGTTTCTATCACGGTAGCGCCGCGTCTGCCGTGCGATACAATCTCCTCCGAAACAAGATCACCGTTTCTCGTGAAGATATAAAGCATCTTTCCGCTTCCCGTACCGTAAAGTATGAAGTCCATAACGCGGGACGAAACAAATATCAGAATAGCGGCATACATTGCGCTGTCAACGCTTCTGAATACTATTGCCGCCGCCAAAACAATCGCAGCGTCAGAAACCATTATCATCTTTGCAATAGATAAATGAGGAAATGCATTTTTTATGAGCCTGCCTATTACATCGGTTCCGCCCGATGTAGCTCCTCTGACGATTATCAGCGCAAGTCCTGCTCCGCACATTGCGCCGCAAAACATTGCCGCAAGAAGCTTGTCACCCGTATAAGCGCCTATAATTCCCTTATTCATCAGGAACTTAGCTAAATCTATAACGATTGAGAGCATACCCGTTACCCACAAGGTTTTAAGCGTAAATCTTTTTCCGATAAAAAACCATGCAAGCACAAGCAAAGGTATATTGAGCAAAAACGCAAGCAATCCAACCTGCAATTTCGGAATAAGATAGTTAATAATGATGGCAAGTCCCGTTATACCGCTCTGAGCGATATTATTCGGAATAGCAAAAATATTAACCCCAAGAGAATAAAGCACACAGCCGATTATAAAAAATACATTATCAACCAACACATCTTTAACTTTTAAGCTTTTGAATACGCTCTTGACGCTCTCTTTTTTCATGAATTCAAACTCCCTTGTTTTCATTCAATATAGTATAAAGCTCCATTATTCTGTCGAGTTTATTGCTGAGATATAAATATCCTATCAGAGCTTCAAATCCCGTTGCCATATGATAATCGCGCGGATTCGAGTTCTTAGGCAGATGCCCCGGCTTGGCGTTTCTTCCGCGTCGGTAAACGGCGGTTTCCTTTTCATTAAGGTAAGGCATAAGAGTTTCGATAAATTCTGCCTGAGCCGAAGCCTTTACCTTTTTAACCGCAAGCGTATGAAGATCATTAGCCGGTCTGTTCGCCTGACAAATCAGTTCCTCACGAACTATCAAATCAAAAACGGTATCACCGATAAATGCAAGAGTCAGCGGACTGAGTTCATCAGGGTTTACTTTATTATCTTTAAAAAAGCGTTCCATATTAACCGTTACGGCACAAAATCGAATTCCAAATCGTAAATTTCAACCGTGTCGCCTTCCTGTATTCCTTTTTCAATAAGCGCGTCAATTATTCCGCTCGACTGCAATACGCGCTGGAAATACTGCAAAGATTCATAGTCGTCAAGATCCGTTCTCTGCAATATTTTAAGCAGCCATTCGCCCTCAACGGAATAAATACCGTCACTAACAGTTATGTTAAATTTACCGTCGTTATTCTTTGCAAAGAACTCTGCCGGAATATCCTCGCTCTCGTATCTTTTAATCGGAGGAAGCTCGGCAAGCTTTGCGGCCACAGCATTGATTATCTCGCGTGTTCCCTCGGTAATGGGAGCGCACATAGTATAATACTCATATCCTCTTTCGGTAAAATACTTTTCAAGCTCTTCAAGCTGTTCGTCGGAAGCAAGATCAACCTTATTGCCAACCACAATCTGAGGTAAATCAGCCATTTCGGGATTAAACTTTACAAGCTCGGCATTTATTTTGTTAAAATCCTCTATCGGATCTCTGCCCTCGCTGCCGGCCGCGTCAAGAATATGAACAAGCAATCTGCACCGTTCTACATGGCGCAGGAACTCATGTCCAAGTCCGACTCCCTCGCTCGCTCCCTCGATAAGTCCCGGTATATCCGCCATTACAAACGATGAACCCTCGCCGAGCGAAACAACTCCGAGCACCGGAGTAAGCGTAGTGAAATGATAATCGGCAATTATCGGCTTTGCCTGGCTGACAACAGATATAAATGTAGATTTGCCTACATTCGGAAATCCTACAAGTCCTACATCGGCAAGCAATTTAAGCTCAAGCGAAACCTCCCATTCTTCTCCGGGAGTACCTGACTTTGCAAAGCGCGGTGTCTGTCGCGTAGGAGTTGAAAAATGGCTGTTGCCCCAACCTCCTCTGCCGCCCTTTGCGGCAATAAACTCGTTATTATCCGACATATCGGCCATTACTTTACCGCTGTTTACTTCTCGTATAACGGTTCCGCGCGGAACCTCTATAATAAGGTCGCTGCCTTTTTTGCCGTTTCTGTTTCCGCCCTGTCCCGGCTCGCCGTTAGGCGCTTTATACTTCCTTTTATACCTGAAATCGGCAAGAGTGGAAAGATTATCGTTAACCTTGAATACGATATTGCCGCCCTTGCCTCCGTCGCCGCCCTCAGGTCCGCCGGAAGCTACATATTTTTCGCGGCGAAATGCAACGGCTCCGTTTCCTCCGTCGCCCGCCTTAATTTTAATTTTAGCTATGTCAACAAACATTGATTCAGCTCCGTGATAAATAATTTATTTAAGCTCGGCTCTCGCCGCTCTGATATTTTCAAGGAATTTCTTTGCAGTTTCGGTTATCTTCTTGTAATCTCCGGTTTTTGCCCCTGCGGTGAGTGATGAGCCGGCGCCGACAGCAACAGCTCCCGCCTTTATCCATTCGCCCACATTATCGGCGTTAACACCGCCCGTCGGCATCATTTTAGCATACGGAATCGGTCCTCTGATATCCTTTATTATTTTAGGACCGAAGAGATCGCCGGGAAATACTTTGAGTATATCGGCGCCGTTTTCCATAGCAAGAACGCCCTCGCGCACGGTCATAATTCCCGGCATCATTGCAACACGGTAACGGTTACACATTTTAAGCGTTTCGAGATCAAGATACGGACTTACAATATACTGAGCGCCGCTGAGCATCGCAATTCTCGCAGGTGCCGCGTCCAGAACCGTTCCGGCGCCGAGAATGATATCTTCCGGATCATACTTAGCAGCAAGCGACTCTAAAACCATAACTGAATGAGGTACTGTAAAGGTACGCTCAATAGACGCAACTCCGCCCTCCATAC
>JAQXHF010000029.1 GCA_029007095.1 Clostridia bacterium | reverse complement strand
CCCGAGCATTGAGTAGCATTGATATAATTTAGAAGAATATGTATTATCGTTGATACAATATTCTCATCTAAAATTGGTGCAAATTCTCATTTTCTCACGGCTTTCGCTCTAGGCGTACCGCAAAGCAAAGCCGTGAGAAATGCATATTCGGCTATCAGAGTGACGTCCTAACACATAGTGAGTATTCATAAGGGATTTGACTTTATGAATACTCGTTTTTTTATCTTAATTCGGCTCAATACCAATAGTTGATTTAGAAAATTTTATATTTGCTAAAAAATCATTCGTCTCCCCTTACAAAAGGAGAAACGAATGATTTTGAATTATCTATTCAAATTATTTCCAATTAAAGCTGCCCGAAAGCAGGGTAGTTCCTTTTTCGGAAACGGTAAGCAAACCGCCGTCAATCGTACCTACTTTTTCCGTTCCGTCCGGCAAAATAACCTTGCAGTCGCAGGGTTTGAGCGCCGTTATAAACGAAATATGTCCTGCAAGAATCGCAAGATCGCCGTCAATTCCTCTGACGGTGAGCATCTGCGCCTGATCGGAATATTTATTGCCGTCAGGCGAAGCTATTGTCAGCATAAAAGTGTTCATAATTACATCTTACCCGCCTTTGCAACGGCGTCGTCGATAGTTCCGACAAAGAGGAATGCCGATTCGGGCAAATCGTCATGCTTGCCCTCAAGAATTTCCTTGAATCCCCTGATGGTTTCTGAACGGGGAACATAAATTCCGGGGAATCCATTAAATTTCTCGGAAACATGGAACGGCTGAGAAAGGAAGCGCTGCACCTTTCTTGCACGGTTTACAAGCAGTTTATCCTCATCGGAAAGTTCGTCCATACCCATAATCGCGATTATGTCCATAAGCTCGTTGTAACGCTGAAGCACACGCTGCACCTCTCTTGCGACGGCATAATGCTCCTCGCCGAGAATTTCCGGGTTGAGAATACGGCTCGTTGATTCAAGAGGATCGACAGCCGGATATATACCCTGAGAAGAAATATTCCTCGAAAGAACCGTTGTCGCGTCAAGATGTGCAAATGTCGTTGCCGGAGCTGGATCGGTAAGGTCATCGGCAGGAACATAAACCGCCTGAACAGAGGTTATCGAGCCTTTCTTGGTAGATGTGATTCTCTCCTGCAAAGCACCCATTTCCGTCGCAAGCGTAGGCTGATAACCGACGGCGGACGGCATTCGTCCGAGCAGAGCGGAAACCTCGCTTCCTGCCTGGGTAAATCTGAAAATATTGTCGATAAAGAGCAGAACATCCTGGTTTTCCTCATCACGGAAATATTCAGCCATAGTCAGTCCCGAAAGGGCGACTCTCATTCTTGCTCCGGGAGGTTCGTTCATCTGGCCGTAAACAAGCGCGGTCTTGTTAAGAACTCCGGACTCTTTCATTTCATTATAAAGGTCGTTGCCCTCACGAGTTCTCTCACCGACTCCCGTAAATACGGAAATTCCGCCGTGCTGTTTGGCAATATTGTTGATAAGCTCCATAATAAGAACGGTCTTGCCGACGCCTGCGCCTCCGAAAAGGCCGATCTTTCCGCCCTTTGAGTACGGGCAGATAAGGTCGATAACCTTTATACCCGTTTCAAGTATCTCTGTCGAGGTTGAAAGCTCATCGTAGCTCGGCGCAGGACGGTGTATATTCCACCTTTCCTTTGTTTTCGGAGTTTCCTCATTATCAACAGTCTCACCGAGAACATTGAAAATGCGTCCGAGCGTTTCTCTACCGACAGGCACGCTGATAGCGTGTCCCGTATCGGTTACGGGCGCGCCTCTCGTCAAGCCGTCTGTCGAAGCCATCGCTATACAGCGGACTGTGTTATCACCTATATGCTGAGCGACCTCAACAGTCAGAGTTCTGTCTGCGATAGGTACTGTCAGCGCATTGTCGATTGCAGGTAAATTTCCCTCGTCAAAACGAACATCAACGACGGGGCCCATTACCTGAGCTACGCTTCCAATATTAGAATTATTCAATAATACCACTCCTTGAATGATCGCTTTTTCTTTTCGGAAAGTTAATCTCCGCTTCCTGCGATGATTTCGGTTATCTCCTGCGTGATTGCGCCCTGTCTTGCGCGGTTGTATTGAAGGCGGAGATCGTCAATCATCTGCTGTGCATTCTTGCCTGCGGAATCCATCGCCGTTCTTCTCGCCACAACCTCGCAGGCGTAGCTTTCAAGAACCGATCCGAAAATTATTCCCGTAACATATTCGGGAACTGCCGTATCAAGAATATATCCCTCGTCAGGCTCGAAAACCGTTCCCGAACCCGACTCTCTTTCTTTCTTTTCAAGAGGAAGTACCCAACTTGTAAACGCCTCCTGAGTCATCATCGAAACATATCGCGTACTGATTATTCCGAGTCTGCCGAATTCTCCATTTTTAAACTCCTCGCAAAGTCTTTTTGCAAGCGAATATGCCTGTGAAACAAGATATTTTTCAGAGGAAACATACTCCTGTGAAAATCTCTCGCAGGCGCGTTTGCCTATCGGAATAAAATCAGCATCGGGATATTTTGCCGCCTCACGAAAAACATTCGCATTATACCCTCCGGCAAGTCCTCTGTCACCGGCTATAACAATAAGCTTTGTCCTGTCGCTTCCATTACCTGCGATGAAAGGGCTTTTGCGGCACTCGGCGCAGGAGGAAAGCTCGTCAACTATTGCCGTGAGTGCAGCGGAATAATCCTTGCTTTTCAGCATTGCGGCAGTTGCTCCCCTTATCTTTGAAGAGGCGACAAGTCCCATTGCCTTTGTGAGATGAAGAGTTGAATCAACGCTCTTGATACGAACTCTGAGAGTTTTAATATCAGCTCCCATTCATATCACCTCTGCATTTCTCCGAGTACGCTCTCCAACTCATCTATATCGCTTTGCTCAAAAAATCCGTTTTCAAAGCGTTCGAGCAGATTTTGATTTTCACTTTCAAGCTTTGCATAGAGATCGTTTTCGTAATTCTTTACATCCTGAACTGCAACGCTGTCCAGATATCCGTGGATAACAGCATAGATTATCGCAACCTGACAACCTGCGCGAAGCGGATTGTTTCTATCCTGTTTGAGAACCTCAACTATTCTTTCGCCAAGTGCAAGGCGCTTCTTTGTATCCGCGTCAAGGTCGCTGCCAAACTGTGAGAAAGATTTAAGCTCCCTATACTGAGAATAAAGCAGTTTAAGCTCGCCGGAAACCTTTTTCATCGCTTTAAGCTGAGCCGAACCGCCGACTCGGCTGACCGAAATACCGGGATTTATAGCCGGCATAATTCCTGAATGGAAAAGCTCCGTTTCAAGGAAAATCTGACCGTCCGTTATTGAAATAACATTGGTCGGAATGTATGCCGAGACATCGCCCGCCTGAGTTTCGATTATCGGCAGGGCGGTTATTGAGCCGCCGCCGTATTCGTCTGCAACGCAAGCAGACCGTTCAAGAAGTCTTGAATGAAGATAGAATACATCTCCGGGATAGGCTTCTCGTCCGGGCGGACGGCGGATAAGCAAAGACAGCGCACGGTAAGCAACTGCGTGTTTGCTCAAATCGTCGTAAACAATCAGCACATCTCTGCCCTTTTCTCTGAAATACTCCGCCATTGCACAGCCCGAATACGGGGCAATGTACTGAATAGGCGCGCTTTCCGACGCGGAAGCAGAAACAATCGTTGTGTATTCCATCGCGCCTGCTTTTTGCAGGGTTTGGGCAAGCTGAACGACAGAGGTATTCTTCTGTCCGATAGCTACATAAATGCAGATAACGTCCTTGCCTTTTTGATTTATAATTGTGTCAATGGCAATCTCGGTCTTACCTGTCTGACGGTCACCGATTATAAGCTCACGCTGGCCTCTGCCTATCGGAATCATACTGTCTATCGCCTTAATACCGGTTTGGAGAGGTACGCTGACGCTCTTTCGCTGAATAATTCCGGGAGCTTCCGACTCTATCGGATGCGTCGCCTTTGCGTTGACAGGACCTTTGCCGTCGATAGGTTCACCGAGAGCGTTGACAACTCTGCCGAGAAGCTCCTCGCCGACCGGAACGGACAGAACGCGTCCCGTTCTGCGAACCTTTGTGCCTTCCTTAATGCTGTCGCTCTCCGACATTACAGCTACCGAAACGGTTTCCTCTTCCAGATTTTGTGCAAGTCCGAAGCTTCCGTCCTCAAATTCAAGCAATTCGCTCGCCATACAGTTACGCAGTCCGTAAACCTTTGCGATACCGTCACCGACAAGGATAACCGTGCCTGTTTCCGCCATTTCTATTTTTGATTTATAATTTTTAATTTGTTCTTTTATAATGTTGCTGATTTCCTCAGGTCTGGCGTTCACCTATACATCGCTCCCTTCAATTCATGCAACT
>JAQXHF010000028.1 GCA_029007095.1 Clostridia bacterium | reverse complement strand
GGCGCTTATGACCTGCATTATACTTTTTGTTCTCATAATGTCGCTGTGGCGCGCTCCGTGCGTTGCACTTATGCCGGACCTCACTCCGCCGGTACTTCGCAGCGAGGGTAACTCGGTAATCAATCTTGTAGGCGGAGTCGGCAGCTTGCTCGCTTTGCTGGCAGGTACGATAGTTTGCGCTATCGGCGGCTGGGATTCAAAAACCCAGGAGAATGAATATATACCGTATGTATTCCTGTTTGCTTCAATCATAATGATTGTATGCACACTTATTGTTGCTTTCTTTGTAAAGGAGCCTGACAGCCGACTCAAAGTTAAGATGGAAGGCAATGTTGCTGCTGACGAGAAAGCAAGGCGCAAGGCTGAAAAAGAAGCGGCAAAGGCAGAAAAAGCCCGTCTTAAAGCAATCAAGCTTTCAAAGGGTGAAAGAGTGAGCCTTGTATTTATGCTTATATCCCTTTTCTTCCTTTTCTGTGGCTCAAATGCCATTCAGACTTTCTTTGCTCTTTTTGCAGCCGAAATCCTCGGACTTGCAAGCGGCGAGGCTACAAAAATACTTGTACTCTTTGCGGTTGCTACGGCAGTAGGCGCAATTCCCTCCGGACTTATCGGCAGAAAGCTCGGCAGAAAGAAATCAATAGTTCTCGGACTTTTCCTGTTTATAGCGGCGTTTGCGTCATATCTCACGGTTGACGCGATTACCGGAAACGGAATGGCTTTGATATATGTTCTTCTTATCGTCGGCGGATTTGCAAATATGCTTATTACGGTTAATACTCTGCCGCTCGTTCTTGAAATAGGCGGACTTGACAAGGTAGGAACATTTACAGGATATTACTATACGGCTACATTCTCTGCACAGATTGCAACTCCGATTGTTTACGGAATAGTTCGTATGGTAACGGGAACATACGCTTCTCTTTTCTATTACTGCCCGATATGCTTCATAATTTCACTGCTTTGCGTTCTTTTTGTACGCCACGGCGAGTCCGAAGAAATAACCGAGGATGTAATCAAGGAAGCACGTATGGCAGACGACTAATAAACTCATTGGAGGAATAAAAACAATGCAAGAGCCTTTATTAAAAATCAGCGGGCTTAAAAAAAGCTACGGCGAACAGCGCGTGCTTGACGGCGTATCTTTTGAGCTTGGCGCAGGACAGATAGTAGGTCTGCTCGGTCCTAACGGATGCGGAAAGACATCTATGATTAAGTCGATAGTCGGACTTATAAATGATTATCAGGGCGAAATTCTGATAAACGGAAAAGCTCCCGGCGTCGAGTCCAAGGAACTGATCGCCTATCTGCCCGAGAAGAATTATTTGCCAAATTGGATGACTACGAAGAATGCTATAAACTATATGGCTGATTTTTACAAGAGCTTCGACAAGGAAAAGGCAATTTCTATGGCAAATACCTTTGATCTTGATATGAATAAAAAAATCAAGGTTATGTCAAAGGGACAGCAGGAGAAGCTTCAGCTTTTGCTTGTAATGAGCCGCAGAGCTGCGCTTTATATTCTTGACGAGCCTTTGGGCGGAGTCGATCTTGTGTCAAGAGAATTTATACTTGATACGATTATGAAAAATCATGAGCAGAATTCAACTATCTTACTTTCTACTCACCTCATTTATGATATTGAAAAGGTACTTGACCGTGTTCTTATGATAAAAGGCGGAAAGCTGGTCGTTGACGGAGCTGTCAGCGATATTGCCGCCGATAATAAGACTGTCGAGGATTTGTTCAGGGAGGTGTTCAGATATGTTGGGTAAGCTTCTTAAAAATGAATTTATCGCAACAGGAAGAATAATGGGAGCTGTATATGCAGTTGTCGGTGTAATAATAGCCTATGTTTTGGGTTCTTACTATATCGGACACGATACGGCGACAGCGGGACAGACGATAGGCGTTGCCGTATTGATGCTGATTTCGATGTGCAATTTTATCCTCACTACCGTTGTAATGGTTATGAACTTCCAGAAATCGCTTTACGGCGAGCAGGGATATCTGAGCTTTACACTTCCCGTTAAGAGCGTTACACTTTTCTCATCAAAGGTTATCGTTTCTACCGTATGGTATATAGCTGCTTTTGCTTGCCTTATGGGAACTACGGCAGTTACCGCTATGGTGCTTAAAGAGGACCTTATCGGTGAGGAGAGCTACTCGATGATTGAGAGCCTTTTGCCGATGTTCCTTAACGGTAAAACAATAGCGACTCTCGTGACGAGCCTTATCGTATGGGTTATAGCAATGTTTATCCGTTTTACAATGTTTACGGTTGAGCTTTATTTTGCGATATCTCTTGCAAATACAAGGAAATTTCAGAAAAGATATGCTCTTTGGACAGTTATATTTATAGTACTTACAACAGGTGTGTCTGAGAAAATAGCGTCTTTCCTTTCGTCAAAAATCACTTTCGGACTGGAAATAATCGACAGCAGTATTAGATTTATTACTGACGCTGCAACGCTTCAAAGCGGCGCGAGCTTTATAAATCTTACCCAGCTTATCATTTCGCTCATCATCGGCGGCGTGTTCTTCTATCTCACTCACTATGTAATGAGCAAGAAGGTTAATATTCGCTGATGCGTATAGGAATTTTCGGAGGAACCTTTGATCCTCCGCATTTGGGACATAAAAAATATGCCTGTGAAATTATAAATAAGCTGAGACTTGACAGACTTATAGTAATTCCGACATGCGTACCTCCTCACAAATCGAGCGAAAAAACCGCTTCGGGTGAAGACAGGCTTGAAATGGTTAGGCTTTGCTTTAAGGAAATTGACAAAATAGAAGTCAGCGACGACGAAATACGCAGGGGCGGAAAAAGCTATACGGTGGACACCGTAGCTTCGCTCTCTGCACAGTATCCGAATGACGAGCTGATATTTATTATGGGTTCGGATATGCTTCTCAGCTTTCACACATGGAAAAAACCGCTCGATATAATTAACAAGGTTAAAATTTGCGGCGTTACAAGACTCGGCTCACTTGACAGGAGCAGACTTGAAAATTATGTTGACGAATACTTCCCGACGGAGAAAGCTCGGTTTATCATCGAGGACTTTTCTCCTATTGAGATTAGCTCAACGCAGGTAAGAAACGCTGTGAAAAACGGCGAGAATACAGACGGCTTAATCGAAAAGGAAGTTTACGAATATATAAAGAAAAAGGAGCTTTACCATTGAGTAACTGGACTGATGAAAAAATTATTGAGCTCATAAAGGTAAGACTCAATACAGACCGTTTTGCACACAGTCTGAATGTCGCAAACAGCGCTCGTGAGCTTGCCGAAAGGTACGGAGCAGATCCGGACAAAGCATATACCGCAGGTCTTTTACATGATGTTATGAAAAACGCTTCTCCCGATGAGCAGCTCGGCGTACTCAGCGAAGCCGGAATAGAATTAAGCTCTGTTGAATATTCCAACAAAAAGCTTTGGCACGCAATTTCGGGCGCGGCATTTGTCAGATTTGTAATGGGAATAGAGGACAGAGAAATCGTCCGTGCGGTAAGGTTTCATACGACGGGCAGAGCCGGAATGAGTACGCTTGAAAAGGCGGTTTATCTCGGAGATTACATATCGGCGGAAAGAAGCTACAAGGGCGTTGAGGATATGCGTAGGCTTTGCATGGAGTCTATGGATGACGCTATACTTTATGCGCTTTCTTACGGAATACCGGATCTTGTAAGCAAGGGAGTAGTTATACATCCCGACAGTATAGACCTTTACAATGAGACCGTTATCAAGACTATAACCGATGACGAGAGCTGAATTGTTACAGACTATCACGCTGATATAATCAAACTATCGGAGGAATACACAATGACTTCACTTGAAAAAGCAAAAAACATTGCTAAAATTCTCGATTCAAAAAAAGCCGAGAATATAAATGTTATAAAAACTAAGGAACTTACGGTTGTCGCAGACTATTTTGTAGTCGCAGGAGGCACATCGAGCACTCATGTCCGTGCGCTTGCCGGCGAGGTCGAGGATTCGATGAAAGCTCTCGGAGTTGAACCCGATCATATCGAGGGCAGGGCAACAGGCTGGATTTTGCTGGATTACGGCAGTGTACTTGTTCATGTTTTCGATCCCCAGAGCAGGGAATATTACAACATCGAGCGCCTTTGGAATGACGCTGAAAGTATAGATATATCCGATATCTTAACGGAAAACTGATATAAATTCGGAGGAATATTGAAATGGGTTATGATTTTAAATCGGTAGAGAAAAAATGGCAGGATAAATGGGAACAGGAGGGTGTTTTCCATGCTGAGGATTTCTCCGAAAAGCCGAAGTTTTATGCGTTGGTTGAGTTCCCGTACCCAAGCGGCGCAGGTATGCATGTAGGTCATATTAAGGCTTATTCGGGACTTGAAGTTGTGTCAAGAAAGAGAAGAATGCAGGGCTATAATGTCCTTTTCCCGATCGGATTTGACGCTTACGGCCTCCCGACGGAAAACTATGCTATAAAGACAGGTATTCATCCGCGTAAGGTTACGGATATGAATATAGAAAAGTTTTCAAGTCAGCTTAAAAAAGTAGGCTTTTCTTTTGATTGGACGAGAGTTATTGATACAACTCAGGAGGATTATTACAAATGGACTCAGTGGATATTCCTCAAAATGTATGAAAAAGGACTTGCTTTTCGCGACAAAACTCTTGTAAACTATTGCCCCTCGTGCAAGGTTGTTCTGTCAAATGAGGATTCACAGGGCGGTAAGTGCGATATATGCCACAGCGATATAATTCAGAAATCAAAAGATGTTTGGTATCTGCGTATAACAGAATATGCCGATAAGCTCCTTGAAGGACTTGACAGAGTAGACTATTTGCCGAATGTTAAGCTCCAACAGAAAAACTGGATAGGAAAGTCCACTGGTGCATTCGTTGATTTTGAGGTTAAGGGTACAGATAATGAAAAACTGAAAATCTATACAACCAGACCGGACACACTTTTCGGCGTAACATTTATGGTTATGGCTCCGGAGCATCCGATGATAGATAAGTATGCTTCGGTAATTTCCAATATGGATGATATTAAAGCTTACAGAGCCGAATGTGCAAAGAAAACGGAATTCGAGAGAACTCAGCTCGTCAAGGACAAAACAGGTGTTAAAATTGACGGACTTTCAGGTATAAATCCGGTTAACGGAAAAGAAATTCCTATTTACATATCAGACTATGTTATGATGGGTTACGGAACAGGCGCGATTATGGCGGTTCCGGCACATGATGACCGTGACTACGATTTCGCCAAGAAATTCGGTATAGATATAATCGAGGTTATAAAGGGCGGAAATATTGAAGAGGCTGCATATACGGGCGAGGGCGAGCTTGTAAATTCAGGCTTCTTGAACGGAATAAGCAAAAAGTCCGAGGCTATCGACAAGATGATAGAGTACCTCAGCGAAAAGGGTATTGGTGAAAAGGGCGTTCAGTATAAGATGAAAGACTGGGCGTTCAACAGACAGCGCTATTGGGGCGAGCCTATCCCCATAGTTTACTGCCCGCATTGCGGAATGGTTCCTGTACCGTATGATGAATTGCCGTTGAAGCTTCCTGAAATTCAGGATTTCAAACCCGGTCAGGACGGTGAAAGTCCGCTTGCAAAGATTGACAGCTTCGTTAACTGCAAATGTCCTAAGTGCGGCGCGGACGCAAAGAGGGAAACCGATACAATGCCGCAATGGGCAGGCTCGTCATGGTACTTCCTTAGATATATTGATCCTCACAACGATAAGGCTTTCGCTGACAAGGAAAAGCTTAAATATTGGGGTGAGGTTGACTGGTACAACGGCGGAATGGAGCATGTTACGCGTCATATGATTTATTCGCGTTTCTGGCACAAGTTCCTTTACGATTTGGGCGAGGTTCCTTACGATGAGCCTTACGCAAAGAGAACCGCACAGGGACTCATTCTCGGCCCTGACGGTGATAAGATGAGCAAGTCTAAGGGCAATGTTGTCGATCCGAATGATGTTGTTGACGAGTACGGCGCCGATGTTCTTCGTACCTATGTATTGTTTATGGGCGACTATGAAAAAGCCGCTCCGTGGTCAAGCTCTTCGGTAAAGGGATGCAAGAGATTTATCGACAGAACATGGGCATTGCAGGATATACTGACCGACGGTGACAGCTATTCTAAGGAACTTGAATCCGCTGTTCATAAAACCATCAAAAAAGTGTCAGAGGATATCGAAAATATGAAGTTTAATACGGCTATCGCCGCATTGATGACGCTTCTCAATAAATTCTATGAAAAGGGATCAATAAACAAGGCTGAGCTTAAAGCCTTTGTTACCATGCTCAATCCTTTTGCACCTCATGTTACAGAAGAAATCTGGGAGAAACAAGGCTTCGGCGGTATGCTTGCAAACGGTCATTGGGTTGATTATGATGAAGAAAAGTGCGTTGATGATGAGATTGAAATTGTTGCCCAGATAAACGGCAAGGTTAAATCTAAGCTGATGATTCCCGCAGATATTGATTCCTCGGAAGCTATCGCACTTGCTAAGAAAGACGAAATAGTTGCCAAAGCAATCGAAGGAAAAAATATCGTCAAAGAACTGTATGTTAAAGGCAGACTTGTTAATATAGTTGTTAAATAAGCACTATACAGTTCGATGTTTAAAATAAGTCGCAAAAATCTATTGACATATATTGTTTTATGTGATAAAATTAAGCGAATATTAAGGAATTTGCCCCTGCAAGTTTGCGGAGGGAGGGAATACATTGAGTCAGGTAAAAGTTAAAGAAGGCGAGTCCTTGGACAACGCTCTCAGAAGATTTAAGAGACAGACTTCAAGAGACGGCGTTATTCAGGAGGTTCGTAAAAGAGAACACTACGAGAAGCCTTCCGTAAAGCGCAAGAAGAAGTCTGAGGCTGCTCGTAAGAGAAAGTTCAAATAATCGGACTGATTTCTCAAACAAAAAAGAAAGCGGGCGAGGGTTAACCTCGTCCGTTTTTGTATAGGCGGTTATTATTATGATCAAAGATATATTGTTTGATTTGGATGATACAATCTTCGACTTCGGCAAAGCCGAGGAGAATGCCCTTAAAAAGACTCTGCTTTCCATCGGCGTTGAGCCGACGGAGGAAGCCGTGAAGCGTTACAGCGAAATAAACCTTTCGCAATGGAAATTGCTTGAACTTGGAAAGCTGACGCGAAAGGAACTGACAGTACGCAGATTTAAAATATTTTTTGATGAACTTGGGATTGAAGCCGACACCGAAAAAGTGAATGAAACCTACAAAAAGTTTTTATCGCAAGGTCACTTCTTTATAGACGGAGCAGAAAAGTTGCTTGATGAGCTTTACGGGAAATACAGGCTCTATCTCGCGTCTAACGGTACGGCTTGCGTACAGTCGGGCAGAATTGCAAGTTCCGGTATTTCAAAGTATTTTGAGCATATTTTTATATCCGAGGAAATCGGTTTCAATAAGCCGAGCCGTGAATTTTTCGATGCTTGTTTTGCAAAAATACAGAATTTTAATGCCGACAGTACAGTAATAGTCGGTGACAGTCTTACATCCGACATTCTCGGAGGAATCAATGCCGGAATACATACCGTATGGTTTAATGCAAGAAATCAAGCCGGAAGGGAGGATATCAAGCCGGAGTACGAGATAAAAAATCTCAGAGAGCTTGCCGGTTTGCTTAGAGAATACAATGTCACAGAATTTTGATTTTAACTCGCAAATGATATTTGAATCCGATAAATTCTTTAATTCCTGTCACGCTTCGACGATAGTCAGAGCTTCGGACGGAACTCTGATGTCCGCTTGGTTTGCAGGTTCGGACGAGGGGAAAAGCGATGTAAGAATTTGGTATTCGGTGAATACGGACGGTAAATGGTGCGAACCTAAACAGATAGTTACTCCCGACAATGCCGCGCATTGGAATCCTGTCTTGCAGAGCTTTGCCGACCGTACGAGAATTTACTATAAGGTCGGGTCTGAAATAGAACATTGGGTTACTAAGTATGTCGAAACATTTGATTCGGGTAAAACATGGACAGAACCGAAAGAACTTGTTGACGGCGACAGGTCGGGCGGCAGAGGACCGGTAAAAAATAAATGTCTCGTAACTCATTCGGGAACAATTATTGCACCGGCTTCGCACGAGCTGAATTCATGGAGAGCATTTTTTGATATTTCAAAAGACGGAAATATATGGGAACGAACCGAATATGTTAAGGCTTTGGACGGGAACGGAAAAATTGTTCAGATGATACAGCCGACACTATGGGAAAATGATGACGGTTCCGTTCACGCGCTTTTCAGGACGAAATCCGGCAGTATTTATAAAAGTGATTCTTCAAACGGCGGATTAAGTTGGAGCGAGGCATATCCGACTGATCTTCCCAATAACAACAGCGGAATAGATTGTGCGAGAACGGATGACGGCAGAATATGGCTCGTGTATAATCCTATCGGCCTTGCCGGCAATCGTAACAAAATTTCGCTTGCTGTGTCGGACGATGACGGCGAAACCTGGAATGAAGCCGCTTGCTTTGAGGACAATCCGGATAAAAATGCCGAGTATTCATATCCTGCCATAATTGCAGACGCAGACGAGCTTCACATAACATACACATATCTCCGCAAGCAAATCAAGTATATAAATGTAAAATTAAAATGACAAAAAACCGGGGATGTAAAAAAGCGAAGACCGTATAATACAAAGGAGTTCTTGTTCAGCTTGTCCGTTCTTCATCTTTTTCCTATCCTCTAAAAGTTAAAAGGAGCTGTAAAAATTTCGTTTTTTACAGCTCCTCCGTTTATTTATATATCAATAACCCTCTTTAAGCGTCAGCTCAAATTGGTCGCCGTCGGCAATGGGTGTTAAATCTGCTCCCGTCATAACTGTTTCGCCGCCCTTTGTTATGCACCACCATTCCTGCTTACTGTCATCGCAGGTTCGCGGCTGACCGTCTATATAAACCGTTTGAATATAAAGTCCGTATTCGCTTTGATTGTTTTCAACTATTTTTTCTTCAACAAGCACTGCTCCGAGATTATCCGCAGATGTTTTATATTTTTCTGTTGAGGTTCTTCCGTCAGCGACAATTTCGATAGTTACAGCTTTGTTCCCGCCGCTTGACGATTCCGGCTTGAAATGAAAGTAAAGTCCGAGACCTGCGGCAATTACTGCGATAGCAGCGATTATAGCGATAATTATAGATTTTTTGTTTTTCATCTTTGTTAAATCCTTTCGGTTTATGTATTTTTAAAATGTGATAAATTAAACAAGATTAACCTTTTCGCCCTGAGAGGTAAGCTTTGACGGACTTAATTCAGACTCGTTTAATGCGTAGTATTGTACTCCGTTATAAAGCGGCGTGAAGTCATTGTTGTCATATTTCGGATCGGGAGCATAAGTGAGAATTATG
Organism: Clostridia bacterium; assembly: GCA_029007095.1. Lineage (GTDB taxonomy): Bacteria > Bacillota > Clostridia > Oscillospirales > Acutalibacteraceae > CAG-488. The sequence continues at coordinate 9,493 of JAQXHF010000028.1, read as the reverse complement.
GAGTCATTACCAAAATCGGCAAAAATAAAAATTCCGTTTGTGCTGGACCGTATAGTGATATCATTTTTTTCGTCGAGCTTATATCCTTTGTCGTCTTTTTTAAATGTATAGTAAACATTTTCACCGTCTTTATTCTGACCGATGGCAAGAACACCCGAATCACATTCTGCGGCGGCAACAAAGTTTTCGTGATGACGATAATTGAAAATTGTTTCAACAGATGGGAAAGAATAGAATAAGTTTTCAAAAGGGAAAATAAGCAAAACTGCGCTTATTATAATAGCGGCAAATGATGATATCAGCAGAGATTTGCCTTTTTTACCTGTTACAAGCACGAGAATCAAAGACAAAACCGCAAACAGAATTGCTCCGAACCCCCATCTTATTAAATCATAAGCCATTTAATCACCGCCTTATTTTAATATTATCACAGCCTAAAATAAAAGTCAATCTTATAGCAAATCATAGCGGCTGTCATATAATGATTACAAAAGGAGGCTTTTTATGAACAAAAATCAGGGTAACGGAGCGCGTATGTCACCGGAAGAACACGGTGCAGAACCGTTTGCTCTAAATATTGATGTAGCCGCAATGCAAAATGATGATTTCAGACGGATTATTTGGACCGGATGTAATTTGCAGGCTACTTTAATGTGTATTCCGATAGGCGGAGAAATCGGCGTTGAAATCCATGAGAATAACGATCAGTTTATAAAAATAGTTGCCGGCAGAGCCGCTGTTTCTATGGGTTGCAACAAAGATTGCAGAGATTTTAAGGGACATATTTCTAACGGTTCGGCAGTATTTATTCCTGCCGGTAAATGGCACAATATTGTAAATACCGGAGGACGGCCTTTGAAGCTGTACTCGATATATTCGCCGCCGCATCATCCGAAAAACACGGTTCAAAGACACGCTGAAAAGCATGACGATTGCAAAGAGTGTAAGTAAACCGTTATTATAGCAAGAGCGTTCCCTCGCTTTGATAATTTCTATCACGAGGAAACGCTCCGCTTTTTATTTTTTGTATAGAACTTTTCGGCAGATAAAATCCGCAATAAGATATTTTCGTTCTTTCAGCGCCTTTGTCATAACCCAGTCAAGCGACTTTGATTTAAACCGATTTATGTCGTAATCGTCAAAGGACCGCCGCATCATTTCGCTTTCACCGATTCTTTTCAGTAAATACCTACGGTTCTCAACATCGTTTCGGTATATATTCAAAAGCAAAGAGGGAAGCATAGACTTAATAGTATATTCGGCAAGGTCTTCATAAAACAGCTTGTTAGGAGTACAGTATTTCTCATAGTATTTTATTTTGAGTTCCCATTGCTGTTGCAATATGAGGTCATAGTCGCAGATGTAATTCTGGCGTTGAAGACTTCCGTCACGCACTCGGTAGCAATACACGGGTATGTCTACAAAAATCACTCTTTCTGCGGCGCAGTATGCCTGCATATTGAACGGCGAATCTTCTATACGCCTTAAAGATTTTTCAAATATTATGGATTTATCGTTTAAATAATCTCGCCTATATAAATTTTTCCATACGAATTTGGTGATTATTTTACTGTTGGCATTGCAAATGAGCGTTTCAATTCCTTCGTGATTTAAAACATTCGTTCCTTCAAATAAAGGTTTCTCAATATTGATTTTACCGTTAGATTCATCTATTGAATAAAACGAGGTTTGCAAAACATCGGCAGAATATTCTTTTGCAGCTTTGTAAAGTTCGGTAACCGAGTCCCCGATAAGGTAATCGTCCGAGTCGATAAAGAAGATATATTCTCCTTTGGCATACTCCATACCGGCGTTTCTTGCGTCTGCAAGGCCGCCGTTTGTTTTATGTATTGTTTTGATTTTATCAGGATATTTATTTGCGTACTCATCACAAATTTCGGGGCATCTGTCGGGTGAACCGTCATCGACGAGAATAATCTCACAATCGTCAAGACTTTGCGACAAAACCGAATCAACGCATTGATGAATATATTTTTCCACATTGTAAACGGGTATGATATAACTTATTTTCATATTTTTCGCCGCCTTAACACATTTGTAACATTTTAAGTATATTATAAAACAGGCTGATATGCAATTATTTTTTTGTTATTATTCTTGTTAGCTATTGTTTTTTTAAATTATCGTGATATAATGTACCCTAATCGTTATTTTAAAGGCGAGGTGTTTTTGATGGATAATATTCTGAAAACCATACTTGATATGGATAAAAAGGCTCAGCTTAAAATGAAAGAAGCGGAGGAATACCGAAAAAAGGCAATGTCAGAGCTTGATTCGCGCAAGGAAAAAATAATTGAAGAAGAAACCGAAAGAGCAAGAAAGCTTGTAGACGATAATAATGAAAAACGAAAGAAAAACGGAGATAAATACCTCAATTCAGTAAAGGCTGATAATGAAAAAATAATTGACAAAATGAATAAAACCTGTGATGAGAATTTTGAAAAATGGGTTGAAGATATTGTTGCAAATGTAACAAAATAAAATGATACAGGCTGAAAGGCGGTGAGAATATGTCAGTTTCATATGCGGCAAATGCGGTTTTTGCAAAGGCGAGAGCTTTATACGGAAAAAGACTCAGACGGGAAAACTATAATGATATGCTTGCCTGCCGTACACTTTCGGAGCTTGTAGGTTATCTTAAAACAAAAACTGAGTATTCGTCCGCTTTTGAAAACATATCGGAGCTTGACTCACATCAGATTGAAGAACTGCTCAGAGTACATCTTTTAAAGAAGCTTGAAGTCCTTTGCCGTTATGAAATTTCAGCGGGAGAGGATGTTTACAAGTATTTCATTGCCAAGGGAGATATTGACCAGATACTTAAATTTATACGACTTCTTATACTCGGAACTCCCGAAAAATATCTTGCCGCGCTTCCTCCTTTTTTCAGCAGCTATACCGAGTTTGATCTCTACAAAGTTGCTGAGGCGCGCGACTTCGGACAGCTTTTAGACGCGTTGAACGGCACGCCTTACAGAAAACTGATTGAGCCGTTTGAAAACAATTACGCGGAAAAAGGCTGTTATCTTATTATTGAGTCAACTTTGACGGCGTATCTTTATAAATATCTCGGTGACCTTGTTGATAAGGGTACAAATAAAAAATCTGCCGCGCAGGTGCATGAAATAATCAATTACAAGGCGGATATGAATACGATAGCCAATATATACCGCTTAACAAGATTACAGGATGCCGATAACGAAATAATCAAGAATTATATAAATACCGATTTTACTAACTTTACCGACAAGGAGCTTGATATGCTTATCAGCGAGCAGTACGCAAGGGATATGTTAAGGCTTCTTCCGTCAACATACTACGGAAAAGATTTTGCAAAGACGGATTTCAGTCACCTTGAAGGCGCGCTGCAACAGATGTTTTATAAGAAACTTGTTAAGGGCATACGATATTATACCAGCCCTACCGCAGTAATGTTTTGCTACTTTTTCCTTGCTGAAAACGAGGTTCAGAATATAATCAGGATAGTTGAAGGAATCAATTATAATATTCCGCCCGACAGGATAAACGCATTCCTGATCGGAACAGATAATTGATTTTTAACGACACATAAAAGTAAATGCAGTACTATTGGTTTAACTGTATTGTCAAAAGGGAGGTTTTGTTTTGGCCATTGAAAAAATGAAGCTCATTCGCGTCGGCGGAAAGATGGAAAATCTCGACGACTTTATAATGTCGTGCTGCATAAGCGGAGAATTCCACCCGGAAAACGCAATGAACTATCTCTCGGACAGCTTAGGCTATGCAAATCTTAACGAAGAGAATCCGTACACGGAGTATATTCAAAAGATAGAGGAGTTTGCCAGCGTCGCAGGAATAGTCCTTAAAGACAGCGTAGACGAAAATGAAATCGTCATAGACAGGTCGGAGTCTGAATATGTTAAAGAACTGACGGATCATCTGACGGAAGTTTCGGAATCGAGAGAAGAATTACAAAAGAAAGTTAAAGAAATCAACGATTATGTGGACAAGTTCCGAAATTTTGAAAATTTGGATATACCGATAGAAGAAATACTTAATTCTGAATTCTTGAAGTTCCGTTTCGGCTGTATTCCTAAGGATTGCTATATAAAGCTGAAAGCGTATGAAAACAGCAGTGATGTTCTTTTTGTTGAGTGCGGTCAGGACGACCACGGTTATTGGGGACTTTATATTGCGCCCGAAACCGAAATTGATAAAGTAGACAGAATATTTGCTTCGATGTATTTTGAGCGCATAAGACTTCCTAATGAAAGCGGCACACCTAAGGAGATAATAGCCAAGCAAAACGAAAAGCTTAATGAATACAACAGTATGCTGAAAGCTATCGACGCTGAAATTTCGCAGTATTGGAGCGATAATTCGGAGCATTGCCAGAGTGTTTACGCTCAGCTTAAAATTGCAAGCTTAGCTTTTGATTTAAGACGCTATGCGGCGAAAGACAGAGATTCGGATTACTATGTATATGCCGGTTGGGTTCCGCAGTCAAGTCTTAAATGGTTCAGAAAGAGAATCTCGGAAATCCCGGATACGGAATATACCGAGCAGGAGCCTGAGGAGGACACAAGAAACAAGCCTCCCGTTAAGCTTAAAAACAGAAAGCCGTTCAGACCTTTTGAAATGTTTGTTGAAATGTACGGCTTACCATCCTACGGAGGTATAGATATAACCCCGTTTGTTGCGATAACATATTCGTTGCTTTTCGGTATAATGTTTGCCGATGTCGGTCAGGGCTTACTTTTGGCGATCGGCGGATATCTCGTTTACAGGCTTAAAGGTAACGGACTTGCCAAACTGCTTGTTCCCTGCGGTATATGTTCAATGTGCTGCGGATTTTTGACGGGTTCCGTATTCGGATATGAGGAATTGCTCGATCCGCTGTATAAATCGATAGGACTTTCCGGAAAGCCTTTGCCGGTAATGGAATCAATCAATACCATTCTCCTTTTCGCAATCGGAATAGGAATTGCTCTTGTTATAGTTTCAATGTGCCTTAATGTTTATTGTTGTTTCAGAAGTAAAAAATACGGCGAAGCAATTTTCGGACACAACGGCATAGCCGGTATTCTTCTCTATTCCGTTCTTGTTTGCGCTGTCATAACATTTATGACAAAGAAAACGGTATTGCCGACAGTTGTGATAATAGCAGTTGCCGCCGTTTGTTTGATTGTGCTGTACTTTAAAGAAATACTTATCGGACTTGTTGAGCATAAAAAAGATTGTATGCCTGAAAAATGGTCAGATTACATTATGCAGAATTTCTTTGAGGTTATAGAATATATCCTGACCTATTTCAGTAATACCGTTTCTTTCCTGAGAGTTGGCGCCTTTGTCCTCGTCCATGCAGGTATGATGATGGTTTTCTCATCGCTGGCAGGCGATCCTACTTCCCCCGCAGGAATCGTTGCAATGGTATTCGGAAATATTATCGTAATGGCGCTTGAAGGCTTGCTGACAGGAATCCAGGTACTTCGTCTTGAATTCTACGAGATGTTCAGCAGATTTTACGAGGGCGACGGTAAACCTTTCAAGAGCGTCGGCAGACGAAAAAACAGAAGTATGCTTTTAAAAATCAAAAACGCATTTAAAACTGATGAGGAAAAATCCGATTCAGGTGTTGTGATAGATATAAAAAATAATTTATAAATTATCGGAGGTAATAACAATGACAGTATTTTACATTCTTATCGCAATCTTACCGATTGCAGCTCTTGCGGCTCTTTTTGCACGGTCTTTGAAGCAGAAGTCGAGAGGCGTATCAGGAAAGCGCGTGTTGCTTTCCAACCTTGTAGCTTTTGCAATGATTTTTGCAACGGTAGGCGTCGTAACCTTTTCTGTTTCGGCAGCTAATACAAACGACGCGCAGCCGGTTGACGCATCGGAGAGCCAGACTCAGCAGGAAGAAACCTCTACTACCGGCGATTTGAGCAAGGGACTCGGACTTATAGCGGCAGCTCTCGTTACAGGTATTTCCGGCGTCGGCGGCGGTATTGCCGTTGCGGCAGGCGCTCCGGCGGCTATCGCGGCAACAAGCGAGGATTCCAAGGCGTTCGGTAAGGCTTTGATTTTCGTTGCGTTGGGCGAGTCTATCGCCTTGTACGGCGTCGTTATTTCAATTCTTATACTTAATAAGATATAACGGCAATCTATAAATTAAAACCGTTATTATATGAAATGTATTCGTGTAGTATCATCTGAAAGGTATGATTGAATATGCGGTTATATTTGATTTGTGACAACAGCGACACGGCCGTGGGACTTCGGCTTGCAGGCGTTGAAAGCTGTATGGCAGATGAAGCCGATAAGGTTGAAGAAAAGCTTGCCGAGCTTGCCGACGACAGCGATATAGGAATTATACTTATAAACGAAACCTTGTGCAGCCGTTGCCAAAATGTTGTCACTCAATTCAGAAAAACACATTCTTTGCCTTTGCTCGTTGAAATCCCGGATTCCGAGAGTAAGGGTACAGGCGACAGCATATCTGCTTATGTCAGGGAAGCTGTCGGAGTTAAAATATAAAAAGGAGGAGATATTTTGATTAACAATCAGGAAAAAGAGGCAAACTTCCTGAACGCCATTACAAAGGACGCGCAGAATCGCTGTGACAAGATAAAAAGTGATGTTGACAGATACATCTCTTCCGAGTTAAAGAGCGCCAGAAAAGAAGCGCAGCTTAAAGTCAATGAAATAAAAAAGACTGAGCTTGGAAAATTTTCGGATAAAAATAATGCTGAGTTTGCGGCAAAAGAAGCTCAGGAAAATAAAAGACTGTTTGACCGTCGTTCCGAAATTACCGATAAGGTTTTTTCTGAGGCTGAAAAGAGAATAGCGGCCTTTACCGACAGCGACAGATATCTTCAATTTCTCGCGTCATCGGCAGAGTCAATTTGCACAGAGCTTGGCAGAGATGCAAAAATTTATCTGAGAAAAGAAGATGAAAAATATGCAGACGAGATTTCAAAGCTCTGCGGAGGTGTTGAATACACCGACGATATAAAGCTCGGAGGATGCAGGGGAGAGAGCGCAGACGGCAAGATGATTGCCGACGATACTCTTGAAACCAGACTTGAAGCCGAAAAAGAAAAATTTTATAAAAATTCAGGTTTAAGCGTAAGACTGTGAGGAGGCGGTAACTTGAACAGTGAAAATACGATTTATTCGGTAAACGGCCCTGTCGTTACCGTTAAAGGACAGACAAACCTTGAAATGATGGAGATGGTCTATGTCGGTAACAAGAAGCTTATCGGCGAGGTTATCAAAATTGACAGCGAAGCAACGGTAATTCAGGTTTACGAGGAAACATCCGGACTTAAACCCGGAGAGCCTGTATATTCGAGCGGTTCGCCTATGAGCGTTACGCTCGGCCCCGGAATATTGCACAATATTTTTGACGGAATTGAAAATCCGCTTTCGGATATTGCAAACGCCGCAGGAGCTTTCATTCCGAGAGGAATGCATCCGTCTTCGCTTGATGAGGATAAGCTCTGGGATGTTACGATTAAGGTTAAAAAGGGAGACAAGCTAAATGGCGGTGATGTTTACGCCGTAACTCCTGAATATGCCATAGAACATCGTATTATGGTTCCTCCGTACCTCAGCGGAGAAGTAACGGATGTCAAGCCTGACGGTCAGTACAGAATTAACGATACGGTTATAACACTTACCGATTCAAACGGAAAAACTCATGACCTCACTTTGTGCTGTAAATGGCCTATCAGAATTCCGCGTCCTATCAAGGACCGTAAGCCGCTTACCAAGCCGCTCGTCACAGGACAGAGAGTAATTGATACTCTTTTCCCGCTGGCAAAAGGCGGAGCTGCCGCTATTCCCGGCGGATTCGGAACAGGAAAAACAATGACTCAGCATCAGCTTGCGAAGTGGTGCGACGCAGATATCATTATATATATCGGCTGCGGTGAGAGAGGCAACGAGATGACTCAGGTGCTTGATGAATTCAGCGACCTTATTGATCCGAAATCCGGCAAACCGCTGACGGACAGAACTGTACTTATTGCCAACACTTCAAATATGCCGGTTGCCGCCCGTGAAGCCTCAATATACACGGGTATTACGATTGCGGAGTATTTCCGCGATATGGGATATCACACGGCTATGATGGCGGATTCCACCTCCCGTTGGGCAGAAGCTCTGCGTGAGATTTCAGGCCGACTTGAAGAAATGCCGGCCGATGAAGGCTTCCCGGCCTATCTGCCGTCAAGACTTTCCGAGTTTTATGAGCGCGCCGGATATGTTGAAACTCTCGGCGGTAACGAAGGTTCGGTTACGGTTATCGGAGCCGTTTCTCCGCAGGGAGCTGATTTCTCGGAACCCGTTACTCAGAATACAAAAAGATTTACTCGTTGCTTCTGGGCTTTGGACAAGTCCCTTGCATATGCAAGACACTATCCTGCTATAAATTGGAACGACAGTTACAGCGAATATCTCGGTGAACTTTCGGATTGGTATAACGAGAATGTCGGAAGCGATTTTATGGCTTGCCGCGGCGAAATATCTTCTTTGCTCGCTCAGGAAACGAGCCTTATGGAAATCGTCAAGCTCATCGGTTCTGATGTTTTGCCCGATGACCAGAAGCTGATTATAGAAATTGCCAGAGTTATAAGAGTAGGCTTCCTGCAACAGAATGCTTTTCACAAGGACGATACTTTTGTTACGCCGGAAAAGCAGCTTAAAATGATGCAGATAATTCTTTATCTTTATCACCGATGCAAGGAGCTTGTTTCAAAGCAGATACCTATTTCAAAAATACTTGAATTAAAGTTGTTTGACAAGCTGATACAGATGAAGTACGATATACCTAACGATAAGCTTGAAATGTTTGACGATTACCGCGATTTGATTGACTCTGCGCTTTCAAATTTATCTTCACAGGAGGAGTCGGTATGATAATTGAATACAAAGGTTTAAATCAGATTAACGGTTCTCTTATTATGCTCGACGGCATTAAGAACGCGGCATATGACGAGATGGTTGAAATCAGGTTGGATAACGGCTCGTCGAGAACAGGCAGAATCGTGCAGATTGAGGGCGACAAGGCTGTAATACAGGTGTTTGAGGGTACTAAGGGAATGTCGCTTGTCAACACGAGAACACACTTTACCGGTCATCCCATAGAAATGAGTCTTTCTCCCGAAATCATCGGCAGAGTTTTTGACGGACTCGGCAGACCTATCGACGGACTCGGTGAAATCTATCCCGTTGAAAAAAGAGATGTAAATTCATCTCCGATAAATCCCGTTTCGAGAGTTTATCCGAGAAATTACATCAACACCGGAATTTCGTCTATCGACGCTTTGGCAACGCTTATAAGAGGTCAGAAGCTACCGATTTTCTCCGGTTCGGGTATGAAGCACAACGAGCTTGCCGTTCAGATAGTCCGCCAGGCTTCAGTATCCGACGGTGAGGATTTTGCAATAGTTTTTGCCGCGATGGGCGCAAAGAATGATGTTGCCGATTA
>JAQXHF010000027.1 GCA_029007095.1 Clostridia bacterium | reverse complement strand
AAAAAAAGATGAAGAACGGACAAACTGAGCAAAATTAAGGCTTTTGCCTTGATTTTGTCTGCCCGACGGCGTACAAAGGTACGCCGAGTGGCGAAGTTTGTTCGTAGTATAAAACATAAAAATATTTACATTTTACACTTTAATGTAATTTTATGGGGGTTCTTACAGTTTCCGATACAGAATAAGAACCCCTTGTGTTATACGGTTTTATACGGTCTTCGCTTTTTTTACATCCCCTTTTGCGGTTATTTTCCGTATTTTTCATTGAGATAGCTCAGCGCCATCGTATATCCGTTGAAGCCGTAACCGGCATATGTTTTTTCCGCATACATACCGACATACGATATGCTGCGGAACGGCTCTCTGGCATTGACATCGGAAATATGAATTTCGCAGGTCGGAATGCCGACGGCTTTGAGTGCATCGAGTATGGCTACGCTCGTGTGCGTATAAGCTCCCGGATTTATTATAATTCCGTCTGCCTTTCCGTAAGCCTCCTGAATTTTATCCACTATTCCGCCCTCGTGATTTGACTGATAAAACTCAACGGCAACATTTTCTTTTTCGGCTTGAGCGCTTATAAATTCGCAAAGATCCGCATATGTTTTCCTGCCGTAGATATCAGGTTCACGGATGCCGAGCATATTAAGATTCGGCCCGTTTATTACAAGGATATGCATTTTAACACCCTCCCAAGCGTTATTTGAGGATCGGCGCTGACATCTACCGTGCAGTCGGCAAGCGCTTCGTATGTAGATTTTCGCGTCTCATATATTTTAGCAACGGCTTCTGCATCTTTTGAAAGAGGTCTGCCGTCAAGAGCAAGTCCTGACAGCGGCTTTTTGAGATAAATGACAGTTCCGTTCTGTTTAAGCGCACGGCGGTTGTCCTCGCGCATCACAGCTCCGCCGCCCGTTGCGATAATTTTACCGATTTGCTTACCGGTTTCGGCAACGGCTTTCGCTTCAAGCTCGCGGAAAACAGTTTCTCCGTCTGAGTTGAATATTTCAGGTATGCTTCTTCCGTCGGCTTTAACTATCTCGGCGTCGGTGTCAACGACCTCCCTGCCAAGCTCCTTTGAAAGAAGCTCTCCGAGGGTTGATTTACCGCAGCCGGGCATACCGATAAGAACGATGTTTTTCTGACCGAAAATTATCTTTTCATATACCTCGTCAATTATGCTGTCGTCAAATTTTTTATTTAAAAACTGCTCCGCTGAGCGCAGAGCCTGAGCTACGAGCATAGTCAATCCGTTTCCGCACGGTATATTAAGCTTCTCTGTGTCGAGCAAAAGCGCCGTTTTAGCCGGATTGTAAATCAGGTCAAGCACACAATGGCATCTAGTAAATTTTGAAAGGTCAATAAGCCTTTCCCCGTTATTGGGGTACATTCCTACCGGAGTAGTGTTGACAATGATATCGGCGTCATAGTTTCGCTCGATATTGTCGTAATTATTTTCACCCGAACGGCTGACAACTATCGTCTGCGCCGCGCCGCTGTCCTTGGAAACCTCGCACACAGTACGGCTTGCGCCACCGCTTCCGAGTACAATTACCTTTTTATCCCTGATATCGGCTCCGTTTTTTTTCGCCCTATAGCTGAATCCGAAATAATCGGTATTATCTCCGTACAGCGTACCGTCGTTTCTGCGTATAACGGTATTTACGCTGCCGATTTTTTTTGCCGTCTCGGAAACCTCGTCGCAGTAGCCGTAAGCATTGACTTTGTACGGAATCGTAACATTAAAGCCTTTTATTGATTTGTCAGAAAAAAAGTCGTCAAGCTCCTCCGGCTCTCTGCAAAAAAGCTCGTAGGGGTAGTCCCCGAAGAGGGCGTGTATCTGCGGTGAAAGGCTGTGACCTAATTTTCTGCCCAACAAACCGAACATATAAATCATCTCCGTCAGTCCTCGGTATAGCTTCCGAGATAGGTAAATACTTCTCCGTCATTTTCAAGCTCGGAAATAAGCTCTTTAAGCTCAGGCGAATAAACGGAGGCATCAATATCAAAGTAGAACATAAACTCAAAATTGCTTCCCGCAATCGGGCGGCTTTCAAGCTTGGTCAGGTTAAGTCCGAGTGCGGCAAATCTCGCAATTATGCCGTAAAGCGAACCCGGCTTATGTGCAAGAGTCAGCATAATACTCGTCTTTTTTGCGCCCGGATAAATTTCGGGGTTTTTTGAAATACATATAAATCTTGTATAATTATTCTCGGTATTCTGGATACTGCTCGAAATTATATTGAGTCCGTAAAGGTCTGCACAGTCCTTTGAACCGATAGCGGCTACATCGGTTCTGCCCGATTCGGCAACGAGTTTTGCCGCTTCCGCTGTATTTTTACAGATTTTCACCTTAACGCCGAGTTTGTTTATATAATCGGCGCACTGGTTTATCGCCTGCTCGTGAGAGTAAATTTCTTTCAAACCGCTCTCAACTGCACCCTCATTGCCGAGCAGAGTATGCTCTATACACATTTTCATACTGTGGGTAATGTAAAAACGGTACTTGCTCATAAGGTCGTAAACCTGATTTACCGAACCTGCCGTGCTATTCTCGACAGGCAGCACTCCATAGCGGCAAAGTCCGCTGTTAACCGCCTTGAAAACATCCTCAAAGGTGCTGAAATACATTATCGTCGGATACGCAAACATTTTGTCGCAGGCGTGTTGTGAATAAGCTCCCTCTACGCCCTGACAAGCTACCACGGCTCTGTCCGGTCTTATCTGCGGAGTTTCGGCAGTAATTCGCTCAATCTTTTCGCAGAGCTTTGACTTGCCCGAATTCATCTTGCGCTGATATGAACTGCTGACATCAAACATCGTCTGGTAAAAAACCTTTGTGTATCCGCTGAATTCCGGCTTAACCATCGAAGTTACCTTGTTTATAACCTCACGCTCGCGGCTGCGGTCATAAACAGGCAAACCGTTATCCTTTTTATACTGTGCAATCTGTGCCGCCGTTTCCATTCTGCGCTCAAAGAGTTTGACGATTTGGCTGTCGATGCTGTCTATCTCGTTCCTGAGTTCCTTAATGTCCATATTTATATCACAATTCCTTTCCCGTAAAGCAAAAAGCCTGAAAGGAGCGCCGTTGCGGCGACATTCAAGCCTTATAAGCTTTACAGAAGATTTATTATAGCTATCGCCGTCGCTGCTTCAATGCACGGAACGGCTCTCGGCACTATGCACGGATCATGTCTGCCGCCGATAACAAGATTTTCTTCTTTCTTTTCTTTAAGATTTACTGTCCTCTGCTCGACCGAAACAGAAGCGGTCGGCTTCATTGCAACGCGGAAAATAATCGGCATTCCCGATGAAATTCCGCCGAGGATTCCGCCGTGATTATTAGTAAGAGTCTTAACCTCGTCGCCATCCATAACAAAAGGATCGTTGTTTTCGCTTCCTCTGAGCTTTGTGCAGGCGAAACCGTTTCCGAATTCGATACCCTTTACGGCAGGTACGCCAAAGACAGCACTGCTTATCACATTTTCCATTCCGTCAAAAACAGGCTCGCCTATGCCGGGTTTAAGGCCGACAGCGGCACATTCAATGACGCCGCCGACCGAATCAAGCGACATTCTCGCCTTTTCGATTTCAGCGAGCATTTCTTCACCTTTTTCACCGTCGATTACAGGGAAGCTCTTAACTTTTATCTCATTAAGCTCGTCAGCGGAAACATTTACTGGATCAAATGAAGAATCTGCGATTCCCGCTATACTCGAAATATGCGCTCCGACAGTAATTCCTTTTTCTTGAAGTATCTGCATTGCAACCGCGCCTGCAAAACACATAGGCGCTGTCATTCTGCCGGAAAAATTGCCGCCGCCTCTAATATCGTTAAAGCCGTTATGCTTCATATATGCGGCAAAATCGGCGTGAGACGGTCTCGGAAGATATTTAAGTTTATTATAATCAGAAGAATGTTGGTCGCTATTTACAATCACAGCGCACAGCGGTGCGCCGCAGGTAACTCCGTCAACTACGCCTGATACGATATTCGGGTAATCCGATTCATTTCTTCTCGTTGCATAGGCTTTTCCGCCCGGAGCGCGCCTCGCCATAAATGCAAGGATTTTTTCCATATCGAGCTTTATTCCGGCAGGTATTCCGTCAATAACAACTCCGATAGCCTCAGAATGAGACTGACCGAAGATGGTAATTTTATATTTTTCTCCGAAGCTACATGACATCTGCTTCACCTCCAATAGAATTGAACCGATTGAAAAACTCAGGATATGATTTTGATACTGCCTGTGCGCCCTTTATTACAACCGCTTCTTCGCATTTGCAGGACGCAATCGCCGCAGACATCACTATTCTGTGGTCGCCGCAGCCGTCAACCGTTCCTCCCGTAAGTTTTTTCTTTCCTTTTATGACAAGTCCGTCATCCGTAGCGTACGCTTCGCCGCCGAGGTCGTTTATCAGACGGACTGTGGTTTCTATTCTGTCGCTCTCTTTAAGGCGAAGCCTGGACGCGTTATATATTACGGTTTCTCCGTCCGCACAGGCTGCCGCCACCGATATTATCGGCACAAGGTCGGGTATATCCGAAGCGTCAATGCGAATCCCGCGAAGCTTTGATACATCTGCCTTAAAGCAGTTTCCGCTGTTTGTAATTTCTGCTCCGAAATTATGAAGCTCTCGCAAAACGGCTTTATCTCCCTGTACTGAATCTGCATTAAGTCCGCTCACTTCAATCCCTGCCGCAAGCCAGAATGCGGCGTTTGACCAGTCTCCCTCGGCCGTGAAATCTCCGCTTTTTAAAGAACCGCCGTTTAATATGTACTCGTTTTCCAACTGTTTAACCTTAACTCCAAAATTTGATAAAACGCTAAGCGTTATATTTATATATGAGCGCGATTCCACCGGTGGAATGAGCTTGATTCTGCTCTCTCCGTCGCAAACAGACAAAGCCAGCAACAGACCTGTTATAAACTGCGAGCTGACATTTCCTGCGACGGAATATTCGCCGCTTTGAAGCCGCCCTTTAATATGTATCGGGAAATCACGCGAAACAACCGTAACTCCGTGCTGTTCCATAGCGTCAAGGAGGATTCCCACCGGTCTTGACGGCAGTCTTCCTCTGCCCGTGAAGGTCGCTTCTATTCCGAGAGCGGCGGCAACCGGCAGCATAAACCTTAAAGTCGAACCGCTTTCTCCGCAGTCAAGCAAGGCTTTTTCGGGCAGTCTATCCGGCGGAGTTACGCTCCACTCGCTCCCGTTAACATCTATTTTAGTTCCGATTGATCTCAGGCAGTTTGCCGTCGCTTCTATATCCTCGGAATCGGCGTTTATCCTGACCGTACTTTTACCGTCGGCAAGCGCGGCGCATATAAGCATACGATGTGCGACAGATTTAGACGCAGGAGCTTCGACCGAACCGCAGAGAGTTTTCGGATTTATCTTAATATCCATCAAGCAAGCAATCCCTTCAATTCTTCTATTGAAATGTTTTTAGCCGAACATTTGCCGATAGCGTCCGGGATTATTATAGAAATTCTGCCGCCGGCACATTTTTTATCAGAAATTGTTGCTTCGTAAAGCTCGCTGTTCTTATACGGACAGCTTATAGGCAGATGATTTTCTAAAAGCGCGTCGATAATTTCACCGCTGCAATCAACCTGTGTAAGTCCGTTTTTATAAGCGACTTCCGACATTATAACCATTCCGACAGCAACCGCGCTGCCATGGCTTATCTCAAAATTACTGTTCTTTTCAATCGCGTGAGCTATCGTATGTCCGAAATTCAGAAGCTGGCGTCTGCCTGTATCGAACTCGTCCTCGTTAACTATATCTCTCTTGATAGAAACACATCGTGCGATGATTTTTTCAAGATTATTCTGTATTTCACCGTCTTTGACGATTTCAAAAAGCTCCTTATCGGCGATAACGCCGTATTTGATAACCTCAGCCATACCGTCCGCAAAAATCTCTTTCGGCAAGGTTAGAAGCATCTGAGTATCGCAAAGCACCAATTCGGGCTGATTGAAAACACCGGCAAGATTTTTTCCGGCTTCAAGATTTACCGCGGTTTTTCCGCCAACAGAGGAATCTACCATTGCCAGCAGAGTTGTCGGGATCTGAATCAGGTGCATACCTCTCATAAACATAGCCGCCGCAAGTCCCGTAAGGTCGCCGGTTACGCCGCCGCCGAGTGCAACAAGTACATCGCGCCTTGAAAAATGCTTCTCCGCAAGAAATTCAAGAAGCTCAAAAAGCACCTGAGGACACTTTGATTTCTCTCCGTTCGGGAAAACAAATGCTTCGTTAGCTATGCCGTTATCGTCAAGAATGGCTTTCACCTTATCAATATGAAACGAAGCCACTCTGTCGTCCGAAACAATGCACACATTGGACGACGGAAACATACTTTTAATTTTACTGCCGAGCAGAGCGATGGTATCGTAACCGATTATGACATCATACTGCTTTGAGGCGTTTACACTGACCTTTTCCATAAATACACCCATACCTTTCTGCTATACCGTAAAAAGATTTAATACGATTTTAACCTGCCTGCTTCTTTGTATCTTTACCGTCTTGAAGCAATTTTTTCAGTTTTTCTTCATCATTTGCGCGGATAGCCTCGCTGTATTGTTTCAGATTTTCTGTAAGAAGGTCTATTTCGTCCGCAAGATAGTCGCCGTTTTCAAGGAAAAGCTCAGTCCACATATCGACATTCAGCTTTGCAACCCTCGTCATATCGCGGTAACTTCCGGCAGAGAAGCCTTTACGGTTAAGAGCTGTCGGACTTTTTACATAAGCGTTTGAAACAATGTGTGCAAGCTGAGATGTATAAGCAATTATCCTGTCGTGATCGTCGGGAGTAGTTATCGTAAGCGTACCGAATCCAAGTTCAAGGAAAAATGTTCTCAGCTTATCAAGTAAATTTATATCGGAAATTTTGTGACCGGGAGCCAAAATCATCGAAGCTCCCTTAAACAAGCTCGCTCTTGAATGTTCAAATCCCCAGAACTGAGTACCTGCCATCGGATGACCGCCGATGAAAATAAATCCGTTTTCCTCCGCTAAATCCGTAAGGGCGTCACAGACGACTCTCTTTACGCCGCAGCAGTCGATAACAACAGCTCCTTTTTTAAAGTTTTCCTTATTCGCTTTGACATAATCTATCGCAGCCTGCGGATAGGTTGAAATCATAACAATATCGCAAAGCGGCAAGGTTTCCTCATTCAGTTCACCGTCGCACGATCCTACCATCTTTGCCGCAAGCATAGACGGAACGGATATATCATAAGCATAAAGCGTATGCTCGGTCATCTCTTTGACAGCTCTTGCAAGCGAACCGCCGATAAGTCCAAGACCGACTATTCCAACATTCATAACCGTCAGTCCTTTCTTTTAATCGCACATAGCGCTGCGTATTGCTTCGGCTTTTTTAACTACCTCGGCAAACTGCGGAGGAGTCAATGCCTGCGGTCCGTCGCAGAGAGCGTGAGCCGGATCGTTATGAACTTCTATCATAAGTCCGTCTGCACCGGCCGCAACCGCTGCAAGAGAAAGCGGACGAACAAGTCTTGCAATTCCTGCGGCATGACTCGGATCAACTATTACCGGGAGATGAGTTTTCTCTTTAAGCAGAGGAACTGCGGAAATATCAAGCGTGTTTCTCGTGTAGGTTTCAAAGGTTCTTATACCTCTTTCGCAGAGAATAACTTTCTCGTTACCGCCTGCCATTATGTATTCCGCACTCATAAGAAGCTCCTGCATAGTATTGGCAAGTCCTCTTTTGAGCAAAATCGGCTTATCGGTATGTCCAAGCTCCTTGAGAAGTTCAAAATTCTGCATATTTCTCGCGCCGACCTGAATGACATCAACATTCTCAAAAAGGTCGAGATGCGATATATCCATAATTTCGGTAACTATCGGCATACCCGTCTGCTTCTTAGCCTCTTCCAGAAGTTTAAGTCCGTCGCCTCTCATACCCTGGAACGCATAAGGTGAAGTTCTCGGTTTGAAAGCTCCGCCTCTGAGCATATTCGCGCCCGCGGCCTTTACATCAGAAGCGATAGAGCAAATCTGCTCTTCTGACTCAACGGAACATGGTCCGGCTATATACTGAAAGTTACCTCCGCCTATCTTGTAACCGTTTATATCAATAACAGTGTCGTCCGGATGGAACTTTCTGTTCGCACTCTTATAAGGTTCTGAAATTCTCGTAACATTATCAACGATGTCAAGACTGCTCACAAGATCTATATCAACATGACTTGTGTCACCGACCAGTCCCAAAACAGTTTCGTATTCGCCGTTACTGCGGTGAACATCAATATTCAAAGATTTGAGCCAGTTTACGAGGTTCTCGACCTGAGCCTCGTCCGTATTCTTTTTTAATACAACTACCATTTTATGTTACCTCCCAAGCGACAACAAAAAATCCGCAGTGTAAATTTCACTGCGGATTGTATCCGATTCTCATTTCACAGCAAAACCTACAAACCCTATCAACTTTTGTTGATAAAGTAAAAGTAAAAGTATGAAGCTGTGAATGCGACTTTGTTCATTGCTTTTCTCCTTAATTTGTTGGAGAAATTATAACACCGTATTCAGGCCGTGTCAATACTTTTACGCATAAATATTCATATTTTTTGTAAATCCGTCACAGTAAGCACATCGGATTCTACCTTAAATTTCACTTCAAAGCCTGCAAATCCGAAGCCGTAAACTCTGTCCGGCTCGTCGATATATCCGGGGCGAGGATCAAGTGACAATACCTCTGTCAGAGCGTTGATTTTTTCTCGCGGTAATTTTTCGGCAAGCTCGGTGGGCAATATAACTTTCAATCTGCCGAAATCCGGCTCTTTTGAGAATCCTCCGGTAGCCTCGGTATGGCAATCGGTATATGGTACATACGGCTTGATATCATAAATCGGTGTGCCGTCAACCATATCTGCGCCCGACACGGTCAAGATTGTTCCATCTTGCTCGGTGTACCTGACCGAAAGAAGCTTAACGCAGGAAAGTCCCATTCGGTTCGGTCTGAAAGGTGAACGAGTTGCAAACACGCCCATTCGTTTGTTGCCGCCGAGCTTAGGCGGTCTGACCGTCGGCGAATAATTATCTCCTTTAACCTCCGAAAAGCCCCATATCAGCCAAAGGTGCGAGAAATCCTCTATACCTCTGACTGCTTCGCGCGCTCTGAATTCCGGTTCAAAAATTATCTCGGCTTTCAGCTCATCACACATTCCGCTTTGCCGCGGTATTCCGAATTTAGTCGGAAAATCCGTTCTGATTCTCGCAACGGTTTTCATATTTTAAGCCTCCGCAAACTGACTGTTATAGATTTCCGAATACAGGCCGTTTTTTTCAAGCAGGCTTTCATGAGTACCCTGCTCTACTATCTTTCCGTCTTTCATTACGAGAATAACATCGGATTCTTTAATAGTTGACAATCTGTGAGCGACAACAAAACAGGTTCTGCCCTTCATCATTTTTGTAAAGGTTTTTTGTATTCGTATCTCTGTTCGGCTGTCGATTGACGATGTCGCTTCGTCAAGTATCAGCATCGGAGGAAGATTGAGTATAACCCTTGTAATGCAAAGTAACTGCTTCTGTCCCTGCGACAGACTTCCGCCGTCCTCACCGAGTACGGTGTCATAGCCGTTAGTCAGTCTTTTAATGAAGCTGTGTGCATGAGTCAGTTTAGCTGCGGCAATAATTTCATCGTCCGTAGCGTCAGGCTTTGAGTAGGCAATATTTTCCCTGACGGTTCCGGCTTTGAGCCATGTTTCTTGAAGCACCATTCCGAAATTCGTTCTGAGAGAAGCTCGCGTGAAATTCTTTGAATTCTCGCCGTTTACAATGATAGCGCCGCTGTCGGCGTCATAAAACCTCATAAGCAAATTGATAATCGTACTTTTTCCGCAGCCGGTAGGTCCGACAATCGCTACACGCTGTCCCTGTTTTACGCTGACATTGAGATTCTTTATAAGCTCCTTGTCCTTTGAATAGGAGAAGCAGACATTTTCAAAAGAAACCGTACCGTCGGGATTGGTAAGCACCTTTGCGTTCTCGGAATCGGGAATCTGCGGTTTTTCGTCAATGAATTCAAACACTCTTTCGGCGCAGGCAAGAGCATTTTGAAGTTCTGTAATAACGCCTGAAATTTCATTGAAAGGTTTTGCATACTGAGTTGCATACGAAAGAAAGCAGGTAAGCTGTCCTACGGTGAAGCCGCTTCCGCTCATTACCGAAACAGCTCCGAATGCTCCGACGCCGGCGTAAACCAAAGCGTTTATAAGCCTTGTTGACGGATTGACAAGAGAAGAAAAGAAAGTAGCTTGCAAGCTGTATTCCGTAAGTCTTTTATTGACATCTTCAAACTTTTCTATTGAATTTTCCTCTCTGCCGAAAGCCTTTACAACTTTCTGATTGCCTATCATCTCATTTATATGAGTTGTAATATCTCCCCTCGCCTCCGACTGCTTATGGAACATAACATGAGTTTTTCTCGCTATGAAAGAAGCCAAAAAAAGCGACGCGGGCGTCAGAAGAACAACTATCAATGTTATTTTGGGATTTACAAGAACCATAAAAATCAAAGTTCCGATTATGGTGGCAACTCCCGTAAAGAGCTGTGTGAATCCCATAAGCAAGCCGTCCGAGAATTGGTCGATATCGGTTATGAGACGGCTGACGATATCGCCGTGATTATGCGAGTCTATATACGATATCTCCATATTCTGCAAATGTCTGAATGCTTTTACTCTTACATCCTTGACAACGCGGTAGGTGATATTATTGTTAATTATGCTCATAAGCCATTGCGAAACCGCGGTAACGGCTATAACTATCAGAGTCCTGATGATGATTTTTATAATTCCGTCAAAATCGACATTGCCTTTTCCTACAATAAGATCGACTGCATTTCCGAAAAGTATCGGAGCATAGAGCTGGCTTGCCACGGAAATTATCGCCATCAGCAGGGAAAGAATTACAAAAAACTTGTATTTGGATACAAGCGCTATCATACGCTTAACAGTATGCTTGTTTACGCTTTTACTTTTCTTTTTCATTTTGCCGACGCCTCCTCCGAGTAAAGCTGAGAAAGACAAATTTCGCGATAAACCTCGCAGTTTTCATACAAATCCGTATGATTTCCGATTCCGGCAATCTCTCCGTCGTCAAGAACGATTATCATATCGGCGTTTTTAACGGTCGAAGCTCTTTGCGAAACTATAAATACCGTCATACCGTCCGTACTCGCGTGAATCGCTCTGCGAAGCGCGGCGTCCGTAGCAAAGTCAAGCGCCGATGCGCTGTCGTCAAGTATAAGTATCTCCGGCTTACGGACAAGCGCGCGGGCTATCGTCAGTCTTTGTCTTTGTCCGCCTGAGAAGTTGCGTCCGTCCTGCTGAACAGCGGTATCAAGCCCGTCCTTCGCCTTGATGAAATCTTCTGCCTGAGCTATGCGGAGTGCCTCGGTTATTTCATCATCGCTCGCATTCTGCTTGCCCCACTTCATATTATCCCTTACCGTACCTCTGAAAAGCACGGCTTTCTGCGGAACAACGCCGATTTTCTCGCGCAGTTTTTCTTTATTCCACTCTCGTACATCAATGCCGTTCACCTTAACGCTTCCCTCGGTAACATCATAAAAGCGCGGTATCAAATTAACGAGAGTAGTTTTGCCCGAACCTGTACCGCCTATAATTCCGACGGTCGTTCCAACCGGAACGGAAACATTAAGACCGCTGAGCGATTTCTCCTTTGATCTGTTGTAGGCAATGCTTACATTATCGAATTCTACGGCAGGATCATCACCCTTATCTGCAAATTTTTCGCCGTCCGGTATAGTAGGCTCAACCGACAGAACAGCGCTTATTCTGCTGCCGCTCGCCATTGATTTTGTGAGATTTATTATAAGATTCGCAAGCTTAACAAGCTCGACAAGCACCTGAGACATATAATTTATCAGCGCGACTACCTCGCCCTGCGTAAGATTTCCGGTATTTACGCGCAGGCCGCCCGTATAGATTATCAGCAGGATAGCTATATTTACAATCACATATGTTATCGGATTCAGCAGAGCCATTATTCTGCCGCCGTAAAGCTGTGATTTCTGAAGTTCAAGCGAATTTTCTTCAAACTCTTCCGTTTCCTGTTTCTGCCTGTTAAACGCACGGACAACTCTCACTCCCGAAAGGTTCTCTCGGGTAATTTTAAGCACCTTGTCAAGTTTAGACTGCACCCTTTTATAAATCGGAACGGAACCGAACATTACCGCAAAAACAACGACCGCAAGCAACGGTACGCTGACCGCAAAAATCGTTGCTACCTTTTTATCAACGGTAAACGCCATTACCGTAGCGCCGATGACAATAAACGGTGAACGAAGGAATAGACGCAGGAAAAGATTAACCGCCGTCTGCGCTTGATTTACATCGGAGGTAAGTCGAGCTATCAGAGTTGATGTACCGAGCGAATCAATCTCGCTGTAAGAAAGCGAATTTATGTGCCGAAAGAGGTCGCTTCTTACTTCCTTACCGAAATACATCGCCGCTTTTGCAGCGAAATACTGCGCCGTGACCGCGCTTATAAATCCCACTAATGCAAGCACAACAAGGACAAGCACCATTTTGTAGATGAACGGCTTATCGGAATTTTTGATTCCGGTATCAATAATCGCAGACATTACAAGTGGAACCATCAATTCAAAAATTGCTTCAAGCATTTTGAAGAACGGTGCAAGTATGCTCTCTTTTACATAAGGCTTCAAATATTTCAAAAGATTTTTCATTTATTCCACCCTTTAATAAAATCCGAAATAATTATCTGCGGTAAATTACAGTCTATTTTTAATATACTACCACTTTTTTACCGAATTATCAACCTTGAAATACAACAAAATAGGCTTGCACGAAATTATCGCGCAAACCTATTTTCGATTTTGTTTTAATTAGTTGTTATAAAGCTCTCTCTTAACATAACTTGTATGCAGAATTTCGTGAGCCTTATGGCTGCCGGGTTCACCGAAGAACTCATCATAAATACGCTTTATACTCTCATTATTGTGAGATTTGCGGTTTGGATTCTCGCGGTCGGAATTATAGAGAGCAGAAGCTCTCTTGCTCCTGTAATCCTCAAAATTGCGAACGCTTGCCGGAACAATAGGCTGTCCGCCGCCGTTTATACAACCGCCGGGGCAAGCCATTATCTCTATAAACTGATACTCCGATGTACCGTTCTTGACCTGCTCCATAAGCTTTTTCGCATTCTTGGTACCGCTCGCAACGGCAACCTTTATCTGCAAGTCTCCTGCCGAATAAACAGCTTCCTTAACTCCGTCCATACCTCTGACCTCTGCAAATTCAACATCGTCAAGAGTTTGACCGGTAATAGTTTCAACCGCTGTACGCAAGGCAGCTTCCATAACGCCTCCGGTTGCGCCGAAGATTACCGCTGCTCCCGAACCCTCTCCGAGAGGGCTGTCAAATGCCTCGTCATTAAGAAGATTAAAGTTAATGCCTGCGCCCTTTATCATTCTTGCAAGTTCGCGTGTGGTAATTGAAATATCTACATCACTGTAACCCGAAGCATTCTGGTCATCTCTGCCGATTTCAAACTTCTTAGCAGTACAGGGCATTACGCTGACGGAAACAATCTTAGCCGGATCAATTCCCATCTTCTGAGCGTACCAGGTCTTTACGGTTGCGCCGAACATCTGCTGCGGAGATTTACAGCTTGACAAATGTTCAAGCTGATCGGGATAGTAAAACTCGCAGTATTTAATCCAACCGGGAGAGCATGAGGTTATCATCGGCAAAACGCCGCCGTTAGTGATTCTCTCAATAAGCTCGTGCGACTCCTCCATAATCGTGAGATCTGCACCGAAGTTGGTATCGAATACCTTATCAAAGCCGAGTCTGCGAAGAGCTGCCGCCATTTTGCCCTCAACATTTGTTCCGATAGGAAGACCGAACTCTTCACCGAGAGCTGCGCGAACCGCAGGAGCAGTCTGAACAACTACATACTTGTCGGGATCACCGATAGCGGCAAGAACCTTGTCTGTATCGTCCTTCTCACGAAGTGCGCCTGTCGGACAGCAAGCGATGCACTGACCGCATGATATGCAAGAGAACTCAGAAATATTCCTTTCAAACGGCGAAGTTATGCTCGTATCAAAACCTCTTGAATTAGCTCCGATTACCGATATCGCCTGATTGTTGCAAGCGGCAACGCATCGACGGCAAAGGATACACTTGCTGTTATCCCTAACCATATGAGCCATAGAATCGTCATAATTGTAATTCGGAGTTACTCCGTCAAATCTTCCCTCGTCATCAACGCCGTACTCCTTGCAGAGCTTTTGAAGCTCGCAGTTTCCGCTTCTTACGCAGGAAAGACATTTGCGGTTATGAGTAGAAAGTATAAGTTCAAGAGTCATCTTTCTTGAAGCTCTGACTTTATTAGAATTTGTAAAAATCTCCATGCCCTCGTTTACCGGGTAAACGCAAGCCGAAACAAGACTTCTTGCTCCTTTTACCTCAACCATACAAATACGGCAAGCACCGATTTCGTTAATTTCTTTAAGGTAGCAAAGAGTCGGTATTTCAATTCCGGCATAGCGGGCAGCTTCGAGAATCGTTAAACCGCTCGGCACGCTCAGGGGCATGCCATTGATTTTAATATTTAACATTTCCATTTATGACACGCTCCTTATTTCTTAACAATAGCGCCGAATCGGCAGGTTTCCATACAAACGCCGCACTTAACGCACTTAGATGTATCAATGCTGTGCGGACTCTTGATAGCGCCTGAAATTGCTCCGACGGGACACTTTCTCGCGCAGGCGGTACAGCCCTTACACTTATCAGCGTCAATGCTGTAACTGACAAGCTTCTTACATACGCCGGCAGGACATTTCTTATCTACGATGTGAGCGATATATTCGTCCTTAAAGAAGCGCAGAGTTGCAAGAACCGGATTGGGCGCTGTCTGTCCCAAACCGCAGAGTGAGTTCTCTTTGATGTAATGGGCAAGAGTTTCAAGCTCATCAAGGTCGTCAAGAGTTGCTTTACCATCCGTAATCTTTTCGAGCAACTCTCTCATTCTCTTAGTACCGATACGGCAGGGAGTACACTTACCGCAGGACTCGTCAACCGTGAAATCGAGGAAGAATTTAGCGATATCAACCATACAGTTGTCTTCGTCCATTACAATAAGTCCGCCCGAACCCATCATACAGCCGATAGCGGTAAGATTATCGTAATCAATAGGCGTATCAATAAGCGAAGCAGGAATACATCCGCCGGAAGGTCCGCCGGTCTGAGCCGCTTTGAATTTCTTGCCGTTCGGAACGCCGCCGCCGATATCCTCTATAATCTCTCTGAGCGTAGTACCCATCGGCACCTCGACAAGTCCCGTATTGTTTATCTTTCCGCCGAGAGCGAATACCTTTGTTCCTGCGGATTTCTCTGTACCCATAGACGAGAAGTATTCCGCGCCGTGGAGTATAATCTGCGGGATATTTGCAAAGGTTTCAACATTATTTTCAGTAGTCGGCTTTGCAAAAAGTCCCTTAACGGCAGGATACGGAGGACGGGGCCTCGGCTCGCCTCTGTTACCCTCAATAGAAGTCATAAGCGCCGTTTCTTCGCCGCAGACGAATGCACCTGCGCCGAGACGGACAAAGATATCAAAATCAAAGCCTGAATTAAAGATATTTTTACCGAGCAAGCCGTTCTCGCGAGCCTGCTTGATAGCGATTTCAAGTCTGTGTACGGCAATCGGATATTCGGCGCGAACATAAATATAACCCTCGCTTGCACCGGTTGCGTAACCGCAGATAGCCATAGCTTCAAGTACGCAATGCGGATCGCCTTCAAGCACGGAACGATCCATAAACGCTCCCGGATCTCCCTCGTCTGCATTACATACAACATACTTTTGGTCTGCGCTGTTCTTGGCGGTAAAGCTCCATTTAAGTCCGGTCGGGAATCCTCCGCCGCCTCTGCCGCGAAGTCCGGAATCCTTAACGACCTGTATAACCTCGTCGGGAGTCATCTCCGTAAGGCATTTTGCAAGAGCCTGATAGCCGTCCATAGCTATGTACTCTTCTATGTTCTCAGGATCAATAACGCCGCAGTTTCTAAGAGCAATTCTATGCTGCTTTTTATAGAAATTAGTTTCTTTAAGCGGTTTAATCTCGTCTTTATGCACCGTCTCGTCATAAAGAAGATGCTTAACGATGCGTCCCTTTAAGAGATGTTCCTCAACAATTTCGGGCACATTCTCGACCTTTACTTCGCTGTAAAAGCATCCTTCGGGATATACAATCATAATCGGGCCCAATGCACAGAGTCCGAAGCAACCGGTTTTTACGACTTTTACCTCATTCTCAAGCCCCTTGGCTTTAAGCTCGGCTTCGAGAGCCTCACATATCTCGGCGCTGTGAGAAGAGGTGCAGCCGGTACCGCCGCATATCAGAACGTGTGAACGATACATTGCTTTACCTCCTTAGTCTTTGACAACAGCACCAACGGTATATTCAGCAACCGGATTGCCGTTGACTATATGGTCTGCAACAACAGTCGGCACTTTGTCGGCAGTCATTTTAACATAAGTAACTTTCTCCTCGCCCGGTCTGATTACCTCAACGATAGGTTCATACTGGCACATACCGATACAGCCTGTCTGTGTAACTGTTACATTTCTTAAATTTCTCTTTGCAATCTCGTCAACAAAAGCATTGAGAACAGGTCTTGCTCCCGCTGCAATTCCGCAGGTAGCCATACCTACAACAACCCTTATAGAGTCGCCCTCTCCGCCTCTGTCGGTCATATCCGCCTTAGCTCTGTCACGAATTGCCATAAGTTCTTCGAGTGTTTTCATTACTTAACACCTCCGCAAATATTATCTGTTTGTTCATCAAGATACTCCCTGAGCCACTTGGAAATTTCCGGCTCCGAGAGCTTTACCCCTCCGAGAATTTCATTAAGCTCGGAGGTTTTTAACGTAAACTCCCTGCCGTCTATACCGAAACGGTAAACAAAATCCCTGTCGGTATTCATAGTCATAAGAGTCCATACGGTGGAATTTATATCTCCCAAAGGCGTAAAATCTACGCTGTCCGTGTTAAATACAGCCGTAACCTTTGTGCCTTTGCCCGGCTCTGACTGAATTTCAAGGTCACCGCCGGTCTGCCGTGCGGCAAGGGTAAAAAGCGGAATCCCCATACCAACCTTTCTCGTTGTTCTGGTTGTAAAAAACGGATCTTTAACCCTTTCTACCTGTTCGGCAGTCATACCTTTTCCGTTATCATAAATTCCTATAAAAAGCTCATTTTTAACCGTGTCACGCAATACTTCTATTTCAATAACCGAAGCTCCTGCGGATATTGAGTTCTGAGCTATGTCTAATACATTTAAGGAAAGCTCCCTCATTCGGCGTCAATCCTTGTACTTTGCGAGAATTCCGTCAACATCATCGGCGGTGAGCTTACCGTAAACTTCGTCATTAACGGTCATTACAGGCGCCAGTCCACATGCGCCTATGCATCTGCAAGCTTCAACAGAAAATCTACCGTCATCGGTACATTCTCCTGCCTCAACTCCAAGATTTTCACAGATTTTATCAAGCACATCCTGAGAGCCTTTAACATAACACGCCGTGCCGAGACACACCGAAACATTATAAAGTCCCTTGGGTGAAAGAGCAAACTGAGCGTAAAATGTAGAAACTCCGTAAACCTTTTCAAGCGGTACATCCATACCGTCGGCTATCATCTGCTGTACCTCGATGGGCAGATAACCGTAGATGCCCTGCGCCTGCTGCATAACATGCATAAGAAGACTTTTATCACTCTTACACTCATCTATTACAGCACGGAGCTGAGCTTCCTGCTCAGGTGTTCCTCTGAACGGAATTTTGCTGATTTTTTTTACCATTTGGTTGTTCCTCCTTTGCAGCAAGATGAACCGTGAACCGTCGAAGCGTTCACAGCGTCTTTGTGCTATGCGTTTACAGCATAAATACTATATGATTATAACATAATTATGTGCCGGCGTAAATGCTAAATTAAAAAAATAGCCGAGTATTCAAAAAGTTTTATTAGAAAAAAGCAGGCGTTTTTTGTAGAAAATCCACAATTGCACCTGCTTTATCGCTTATTTTTTAATTTATCTTTTAACTATTTTACCTTATTTGTAATTCCTGAGTATTTTAAGCGTTGTTGTCTTGGGGAACTCAACATCACGAGTTTTTACTTTCGTTACCTGCTTATAGCGCGGCATCTTCTTGTTTATCTCGTTGACATCGGCCTTAATTCTGTCCTTGGCGTCAGGGGTTGAAATCGTATCAAGGAAGAATTCGGCTGTTATACAGCTATCCTCCTCGTAGACAACTACCTCTTTGACATATTCGATAGTTGACAGCTTATCCTCTATCTCCTCAGGAGAAACATTCTTGCCGTTGGAAAGGACGATAAGATTCTTCTTTCTTCCGACAAAGAAAAGGAAGCCGTCCTCGTCAATTCTGCCGTAGTCGCCCGTCTTGAACCATTCGCCGTCGAAGACTTCGGCAGTAGCCTCAGGATCTTTGTAGTAACCCTTCATAACATTGGAGCCTCTGACATAGATTTCGCCCACGCCGTCCTCGTCGGGTTCATGAATTTTTATTTCGTTGCAGGGAAGCGGCAATCCTGCGCTGCCCATTTTGTAATTATCAATTCTGTTAACCGTAACTGCGGGAGAACACTCGGTAATACCGTATCCGTTTATTATCTGAACGCCGAAATCGTACATACCTTTTTCATATTTCTCGTCAAGATAAGCTCCGCCGCAAACGATAATTTCAAGCTCGCCGCCGAGACCGTCGATAATCTGCTTAAACAGCTTTCTTCTCTTGTCAATTCCGAGCTTCATAAGGAAATTGCTGATTTTAAGACCTTTTTTGAGAACTTCCTCTCTGCCGGTCTTTTTGGCGGTGTACCAAATCTTTTTATATATAGTTTCAACGGCAAGCGGAACAGCCGAGAAATTCTGCGGATGATATGTTTCCATATCTTTCTGGATATCTTTAAGGCTGCGGCAAATATATCCCCACTCGGTAAGCATACAGCCTGTAAACAGAGCGCCTACCCACGAGAAGCAATGATGAAGCGGTAAAAATCCGATAGCGTGGCCGCCTGTCATAACTTTCAGCGAAGCTATAACATCGGACGCGACATTATTCTGAGTAAGCATAACGCCCTTGCTCTTGCCGGTAGTTCCCGATGTGTAAACTATAAATGCAAGGTCTTCGGGCAAAACCTCATCGTCAAGATAATTCTCCGCGCCGTTTTCAACCTCGGAATGTCCGATTTTTACAAGATTGTCCATATCGTCAAGTCTTATATATTCTTTAACAATAACGCCGGGAGTCTTTTTAACAACATCCATAGCCGGTGCAAATTCATCGCTGTAATAAACCGCTTCACATTCGCTGTGAGCAATAAGCTGCGCTATATCTTCATACGGGAGCTTGGGATCGAGAGGAACCGCAGTCATTTTTCCTGTAATAATCGAGTAATAAGCCGCAACCCAATTATAGCTGTTTTCGCTGACTATTGCGACCTTTTTGCCTCTCATACCGATTTTATAAAGATACTGACCGAGTCCGGTAGTATCGTACCAAACCTCATTGAAAGTTTTTGTGCAAACTTCATTTTGGAGATTCATATACATATACTGCTTTTTATCCTTGCCATGTTCAGCACCGTAAGCAACTATCTCTTTAACGGTTTGAAGCTCCGGTATAGCAGGAATGTTGACTTTCTTACCCATATAAAATTCCTCCACTTAATTAATCGCTGTTATATTATGCAAAATAAATTGCAATAAGCCGTTTGAAATTATAATACCATATTGTTTATATTATATTTATTTTGTATTTCTTAATTTTTATAATTCCTTCGTATTTTGAGAGTCGTAGTCTTCGGGAATTCCGAATCGCGGGTTTTTATTTTTGCGATACGCTTATATCCCGGAAGCTGCTTGTTAAGGTTATTAACATCGGATTTAATCTTCTTTTCAGCCTCAGGCTCCAAAACCGTATCAAGGAAGAATTCGGCCGTTATCATATCGTTTTCGCCGTAGACAACAACTTCCTTTACATAATCTATGGAAATGAGCTTATCTTCAAGCTCCTCCGGAGAAACATTTTTACCGTTTGAAAGAACTATGAGATTTTTCTTCCTGCCGACAAAGAAGAGGAATCCGTCTTCGTCGAGTCTGCCGAAGTCGCCCGTCTTGAACCAGTCGCCGTCAAACGCTTCCGCAGTAGATTCGGGATCGTTGTAGTAGCCCTTCATAACATTAGTTCCGCGGACATAAATCTCACCGACGCCGTCTGCGTCAGGCTCGTTGATTTTAACCTCGTTGCACGGGATAGGCAAACCTACGCTGCCGAATTTATAATTATCAATACGATTAACGGTAACTATCGGGGAACACTCCGAGATTCCGTATCCGTTTATAATCTGAATTCCGAGATCGGTCAACCCCTGCTCATACTTGGTGTCGAGGTATGCGCCGCCGCAAATTATGACTTCAAGATTGCCGCCGAGATTGTCGATAACCTCTTTGAAAATTTTACGCCTGATATCTATGCCGAATTTCAAAAGGAACTTGCTGATTTTAAGTCCTTTTTTAAGTATTTCTTCCTTGCCCTGCTTCTTTACCGTAAACCATATTTTTTTATAAATAGTTTCGACGGCAAGCGGAACTGCCGAGAAATTCTGAGGGTGATAATCCTTGATATCTTTTTCAAGGGTTCTCAGGCTCGGACATATATATCCCCACTCCGTGAATACACAGCTCGCAAAGAGAGCGCTTCCCCATGAGAAGCAATGGTGGAACGGGAGAAACGCGATAGCGTTCTCTGCACACATTACGCGGCAGGTAGAGGTTACATCTGTTGCAACATTTTTCTGAGTAAGCATAACGCCCTTACTCTTACCGGTTGTTCCCGATGTATATACGATGAATGCAAGATCGTCGGGCAAGACCTCGTCGTCAAGATAGCTTTCGGCTCCTTTTTTAAGTTCTGCATGGCCGAGCTTAGCGAGATTTTCGACATCATCCATTCTGAAATACTCTTTTACGGCAACGCCCGGTGTATTTTTTAAAGCTTCGGCGTCGGACGCAAAATCATCGCTGTAAATAAGTCCTTCACAGCCGCTTCTGATAAGTATATCCGCAAGGTCGGCTGTCGGAAGCTTCGGATCAAGAGGAACCGCAACTATTCTGCCCGTTACCACGGCATAGTAACAAGCAATCCAATAATAGCTGTTCTCACCGAGAATAGCTACTTTCTTGTTCCTCATACCTTTGGAATAAAGATACTGTCCCATTCCGGTAGAGTCATACCAGACCTCGTTAAAGGTTTTTGTCGCAACCTTTTTGCCGAGATCGGTATACATAAATTGTTTTTTATCTCCTCCGTTTTTTGCACCGTAAGCGACAATATCCTTTACCGTGACAAAATCGGGGAAAGACTTCATTTTATTTATTTTATCTTTCTTTTTCATCCAACATATGCCCCTATTCCAAAATCTTTTTAATTATATCACAATAAGATACTAAAAGCAAGTAATATTTAAAGTTGGAAATATACTTGTTTAAAGTTGGAAATATACTTGTAAAGGCGCGACATTTGATATATAATATATACCGAAATTCACGATAAATCGAGGTGAGAATTGTGTCCGAGCCATTGGCGCAGGAAATCCGTCCAAGCACTCTTGACGATGTTGTCGGCCAGACTCATCTGATAGGCGAAGGCAAACCTCTGCGAAATATAATAGAATCCGGCACTCTGCCGAATATGATTTTTTACGGGCCGTCAGGCACGGGAAAAACAACAGTCGCTTCCATAATCGCAAAAACCACAAACCGTAAGCTCTGTAAGCTCAACGGAACAACCGCCGGCACAGCGGATATAAAAGCCGTGATTTCAAAGCTCGACACCTTTGAAGCTCAGAACGGTATCCTGCTCTACCTTGACGAGATACAGTATTTCAATAAAAAGCAGCAGCAAACCCTGCTTGAATTTATAGAGGACGGCTCAATAACGCTTATCGCGTCCACCACCGAAAATCCGTATTTTTATGTTTACAACGCAATTCTCAGCCGTTCAACTGTTTTTGAATTCAAATCGGTTTCGCCTGAGGAAATAACCCCTGCCATAAAACGCGCTTTCGGATATCTTGAAAATAAAAATCAAGTAAAAATTACGGTCAACGAGCAAGCAATAAAGCATATAGCGTTCGCCTGTGGCGGCGATGTCAGGAAAGCCATGAATTCCGTTGAACTGTGCGTGCTTTCTACCAAGCCCGATTTGCACGGAAATATTGAAATTACGCCGGAAACGGCAAAAGCTCTGACACAGCGCAGCGCAATGAAATATGATCGTGACGGCGACGAGCATTACGATATCGTCTCTGCTTATCAGAAATCAATGAGAGGTTCTGATCCAAACGCCGCTCTCCACTATCTTGCACGGCTGCTTGACGCCGGGGATCTTCCCTCCGCCTGCCGACGGCTGATGGTGTGTGCAAGCGAAGATGTAGGACTTGCATATCCTATGATATTGCCGATAGTAAAGGCCGCCGTCGATATCGCCATGTCGGTAGGACTTCCCGAAGCAAGGATTCCGCTTGCAGACGCGGTTGTGCTTGTATGCAATGCGCCTAAATCGAATTCGGCATACAACGCAATAAACGCCGCTATGGCTGATGTAAAAAAGGGAAAAAGCGGACCGATACCGCGCCAACTTCAAAATATGCATTATGACGGCGAGGATAATCAGAATAAAGGACAGTTTTATGATTACCCCCACGATTACCCTAACCATTGGGTTCAACAGCAATATCTTCCCGACGCTCTGAAAGACGCAGTTTATTACGAATACGGACAAAATAAAAACGAACAGGCGGCAAAGGAATATTGGGAAAAAATAAAGAAAAAATAATAAAAGGGGATGTAAAAAAAGCGAAGACCGTATAAAACCGTATAATACAAGGGGATTCTTCGGTATGGAAAACCGTAAGAACCCCATAAAATTACATTAAAGTGTAAAATGTAAATATTTTATGTTTTATACTACGAACAAACTTCGCCACTCGGCGTACCTTTGTACGCCGTCGGGCAGACAAAATCAAGACGAAAGTCTTGATTTTGCTCAGTTTGTCCGTTCTTCATCTTTTTTTCCCATCACCTTAAAAGGCGCTGTAAAAAACTTTCGTTTTTTTACAGCGCCCTGGTTTTTATGTGAGGTGAACCGAAAATCAGGGAATAAGCCTGAAAGTACGAACCTGATTCGGAGTGATGAAGAGGTTAAATGAATTACCGTTAAACGGAATTTCGTTCTCATCGACTTCCATAAGGTTACATTCGACAACCTTGCTGAATTTTCCGAAGCCGAGCTTGACTTCTACATTGCCGCGCTTATTCTCCGATTCATACATACGGATAATGATTCCGTTGCCGTCCTGAGCCGGTTTAACTGCGTCAATGATTACTTCCTCTCGGTTAACCGTGATAAACGAATGTGATTCGGGAAGCGAGCCGCTCTGATTCTCTGCGGCAAAGCCTTTGAGAGGCTGATTCAGCTCAAAAGCATACTTTACGGTATCTGCCTGCTCCCAACTGCCGGCATGAGGATACAGTCTGTAAACGAAGGTGTTTACGCCCTTGTCGCCGACCGGATCGGGGCAAATCGGAGCGCGCATCAAGGTTATTCGCATACGGCTGTCCTTAATGTCATAGCCGTACTTACAGTCGTTAATTATACTTACTCCGTAGTCGCCCTCCGAAAGGTCTGCCCATTTATGGCCGCAAACCTCAAATCTTACGAGGTCGGTCGAATAGTTCCAATGAGTCGGGCGGCTTATCGAGCCGTGAGCTATCTCGTAGTTTGCATAATTATTCTTAACGCTTACCGGGAATTCGGCTTTGAGCACCTTTTCGGTTTCGTGCCAATCAACGCTTGTATCAAAATCAACATAATCGGCGTCGGCGCGAAGAATTATATCCTGTGTTATAACAGACTTGTTGAAAGTGCGAACTGTACGGACAACTCCGCGGACTTCGCTCGCTTCGATAACCTCTACGCTGTCGGCTTTGTCGATATCCCAACGCTTTTTCTGATAGTTAAGTTCGAGGTTCCATGCGCTCTCGTGAATCGGCTTATCCTGGAAAATGCAGAGACGATTGCCCTTGCCGGTCAGAACTTCTCTGTCGTTCACTTTATCATAAAGTCTTTCTATATTTCCGTTCTCGTCAAGCTCGACTCTCAGCTTGGAGTTTTCAAGCAGATTTTTCTTTGCGGTAACCTTTTCGCTTTCTGCCGCGCTTTCGACCGCTTTGAAAACGGCATATCCCATAGGCGGTACATCTTCGGCAATGAATGTAATCTTTCTGCCGTCCTTGGTGAATTTGCAGAGTTTTCCGTCGGCTGCCGTGAGCGAACCGCAATCAAACGGAAGCTCTGCGCTGACAATTCCGCTCTGCGGCATCGAATTCATATTCCAGACTATGACGCCATTTCCGTCAACGGTTATCTGAGAATTCAGCGTATTCATCGCAGAACCGATAAGTTCGCCGCCGATCTCGTTCATCTCGGCATATTCCTGCCTTGTCATTTCCATAGCTTCATGGATAGATGTTCCGGGAAGAATATCGTGGAACTGATTGGTAAGAAGTATTTTCCAACCCTTTTCCATTTCCTCGCCCGGATATTCGGAGCCGAAAACAAGAGAGCTGAGCACATTTACAAATTCAGCGTTTCTGAACATAAACTCGCCTCTGCGGTTATTCTTCTTGATAAACGCCTGACTTGTGAAAGTACCGCGATGATTTTCGTAGTACATCTCATCGTTAAAGGTCGGAAGCTCGTCCTTATACTGCTCCATACCATCAAAGAAATCCCGTGCAAAGGTGTTGCGAGCCTTGGGCATACCGGGCATATTCTCGAAACGCTTGGAATTTTCAACCATTGTAACGGTGCAACCGCCGCCGCCGTCGCCGTAGCCGAAGCAGCCTACCGCTTTTGAAGTAATGTCCTCCTGATTGCTGCGTTCCCAGCAATCGCGTATATAAGCAGCGTTATATTCTCCCTCGTAATGCTGCTGCTGAACGCAGGCAATTACCTCGTCGCCGCTGTGAGATTTCCAGTTAAATACCGAATACGGGAATTTATGCGTAGCGTTATAATAGAGCTTGGCAGTATAAAAATATTTCATACCGGAGCGCTTGATTATCTGCGGCAGCGCCCAGGTAAAACCGAAGCAGTCGGGCAGCCAGTATGTATCGGAGCAGACGCCGAATTCTTTCATAAAGAATTCTCTGCCGTAAAGAAGCTGACGGATTAGCGATTCGCCACTTGCAAGGTTTGTGTCGGCCTCAACCCACGCGTTGCCGACTATTTCCCATCTACCGGCTTTTACTTCCTGCTTTACTTCCTCGAAAATATCGGGATAGTATTTTTTCATATAATCATACACTATTGCCTGACTCTGAGTGAATTTAAAGTCAGGATATTTTTTGATAAGCGCCAGATTGTTGCTGAAAGTTCTCGCCGTCTTGCGTACAAGTTCTCTCGTTGTCCACAGCCATGCGACATCAAGATGACTGTGTCCGAGCATACAAATCTCGCCCTGCTTAGCGTCAGGGATAGCGTTAAGCATATCGTTAAGCTTCTTTCTTGCCGCGGGAACGGTTGAGTAAAAAACTTCGCCATCAAAGTCGAAGTCAAGGCAATGCAGCGATTCGTCTATCGCCGTATATACTCTTTCATATATAACCTTATCTTCTATCTGTTCAAGCGATTCAAAAGCGCAGTTCAAATCAAAGTAATACTGCTCTGTTTCCTCGTGAATAGCGTCTATCCGTGCGGTTTCTACGGTATATGTGAGGTATTTTTGGCCCGCCATAGCGTAGTCGCAGAAAACACCGTTGTTTACGGTCGCTTCCACCTCGATATCGAGCTTGTCGCCTGCCTTTAATTCATCAATCAGAATAAGGTCGCGATCCGTCCAATTTTCACCCATGCTGATAGCGCCGACTATCTTGCCTCCGATTCTGACGAGAGCTTCGCCGCCGAAGTTCAGTCGCAGATAGAGCTTTTTACCCTCCATGCTCTGCGGAATTACCGCCTGAGCCGAGAACCATCTTGTATCGTCATAACCCGCATTCCAGCGGTCGTTAATTCTTATAGTTTCGAGTCCGTCGTCATAAACGAACTTGCCTGGTTCGATATGCTTACCCGTACGGCTCTCCCATTCGGGAATATTCATAGTATCGGTTACGATTTTACCCTTGACCTGTTTTATGAGGTTTCCGAGTATTCCTGCCATTGTAGTTTTCAATGTAATCCCCCTTTGTGTATGATAAAACAATTATAATTTACGCAAAGTTTTGTGTCAACAAATTTGTTGAATTTTGTTGTCGTATGCTATATAATTATAGCAATAACAGCAGAAAGCCGGAGGGAGCAAAATGAAAATCGAGCAGGAGTTCAGAGCTTTGACAGATTACGCGGTAGTGGATATCGAAACCACCGGTATCAACTGCTCAACCAATGATATTATCGAGATTTCCGCTCTTAAAATCGACGGCGGCGAAATAGCGGACAGCTTTTCGGAGCTTGTATATACTTCAAAAATCATTGATCCTTTCATAGTGAATCTTACCGGAATTGATAACTCTATGCTCAAAGACGCGGACGATATTTCATCTGTGCTTTGCCGATTTTTTGACTTCGCCGAGGATAGGGTTATAGTCGGTCACAATATCGGTTTTGATATGCGGTTCATCTCGCATCAGGCTCAGCTTAATTTCGGCTTCACTCCGTCTAACAAAACGCTTGATACCCTGAAACTTTCACGGGAAGCTCTGCCGCAGTTAAAATGTCACAAGCTCTCCTATTTAAAGGATTATTTCGGCATAGAGGGCGTTTCTCACAGGGCATTGTCGGACTGCACGGTAACCTACGAGCTGATACAAAAAATACTGAATTTAAGATAAATCGCACAAATTCCCTGTTTGTTGCGATATAAGACAAAAACCACTCGAAGAAGAACGGAAATTTCTTTTTCGAGTGGATTATTTTTTTGGAATGAAGTGTTTGCTTTTGTATCTTGTCAAATTTTACAGAACATCAACCTTGTTCTTTTTATAGTCATCAATCTGAGCTTTTACATTGGCGTCTATTTTGTAGAAGAGGACGGGTATGCAGCTCAGGGCAACGCATATGCCGGGAATGAGCCAGTACGCAAGTGTAACCGTATTCTGCATAGAAGGAGTAACATCGGCATAGGTCATAGTTCCCTGATATCCCGAAAGACCAACTATGAAAATTCCGCCGGCAACGCTGATAGCATTGGACAGCTTTATTCCGAGGCTCAGAACGGAATACTGGATACCTTCGGTTCGTCTGCCGGTTATCATTTCCTGATAGTCAACGGTATCGCTGAGCATAACCATAGGCGAATAGCCGTGTGTACCGAACATAAATCCGATTATGAACTGATAAAGCATAATCGCCGTAAACGAGCGGAAAGCTTCGCCGCCGAAAACAAACAGCAGATAGCAGACAACGCTCGTAACCGTACCGTAAACGCCGAAAGCGAGGTAAGTTTTCTTCTCACCGAGCTTAGAGTTGATAATCGGCGCAACAACAATAGAAATCATTGCGGCAACCGCGCTCGCCATACCGAGAACTATCGAGAGATTTTCACCTGCAAGCTCAATGTGTAAAGAACCGATGTCAAACTTAACAACATCAAAAAGCACCGCCGCAGTCTGAACTCCTATGCCCATAGCCATATTCCTGCCGAATCCGAGCATATATATCAGGAATACTATCAAAAGCATACGGTTGTTTTTAAGCTCGTCAAACATATCTTTGAACGACATCTTCTGCGGAGGGGACTGAACAACCTCTTTTGAACCTCTTGTGATTCCGAGATAGAGAAGCAGACCGACGACATCTATTATAACCGCCGCGATAAGATATTCTTTCTCTGTAATTTCGGCAGAGCCGGTCAATATACAAGCGAGCGGAACGACAACTCCGGGAGCGCCGAGCGCTATCGTCCTCATAGTGTTTGAGATACCTGCCGCCATACTCTTCTCGCCCGAATCGGAGCTGAGCAAAGCAAGCATACCCTGCGACGGGATATCCGCAAACGACATACAGATATT
Organism: Clostridia bacterium; assembly: GCA_029007095.1. Classification (GTDB taxonomy): domain Bacteria; phylum Bacillota; class Clostridia; order Oscillospirales; family Acutalibacteraceae; genus CAG-488. The sequence continues at coordinate 18,917 of JAQXHF010000027.1, read as the reverse complement.
CCACAGCACGGTAGTGACCGTTATGTAAGCGTACATAAGGAAGCTGTTTGCAAACGGTATTTTTACAAAAAGCAGCGTTGTCATAAGTGCAAGCGGCAGAGCGCTTATCCTGACAAACGGAAGCATCTTGCCCGATTTAAAGTGACTGTTGTCGATTATGTTTCCGATAATAGGATCGGCAAAAGAGCTTATCACCTTGCTGACAAGTATAATCACAGCGCAAATCATCAAATCAGCGCCGAAAATACTTGTGTAGAACTGAGATTGGTACGAATTGACATAGCCGATGAAGAACTGAACTCCGAAAATTCCGAGGCCGTACATCAGCGCCTTACCGAAAGTGAGCGTTTGTTTCTTTGACTTTGACATAAGTTCACCAACTTTTAAATTTTATTTAATCAGGCTCGCGGCCTCCTTGTCGAGCATAATTACGGTATCGGGATGCTCGTTGAGTATCGAACACGGAATCTGCGGGGTAACATTGCCCGAAATCAAAGCCTTTATCGCATTAGCCTTGGACTCGCCCGTTGCGATAAGCAGAATTTTCTTTGAGCGCATTATTGAGCCGATGCCCATAGTCATAGCGTATCTCGGCATCGGAACATCTCCGAAATACTTTTGATTTGAGTTTATCGTACTTTGAGTGAGAGTAACCTTGAAAGCTTCGTCGGTAAACTTGTCGGCAGGCTCGTTAAAAGCAATATGTCCGTTTGTGCCGATTCCGAGGAGCTGTAAGTCGATTCCGCCCGCAGCCTTGATAGCCTCGGCATATCGCTTGCTCTCGGCGTCGCAATCGGCAGTATTGCCGTCGAGGAAATTCACATTCTCCTCCATAATATCAATGCTGTTGAAAAGATTTTCATGCATAAAGGTGTAGTAGCTGTTCTTATCGTTCTTGTCGAGGTCGCAATACTCGTCAAGGTTAAAGGTGGTAACATCCTTAAAGCTGATTTTGCCCTCGTTGCAGAGCTTTATCAAATTTTTATATGTAGGAACGGGAGTCGCTCCTGTTGCAAGTCCGAGAACCGCATTCGGCTTCTCGGTAAGAAGCTCTCTGTAAAGCTCCGCCGCGGCAACTCCGATTTCCTCAGCGTCATTAAAAATACGAATATCCATTTTGAATTCCTCCGGTTTGCAAATCATAGAATATCTATATTTTACCATTTTACGAGTTAAATGTAAATATTATACCGACAATTTTATAAAATCCTGTTGCCTGCGCTTTTATAAATTTCGTACCACTCCGCTCTCGTCATCTCAACATCTGCGGCGGCGCAGATTTCTTTTAGGTGCTGAGGGTTGGTAGAGCCGCAAACGGGCTGAATTTTGGCAGGATGGCGCAAAATCCACGCAAAAGCGGCGGCGGCCTTTGTTATAGAATGTTCGTCGGCAAATTTTTGCAGCGCGGCGTTAAGCTGAGGATACTTTTCGCTTCCGATAAAGCAACCCTCAAAAATTCCGTATTGGAGCGGCGACCACGCCTGAATTGTAATATCATTCAGGCGGCAGTAGTCGAGGATTCCGCCGTCGCGGTCGGTTGCAGGCTCATGCTCAACATTTACATTCATTCCGAAGTCAATCATACTTGAATTTGTTACGGAAAATTGAAGCTGATTTGTAATGAGCTTCACAGGAACATATTTTTGCAAAAGGCGCATTTGATACGACGAATGGTTGCTGACTCCGAAATGGCGCACTTTACCCTCCGAAATGAGCTTTTCAAAAGCCCGCGCAACCTCCTCCGGCTCCATAAGCGCGTCGGGACGGTGAAGAATCAGGGTGTCGATATACTCCGTATCAAGGCGTTTCAGGCTCGCGTCAACCGCCTTTATGATATATTCGTAAGAAAAATCGTACAGTCCGTCATGTATGGCGCATTTTGTCTGGATTTTAATTTTTTCCCTGTCAATGCAGTTTTTAACCGACTGACCGAGCAGCTTCTCGGAATTTCCGCCTCCGTAAATATCGGCGGTATCTATGTAATCAATTCCGTTCTCAACGGCAGTCATTAAAAGCTCGTCGCTTTGCTTCTGCGTCAATCCGCCTGTTCTCCAACATCCGTGAATTATTACCGGAGCGTCAACAACTCCGCCTATCAACTGTCTTTTCATAAAAAATCTCCTTTTATTCCGACTGTTTTTTCATCGGTACATTATAAATTTTTTTAACTATTTTATCAAAAATGCCAAACGACATAACGATTACTCCGACGGCGGCTATTGGTATTGTAAACCATACCGCGTAACCGTGAAAGAAGTATTCAAGCAAGCCTTTAATATTTAATTTCAGATAGGCTGCCCACATAATTTCCTGAAAAACATATATAGCCAAGGTTCGTTGTCCGATTCTTGTTACAGTCTTGATTTTGGTAGAATTCGGAGTCAGGACTATAACGCACAGTCCCGCAACCGAAGCGACGAGATAATACGCAAGTCTTATAAAGAACCCGTATCGGCAGCTTACCGCTCCGAGAACTTCGTACGGTGAATGAGCAGTAAGGAGCAGGCGCAGCCAATAAACTTTATCAATAAAAACAAACGCAACAACCGCAAGCACGGTTATAAGAACTGCCGCGACAATTTTTTTGATTTTCCCGGAGCAGAAAGCTTCAAGCTTTTCACGGTCGCAGATATATCCGAGGAAGTAGAACGGGAAGAAAACGACAGACCTTGAAAACGCAAAAAGCTCCATTTCACCCGTATTATAGCCAAGTAAGCAGGCAAAAACAACCGCGAAGCACAAAACATAAGCCGGTGAAAACCGCTTGAAAAACATCGTCATAAGAGCGCACATAATCATAGCCAACATATACCACGGCGCGGAGGTGGTCGAAAACAAATCGCTGCTCTCTCCGTGATACATAAGAAGCCGCAGGAGCATATCAAAGACAAAAACCGAGAAATAACCGAAAATTCTGTCAAAACGCTTTTGCTCAATCATTCTTTTTGAAAAAAGACCTGATACAAACATAAAAAGCGGCATATGAAAAGTGTAAATGAAAATAAAAATTGACCTTGCCGCGGCATACTCCTCTGTAAAGACATCCACGAGATGCCCCAAAATAACAAGAAAAATCAGCTCGGCTTTTAATATATCCCACTTTTGTATTCTGTTTGAAGTCACGGAATCGTTCATAAAAACACCTGCATTAAAATCTGCAACTCTATAATATAACAAGTCGGCGGTTTTGTAAAGGTCAATTACAAAGCCGCCGAAAAAACTTGCTTATTTTATGATTTTATTTTTATTCATCAGTCTTGTGTGAACTGTAACGGGCAGGAATTTCATCGTTTCTATGAAAGAGTTGTTGGAGCGTCCCTCTTTTCTCGGATAAAATTTTACCGGAATCTCCTTAAACTCCGCACCGAATCTCAAAAGTTTGAGCGAAACCTCAACAAAAAACGAAAAATCGTCCCTTTCAAGAATAAGATGTCTGTAATAAATCGTAGGACAGCTCTGAACCGGCGTCGTCACATCTGTCAGGCGAACGCCGTAAAGCAAGGATATAAACCTCTGTCCGAGGAAATTAAAAACTTTCTTTACCTTGGAGTAGCCTGCAAAATTATGCTTAATCAGCCATCTTGAAGTTGTAAACACCTTGTCCGGCTGAGCTTTGCTGCACTCTATGAGCTGTGAAACACAAATCGGATCGAACTGAAAATCCGCCGCTATGGAAATCAGATGAGAGCCGTCGGACACTTCTATCGCTTCTCGCGAAGCGCCGCCGACTCCGTTTTGGGATTGCACAAAAATTTTAAATTTCACATCAGGATATTTCTCTTTGAGCGGTTCGAGCTTCAAACGGTGAAGCTCTCCGCCCTGCTTTGAAATTATGAGGATTATCTCGGTAATGTCTCTCTTGTCGCAGGTTGAAAGTATAATTTCAACCGCCCTGAAAACCGAGTCAATCTCGTCATATACCGGCATAAAAACCGAAGCACCCGTAAATTCCGTTTGCTTTATTTCATCTATTGTCATTTATTAAAGTTTCGAAGCCAAATCCTTGATGTATGCCTTGAAGTCCTCTCCTATTTCTTTATGTGAAAGCGCAACCTCGCAGTTAGCTTTCATAATGCCGAGCTTGTTGCCCATATCGTAACGGGTTCCGTCGAAGTCAAGAGCAAGAAGATTGTCTTCCTTGCCGAGTCTTGTAAGAGTATCGGTGAAGAAAAGTTCCTCTCCCTCCGGAGTGTTTGCCAAATCCTCTGCAAGATAATCGAATACGCATGGAGGTGCGACAACTCTGCCGAGAATGGAGTAACAGGACATAATCTGATCATCGGTCGGCTTCTCTATTATGTTATGGACATCCATAAGCTTACCGTCGTCGGAGCAGGGTGTAACATCGAGAGAGCAATACTTGGAAACATCCTTTCTCGGAACTTCCTTAACGCCTACTACGCCCTTGCCTGTCTTTTCATAAACATCGACGAGCTGCTTTGTTACAGGATACTCGTTGTTGATGATAACATCATCGCCGTAGAGTATTGCAAACGGCTCGTTACCGACAAAATTCTTGGCGCACATAATAGCGTGGCCGAGTCCCTTTGTCTCTTTCTGACGAACGAAGTAGATATTTGCAATATTAGAGCATTTGAGAACATCCTCGTAAAGAGCCTTCTTTGACGGATTCTTTGAAAGCTTATCTTCAAGCTCGTAGCTGTGGTCAAAGTGATCCTCGATAACGCCCTTACCTCTGTTGGTGATGATGAGAATATCCTCGATTCCGGCAGCAGCCGCTTCTTCAACTATGTACTGAATAGCCGGTTTATCGACAATATTCAGCATCTCCTTGGGAACTGCTTTCGACGCCGGAAGCACCCTCGTTCCGAGACCTGCCGCCGGTATAATAGCCTTTTTGATCTTCATAATTAAAACTCCTTTTTCCTTATAATAATTTCATATTTGCTTATTCCTGTAAAAGTTTATCGCATATACCTAAAAATTTCAATAGTAATTGCAAAAAATATTTATTTTCTCAAATAAATATCGGCATAAGCCTGAGCTATATTAAGCGTATGGTCACCGAGTCTTTCAAAGTCTGTCAAAAGCTCGGAAAACAGTACGCATGACTCCTCGGAGCATACTCCTTTACGCATTCTGTCAAGATGATTTTCGCGGAAAGCGGCGGTCATATCGTCAATTTTCTGCTCCATTTCAGATATATCCGAAAGCCAATTATATATATCTCCGCCGGGATTCATTGCTTTGCCCAAAACGCTCTGTACGGTTTCACGCATATTTTCTATTTCATCAATAGCCTGCTCGGAGAATTTTATATTTTTGCGCTCTATAACCTTAATATATCCGCCGATGTTCATAGCGTGGTCGCTGATTCTCTCTGCATTGCCGGTTATCAGGAAATAATCCTCGATGTCCGATACGCTGTCCTTACTGTTGTTGTGAATCAGGATTTTTGAAATATACTGCGATATTTCATTGTTCATACAATCTATTTTTTCTTCCGCTTCGGTTATGCCGGGGAGCCTCGAAGAATCCCTTTCAAGGATACATCTGAAACAATCGTCCGCATTCTTTGCCGCAAGAGCAACCATTTCCGAAATTTCCTTTTGAAGCAAATCGGTGTGTATGGCCGACGCGCCGAGGTGGGTTATATTCCGTCTGTATTCCTCGTTGAGCGCGGCGATAGAGCGAGGTTCGTTAGAAGCCGAAGCCTTGTCCGGGAAAATTCTCTCGGCAAACTTCGCCATATAATTGCCGAAAGGCAGAAGCAACAGAGTTGAAGCTATATTAAATATCGTATGCATATTCGCAATCTGTTTCGCAGGCTCGCCCGGAGTTATACCTCCGACAAGCTCCGCAATCGGCAATGAGAGACACAGTACCGTGAAAACGACTGTTCCTATTATATTGAAAAGCAAGTGTATAATCGTAGTTCTCTTTGCGCTTCGGTTAGCGCCGACAGAAGCTATCAAAGCCGTTACGCAGGTACCGATATTCTGACCGAAAAGCACATAAACGGCATTTGGAAAGCTGATAAGTCCCGATGTCGCGAGAGTTTGAAGTATTCCTACCGAAGCAGACGACGACTGAATAACCGCGGTAAATACCGCTCCTGCCAAAATACCGATAAGGGGATTTGAAAACTTCGTCATAAGAGAAACGAAGACTTCCGACTGCTGCAACGGCAATGTTGCCGAGCCCATCATATCCATACCGATAAAGATTATGCCGAGACCTGCAAGTATCTTGCCGACGCAATGCGTTTTCGGCGCTTTCAGGAATACTATCATCGCAACTCCGATGAACGCGAAAAGCGGAGCAAGCATACCGACATCAAGAGCAATAAGCTGACCTGTTATCGTAGTACCGATGTTTGCGCCCATAATTATCCAGACCGCCTGGCTGAGCGTCATTATGCCGGAATTGACAAATCCGACTACCATAACGGTTGTCGCAGACGAGGATTGAATAACCGCGGTAATACCCGCGCCGACGGCAACGCCCAAAAAGCGGTTTGATGTCAGCCGCTCAAGTATTTGTTTCATTCGGTTTCCGGCTGCGTCTTCAAGTCCGTCACTCATCATACGCATACCGTACAGGAACAGGGCAAGTCCGCCGAGCAGACCTAAAATATCGGTAATCTCCATTGCCATCCCCCAAATTTTTCGTCTTCGCTGTTAAATTCCGACAAAAACTAAACCTTATTCTGTTTTATCACCGCGCCAAAGCCTGTGCAAGCATAAGCAGCAGACTCGGCATATACATTCCCGCAACAATGCTTGCGAGCGCCGCCGTAAAGGACACTCCGCCGCGTTTCAGCAGGGTAAATCTCGCTGTTTCGGACTGACCTTTGGAGGATATCCCTCTTGCAAGCTTTACGGTATCCGACATTTTCTTTCTGTACTGCGTGTCGGCAATCAGAGCCGCAACGGTATTCGGTATCAGAAATGTTACGGCAAAAACTATCGAGGAATATTTAATCATACTCTCCGCGAGCGTATACATTTTTTCGGTCGCCTCGGTCATTTTTGCAGCAACGGCTTCATCATTCGGATTTTCCGAGTATTCTTTCTGCAACTCGACAATCTCGTTGCTCGAAATATAATTATATAATGTTTCGCTTTCGCTGCTTGCCTTTTGAGAGATGGGACTTACCATAACGGTAGCCGCAATTATAAGACTCAGGAAAACAAAGCCGAGCTTGTAAAGCTTCCTGTAAAAGAACCAGTACGGAGCGAAGAAAAACGCACCCCAGTTCCACGAAATATTTTTAATTTTTTTAAATTTTCTAATATATTTCTTAGCTCCGTTCTGAATAAAGAACGCTGCGTCGCGAACTTTGACTCCGCCGCAGATCTCCTCGTCAGGATTACTGCCGACTCCGTCAAGAAAAACTCTGTCAAGCTCGCCTACATTCTGTGGACTTATTATGATAGGCACAGGCTTTTTTTCCTCTATGCCGTTCTCCGGCGGCAGGGCGGAATTTTCCGTTTCCACAGGCTCCGGTTTCTGCCACACAAACCCCTCGGAGTGCTTAGCTTCGTTTACGCATTTGCCCTCTTTTGAGTAACATTCCCTGTGCTGGGGAGTTCCGCAGACGGGACAGACCACTATATCTTCTTCATTGTCAAGCGGCTTTGAACAGCCGTCGCAAATAGCATTTTTATACTGCATATTTCAACCTCTGATTAGGATTTATTAATGGCGGCAAGCTCCCACCATACAACCTATATTTTTTCACTTTAATTATTATAACACAGGTTATAATATTATTGTAGCTGAAATTTTAACAAATTTAATATAAACTTTTAAATCTTTTCTTTACATTATGCGATTTTTACTGTATAATCAATTGGTAAAACTATGTCTGCATAGAATACTACGAAAGGAAATGGTACGAAAATCTGTATAAATTACCCGTACCGTGTGACTGTCAATGATACAGTTTGAAGAATTAAGACTGAATTTGCTCGAATACAAAGATAAATTAAAGGAGCTTGGCGAAGCTCTCGGACTTGAAAATATGAAAAAGGAAGTTGCCGAGCTTGAAGCTAAAACCGCAGAGGATGGTTTCTGGGACGATATCGGCTCTACTCAGGTCGTTCTGCAAAAAATCGCTTTCCTAAAAAATAAAATTTCAAAGTATGAAAATCTTGCCGCTTCCTTTGACGATACGCTCACAATGATTGAGCTTTCGGACGAGGAAGAAGACCTCGATATGCTCGAAGAGTGTCAGTCAAGCGTTAAAGAGTTTGCTGCCGAGCTTGACAAGCAGACATTAAGCACACTGCTTTCCGGCGAATACGATAACAAAAATGCCGTTCTGACATTCCATGCAGGCGCAGGCGGAACAGAGGCTCAGGATTGGACTCAGATGCTCGTCAGAATGTATACTCATTGGGGCGAACAGCACGGCTTTAAGGTTAGTATGATAGACTTCCTTGACGGTGATGAAGCAGGACTGAAATCGGCGGTTCTCTGTATCGAGGGCGAAAACGCCTACGGATATATGAAAAGCGAAGCGGGAGTTCACAGACTTGTCCGCGTTTCACCATTCGACTCGTCGGGCAGACGCCACACCTCTTTTGCGTCTCTTGAAGTTATGCCCGAAATCGACGACACGATAGATGTCGAGATAAATCCCGAAGATATCAGAATGGAGGTTTACAGAGCCTCCGGCGCCGGCGGTCAGAAAGTCAACAAAACCTCCTCCGCCGTCAGACTTATCCATATTCCCACAAACATTGTAGTATCCTGTCAGGTTGAAAGAAGCCAGCACCAGAACCGAGAGGTTGCTATGCGTATGCTTAAATCAAAGCTGCTTGAAATCAAAGAGAGAGAGCATCTTGATAAAATCGAGGACATCAAGGGCGAGCAGAAAGAAATCGGTTGGGGCAGTCAGATTCGCTCGTATGTTTTCATGCCGTACACTCTCGTAAAGGACCACAGAACAGGCTACGAAGCAGGTAACATAAACGCCGTTATGGACGGCGATCTTGACGGATTTATAAACGCCTATCTCAAACAGGCTTCTCTTAACGAGAGCCAAAAATAAAAAGAGGAAATAATTATGAACATTGTTGATATTTCCAGACCGCTGCTCACGACGCTTGAATATCCCGGAGATCCGGAAACCAAGCTCGACAGCGTTAAATCCATCAGCCGGGGCGACGACTGCAATCTTTCCGCGGTGTACGCCTGCGTTCATACAGGCACACATTCGGACGCGCCGAGCCATTTCCTTGATGGCGGTCTGAATATTGACGAGGTTGATCTCAATAAATATATAGGCAAATGCACGGTTATAGAGGTTCCGCCGGGGGTTATAACCGGTGAATATGTAGACCGTTTTTTCCCGAAAAGCTGCGAGCGTTTGCTGATAAAAGGTGACTCTCAGAGCTTCTTTATGGAGAGCGCGGCATATGAGGCTCTCGATTCGGGACTTTGCCTTATAGGAACCGACGCCGATTCGATAGGGAAAAGCGGCAATCAGTTAAAGCCGCACAAGGCTTTCCTGCAAAACGGAGTCGCCATACTTGAAAATCTCGATTTGTCCGGCGTTGAACCGGGAGATTACTATCTGATAGCTCTTCCTGTTAAAATGGGAGCTATTGAGGGCGCGCCGGTCAGAGCGGTGCTTATTGACGACTACATTCTATGGAACAGAATCAAGTAAGGATTTACGGAGGTTTCAACGGTGAAACGGATTTTTGACTTTATTTCCAGCTTAATTGCGATCATTCTGCTTTCTCCGCTCTTCCTTGTAGTTTCTGTGGTAATTCTCCTTGATGACGGAGGTCCGGTTCTTTTTAAGCAGGAGAGAGTAGGTAAAGATAACAAGCTATTTAATGTATATAAATTTCGCACTATGAAAAACGGAGTCGGAGACTTTGCCACGGGCGAGCTTGCCGACGCACACAGTAAAATTACAAAAACGGGAAAATTTCTCCGATCAACCAGCATCGACGAGCTGCCGCAGCTTTTTAATATCCTTAACGGCACTATGAGCGTTGTCGGCCCGCGTCCGCTGATTCCGGCAGAAAGCGAAATCAGGAAGCTCCGGGAGGAATACGGAGTCTATTCGGTCAGGCCCGGTATGACGGGGCTCGCTCAGGTTAACGGAAGAGATAACCTCGGATATAAAGAAAAAGCCCTGCTCGACAAGGAATATGTCGATAATCAGAGCTTTTGGCTGGATATTAAAATTATTTTCAAAACCGTCGGTAAGGTTATCTGCCGTTCCGATATAAACGAAGGCAAGCGAGAGAAATAATCAGTTTAAACCGAGATATTCTTCGAGGGTAATTCCTCTGCTTTTGATATCTTTTGCCGCTTCAACGCCTACATAACGATAGTGCCAAGGCTCATAGGTAACGCCCGTTATTTCTCGCTTTTCGGCAGCCTTAGGATATCGAAGAATAAATCCGTAATCCGCGGCATGCTCATTGAGCCATGCAAACTCGTCGGTATTCTCAAAGCTTTCCGAAAGAGAGCATATATCCATCGCAAGACCGGCATTGTGTTCGCTCGAACCGGGTATCATAATGATTTCGGCGGCCTTTTTGGTAGCTTCCGTCTTATCCATACCCTCGTTCATATATTGCTTAATGCGATTTTCAAAGTTATTCTTCTGTCTCTCGTACGAGCGGTAGCCGGATATCGGAGTCAGAGTAATTCCGTCCTTTTTGGCGGCGTCATACATAGCCTGATAATATGGAGCTACACGGTAATCAAGCTGTACGCCCGAACCCTTTACCGCTTCGGCAAGAGTCGGCTTGTAACCCTCCGGCAGCGCATATTTACCGTTTACTATAAATTTTGAAAGGTCGACATTTACATCCGTAATTTTCGGAGTGAATCCGGCATATGCATACGGAAAATCCGAATTATTTACCGTCGCTTCGTTTTTTGAAGTTGTCGATTCGTTGTTTTGAGTTGAATTTGTTGTGCTTTGATTCGTGGTGTTCACCTCCGATGTACCGTCCGGCTCTTCGGTCGTTGATGAATCGCTGACGGCTGAGTCGGATTCGGGAGATTTGTTCGATTTATATTGCTGATGGGTAATGACTGCACCGCCTACTGCTGTAACTGCAATAATAACGACAAGAGCTTCGATACATATTTGCTTTATAAGTTTCGGAGTAAATTTCTTGTTCATTAAGTTCATTCCTTTATTTTTTATATATGAGAATTACTCTCAATCTTATTTTATTCTATATACCGACTAATGTCAACAATGGCTTAATAATATTTTTAAGAAAGGATGATGTGAAATGAAGTCAACAGAATCAGTTGCAAAGTACGATTCCGAAGTCAGACTTTATACTAACTATGCCATTAAAAACATCAAAAATATCTGCAAGGAGTGCGGTCCTCGCCCCGTCGGAAGCGACGAGGAAAAAAAGGCTCTTGACTATATGGAAAAAGAGCTTAAAACCTCTTGCGATTCCGTCAGCCGCGAGAGCTTCAAATGCTCAGACAAGGCATTTATGTCGTGGGTTCCCCTCGGCGCCGTTTTGCTTGTGCTTGCCGCCGTTTTCTTCACCGTCGGTCTGCCGCAGGTATCCGTTGCTCTTGCCGCGGTCGAGCTTTTCTTTATTCTTTCCGAATTTATTTTTTACAAACCCGTGCTTGATATATTCTTTCCCAAAAAAGAGTCGAGCAATGTAATCGGCGTACGCAAAGCGAGCGGAGAAACTAAAAAAAGAATTGTTTTTTCCGGTCATATGGACTCTGCGTACGAATGGACATACACCTATCACGGCGGCCGTCCTGCGGTAGCCGGAATCATCGTTACCGCCGTAATCGCCATAGTGCTTCATCTTGCCGGCGGAATTTATGCTATCATAGCTAACGACGGAATGGTTTGGACAAGCGACAATCTTGCATTAAAGATAATCGCCGTTGTTTCATATGTTACCGTCCCCGTTCTCGGCGCGGCAGTTGTTTTTGTCAATTACAAGCGTCCGGTAACCGGAGCAAACGACGACCTTACGGGAAGCCTTATTTCCGCCGCCGTTATAAAATTTATGAATGCAAACGATATCCGTTTTGAGAACACCGAGGTCGTTGCCGCTCTCGTCGGAGGCGAGGAAGCAGGTCTCAGAGGTTCAAAAGCTTGGGCGAAGGCTCACGCGGACGAAATAAAAGCCGAAAAAGATGTCGAAACAATCTTTGTAAGCCTTGACACCATAAGAGAATTTGATTTTATGGCAATCTATGACAAGGATATGACGGGCGTTGTTAAAAACGATAAGAGAGTTGCAAGCCTTATACAGACAGCCGCAAAAAATCTCGGATACGATGTACCGGTTAAAGCCATAGAGCTTGGCGCAACCGACGCGGCGGCTGTTTCACAGGCAGGTATTCCCGCTTCCGCTTTCACGGCTATGGATCCGTCACCGGCAAGATATTACCACACCAGACTCGATACGCAGGACAATCTTGATCCGAAAACAATCGAAACCGGTCTTAAAATTGCGCTCGAAACATCATTTTTATTCGATGAGCAAGGAATTTGACAAAATTTACAAAAAAACTATTCCAATTTGCGAAAATGTGTGCTATAATAGCTTTGTTTAATTCTACAAGGGGTTGATTTTTCTTGAACAAAAAATATATTAGAGTCCTTTCCGCAATTTTAGCCGTATTCCTTATGTTTTCGCTTTGTTCCTGCGGTGACACTACCGCAAGTGAAGACGACGAAATTGTTTACGCCGCGGCAGTTCCACAGACAAAAACCGAAATTATTGATAAAATCAACAGTCTTATTGCTCAGGTTAAGGAAAGCAAGCCTGCTGTTTCATACTCTCTCAGTCAGAAAGCAAGAAACGCAGAATGTGAAAACAAGGATATTAAGTCCGCGTTTAAGACCGTTGCAGATTACATAACCGACGAGAGTTTCGGTCAGTCAACTAAGTACGGCGAAAGCACAAAGGATATATTCCCTCTTATGGGTTCGGACAATGCCGGTGTTTTACAGCTCAAAGGCGTCAGCGCGGCTTATGTTACCGACAATAAGGACGACGAAAAATACACTCTCGTTGTAAAACTTTACCCTGAGAAAAATCCCGAAGATGGTGCCGCCGACAGCATTTACGGCAGTCTTTATCACATTCCTGCCGATAAGGATATCCTGACGGAGATGGGCAAGCTCAGTTCGATACTGACAGCGGAAAGCTATGACGCCGAATATGTATCGGGTACAGTCAAGGTAATTGTTGATAAAACCACAGACCATCTCGTTAAGCTTGAACTCAGCCGCGATGTTGATGTCACCACAGAGGTTACCGGACACGGCTCTCTCGAAAGCGTCGGCACAGTTCCTCTTACTTTCAGATATAGCTCAACCTCAAATTACGATATCGAATGGGATAACCCGGACACAGAGGCTATCGAAAAATAAGCCTAAACAGGCATAAAAACAAAGAGTCTGCACGAAGCAGGCTCTTTATTTATATATAATTATTCTATTGTTCCGCCGCCGACCACTATGTCTCCGTCGTAAAAAACAACTGCCTGGCCGGGAGCTATCGCCCTCTGCGGTTCGGTAAACTTCACGCTCACCCTGCCGTCCTCCAATGGAGTGATAACGGCTTCGGTCTCCTTTTGCTTATAGCGAACCTTTGCTTTTACTGTCATAGGCCCGTCAAGCTTATCTATTGAGATGAAATTCACATCTGTCGCAGTCAAACTGTCAGAGAACAAGTCCTCGTTGGAGCCGAGGACGACCTCGTTCTTTGCAAGATTTTTGCTGACAACATAGTACGGACTTTTTGCGGCTATGCCAAGTCCTCTGCGCTGTCCGATTGTGTAATTGATTATTCCCTTGTGTCGGGCAATAAACTTACCGTCCTTATCGACAAAATCGCCGTTTTCAAAAGTAAGTCCGCACCAATCCTCAATGAATCTCGCATAATTTCCGTCGGGAACGAAACATATATCCTGGCTGTCGCGCTTATCGGCGTTATAGAAGCCCTGTTCGGAAGCAATCTCGCGAACCTGAGCTTTTGTCATTTTGCCGAGAGGGAAAAGCGTATGACTCAACTGCTCCTGAGTGAGCGAATAAAGCACATAACTTTGATCCTTGCTGTCGTCCGCGGCCTTTTTCAGCAGGTATCTGCCTGTCTTTTCGTCGAACTCAACTACCGCGTAGTGTCCGGTAACAACATAATCAAAATTCAGCTCTTTTGCTCTTTGCATAAGCTGATTAAACTTGATATATCTGTTGCAGTCTATACACGGATTCGGAGTTCTGCCGTTTCGGTACGCTTCGACAAAGCGGGTTATGACTTGAAGCTTGAAATTATCTGTATAGTTAAAAACATAATAGGGTATTCCGAGCTTATCCGCGACCATTCTCGCGTCCTCTACATCGTCCGCTGAACAACAGGTTCTTTCAGACGGCAGTCCGACATCATCGTTGCGAAAGAGCTTCATCGTAACACCGATGGATTCATAGCCCTGACGGCTGATAAGATATGCCGCGACGGAGCTGTCAACTCCGCCGCTCATGGCAATCATTGCCTTTTTCATCTTGATTATACCTTCCTTAATGTCATCACAAAATGGGGACATTACAATTTAACAGTATAAACCGTTTTTATTCGCCGTGCGCGCAGCTCTCACAGCTCTCGCAATCGCCGCAGCTGTTAAAGATTTCGGGATCAAGCTCAATTCCGTTCTTTGTGTAATAATCAGCAACGGCAGCCTTAACAGCCTGCTCTGCGAGAACGGAACAATGTATTTTTGCCGGCGGAAGTCCGTCAAGAGCCTCGACAACAGCTTTGTTGCTTATTTGTATAGCGTCCTCCACCTTTTGTCCCTTAATCATTTCGGTTGCCATAGAGCTTGTGGCGATAGCCGAAGCGCAGCCGAAAGTATTGAACTTAACATCCTCTATGACGCCGTCCTTAATTTTAAGATAAATCTTCATTATATCTCCGCACTTGGCATTGCCGACTTCACCGACGCCGTCAGCGTCGTCCATCTTGCCGAGGTTGCGCGGATTCTGGAAATGATCCATAACCTTTTCACTGTAAAGCATAAATCAGTTTTCTCCTTTCATAATTTTTTCCCAAACAGGGGACATATCACGGAGCATCGAAACGATTTTCGGAAGCTCCTCAATTATATAATCTATATCGTCCTCGGTATTGTACTCGCAGAGCGACAATCTGAGTGAACCGTGAGCAATCTCGTGCGGCAAGCCGAGGGCAAGAAGCACATGGCTCGGATCAAGAGAGCCGGAGGTGCATGCCGAACCGGAAGAACCGCAGATGCCCTTTAAGTCAAGATGAAGAAGAAGCGACTCTCCTTCGATTCCCTCAAAGCAGAAGCTTACATTACCCGGCAGTCTTTTATCTCTGCCGCCGTTTACTCTTGTTCTCGGAATCAGCTCGACGATAGAATCTATCAGCTTATCTCTGAGAGAGCTGACATAAGCAATATTCTTATCCATATCTGCACAGCACTTTTTAAGCGCTGCGGCGGTTGCAACTATCGCAGGAGTATTGGTAGTGCCGGGGCGTTTGTTACGCTCCTGAGCGCCGCCCTGCATAAATCCCATAAGAGGGATACCCTTGCGGCAATAGAGCGCGCCGATGCCCTTAGGTCCGTGAAATTTATGTGCCGAAAAGGAGAGCATATCTATGTTCTGCTCCTTGACATTTATCGGCAGATGTCCGACAGCCTGAACCGCGTCCGTATGGAATGTAACTCCTTTTTCCTTGCAGAGTTTGCCTATCTCCTCTATCGGCTGAATTGTACCGATTTCGTTATTGGCATACATAATTGTGACAAGGCAGGTTTTGTCGGTTATGGCTTTTTCAAGCTCGTCAATCCTGACATATCCGTCCGAATGAACATCAAGATATGTCACCTCGAATCCCTCTTTTTCGAGTTTTTGGAGCGTGTGAAGAACAGCGTGATGCTCAAAAGAGGTGGAGATGATATGCGTTTTGCCTTTTTTCATACCAAGGCGGGCAGCATTTGTTATTGCCCAGTTATCAGCCTCCGTACCTCCGGAGGTGAAGTAGATTTCTCCGGCTTCGGCACCGAGACATTCAGCTATCTCGCGCCGCGCCTTTGCCACTTCTGCGGCGGCTTTTTGTCCCAGATGATGCAAGCTTGAAGCGTTGCCGTAATCGTCTTTCAGACAGGTTACCATCGCCTCAAATGCTTCGGGAGAAAGCGCCGTCGTAGCAGCATTGTCTGCATAGACAGTTTTCATAAAAATCGCCTGACTTTCTTTTCCTTTGATTTTTGGATTTAAACAAAGTTGAAAGCTATGACTAAATCCTACTAATGGTATTTTAACCATTCTATTGAATTATACTATATTTTGCAAGCGTTTTCAACCCGATTTTGCGACAATAAAGCTAATAAATAGCCCGAAAAACTGTTGATTATTACAGTAATTATTGCACCGCGTTAAACTTGCGCCGTTACCGTTATAATAAAAGATAAAAATAGAATAAAATAATTCTTTAAAACTCTTGAATTTTTGAGAAAAATATATTATAATATCAATCGTCATTTTTAATGACGAAAAAACGGATAATTGCTAGTATGGCTCAGTTGGTAGAGCAGCGCATTCGTAATGCGCAGGTCGTCGGTTCGAGTCCGACTACTAGCTCCATCTTTGGGTAACGAAAATTACCCGGTAAAAGGCTCTTGAATTATCAGGAGCCTTTTTGCTTGTAATAATATCTGACTTTAATGATAAACGGCTTGTATCGGTTAATTTTTCCGTTACAAGCCGTGATTTTCTGTTAGTTTAATGTCGTTTATTTAGTGAGCTTTTGCTCCCATTCATTCTCCCTGAACCCGATAAGCACGAAATCGTCACCGACAAGCAGAGGTCTTTTAACAAGCATACCGTCAGATGCCAAGAGCCGCAGCATTTCCTCGTCGCTCATATCGGGAAGTTTGTTTTTAAGCTCCATTGATTTATACAGTATGCCGCTCGTGTTAAAAAACTTTTTCAGAGGTTGTCCGCACATCGAGTACCATTCCGACAGCTCTTCAAAGGTCGGATTACAAGTTTTGATATCGCGAAGCTCGTATTCGATTACTTTATCGTCAAGCCATTTCTGAGCTTTTTTGCAGGTTGTGCATTTTGGGTAACATATAAATTTCAGCATAATTATCGCCCTTTAACCTAATATTATTTTTTCAAGCTGTTTGCAGTCGCTTACGATATAATCTGCCTTATGCTCCTCAAACTCCTCTTGACTTCCGTAACCGAAAAGCACAGCCGCACACGGAATTCCTATTTCATGCGCTCCGTCTATATCGTATTTTCTGTCGCCTATCATAAGAACTCCGTCCGGATTATCAATTTCAAGTCTTGTAAGAGCGTCGCGTATAATCATTGCTTTGGTACATTCCTGAATACCGGGAGTCGAACCTGCCGCAACATCAAAATACTGACCGAGATCCGCCGAATCGAGAATACATTTTATAAATGTTTCGGGCTTTGAGCTTCCTATCGCAGTTCTTATTCCGTTCTCTCTGAGCTTCTTAAACAAATCAATCATTCCGTCATAGAGCCTGAATTTATAAATGCCGTCAACAGAATATTTCGCACGGTAATGGATTACAAGCTGAGTAGCCTGTTCGGGACTGATCTCCGGATAGGCGCGCATAAAACTGTCCAGAAGCGGAGGACCTATAAATCTGCGAAGCTCCTCCTCGCTCGGCTGAGGCAGTCCCTCCATTCTCACAGCATATCTTATACATTCAAAAATTCCCTCGCCCGTGTCGGCAACTGTTCCATCAAAATCAAATATTACTGTGTTAAATCTATTCATTTATATCACTTCCGAATAAATATTGTCGCAAACAATTTTATCACATATTTTTATGATTTACAATAGTAATAATATGTGATATAATATAAAGCAATCATTTCCCAACGGAGGAAAAGTTATGGAAAATAATGCAACTGTAAAAAAAGACAGAGTATTGAGCCTTATTCAGCCGACATCTGTGCCTACTCTCGGCAACTATCTCGGAGCACTCAAAAACTGGAAAGAAATGAGCGAAGACAACGATTGCCTTTTCGGTCTGGCGGATCTCCATGCTATAACCGTAAGGCAGGAGCCTGCAAAGCTTCGCAAGCTCTCGTACGAGATGTACGCGCTTCTGCTGTCTATCGGCCTCGATCCCGATAAGAATATAATTTTTACACAGTCTCATGTGCCTGAGCACAGTCAGCTTGGCTGGATTCTCAACTGTTATACACAGTTTGGCGAAGCGTCGAGAATGACACAGTTCAAGGATAAGTCGGCAAAACACGCCGATAATGTCAATGTAGGTCTTTTCGCTTACCCGACTCTTATGGCGGCGGATATCTTGCTCTATCAGGCGGATTATGTGCCTGTCGGAATCGACCAGAAACAGCATCTTGAACTGACAAGGGACATTGCGGAACGATTCAACGGAGCATATTCCCCGACATTTACCGTACCGAAGCCGTATATCGGCAAGGCGGGCGCCAAGGTAATGTCGCTTCAAGATCCTACGAAAAAAATGTCCAAATCCGATCCGAATCCCAAGGCTTCGGTTTCCCTGCTCGACAAACCGGAAGATATAATGAAAAAGTTTAAATCGGCGGTTACGGATTCCGAGGCAAAGGTTCGATATGCCGAGGGAAAAGACGGCATAAACAATCTTATGAGCATTTATTCCTGCTGTACGGGACTCAGCTATGAGGAGATTGAGCGTGATTTTGACGGCAAGGGATACGGCGACTTCAAAACTGCGGTCGCAGAGAGCGTTATCGAGGAGCTTCGCCCGATACAGGATAAGTATTCGCAGTTAATAAACGACAAGGCTTATCTTGAACAATGCGCGGCAGACGGCGCGGAAAAAGCCAGACGAATTGCGCGCAAAACGCTTGACAAGGTAATGCGTAAGGTCGGATTCTGGCAGATAAAAAAATAAATATA
>JAQXHF010000026.1 GCA_029007095.1 Clostridia bacterium | reverse complement strand
TTATCCTTACAGCACTCCAACAAATCCGTAAGATACTTTTTTGACTTTGGAGAGAAACAATATTCGTAATTTTTCAGGCTTGAATTTTTCCTGACCTTATTCTGAACCGCCAACGCTTTCGTGTAGCTTATTCCCTCTTTTTTCAGGAAAAAGCGACAGGCTGTATTTTTGAGAACTATCGACGGGTGTCTCCAATTATTATGAAATTTATAGAACGGGAAACGAAGCTCCTTATAGAATTCTTTATCTACGGCGTATTGCATACCCTCTATATTGTCCTTATCCATTCCCACATTGTCAAACCACGCATGAGCAGGCTTCATTTGAGTTTTATTGTTTCCGCTTCGCAGAAATCCCGTAACATCAAACACGGTCAGTTGAGGCGTCTGCGTTTTCAAGGCGGTTTCAAGCATAGTTTTGTATAAGGACGGCTGAGCTGCCGCGTAGCTTATCGCATAGCTCGTGTATCCGTACTCTTTCCACGCCATCGGGGAATTGAAGCCGGTATATAGCTCGCTCGCACCGATAAGAAGTACATCTATGCTGTTTTCAGGCTCTTTAAAGTATCCCCTGATATGGATAGAATCACGGTCGCTGTTTGTACTCATACAGATATTTATACCGCAAAAAACCAACATCAGAACCAGCATAAAGCTTATAAATCGAAAAAACTTTTTCATTCCGTATTGTCATGCCTTTCTGCCGTGAAGCGTCAAAAATTAAAACTGCATATAAATGAAATCCGACGGTTGTGTTCCCGGCCCGTACTGCCCGAATATCGCCGTAACCACTATCAGCGACAGATAGACGAGCCATTGGACAGGCAGTTTTTTCTCCGAAAGAAGCTCCCGAATAGATTTACCGCTTCGTTCCTGAATTACCGAAACCGTAAATATCACGGCGCAGCCCAAGAAAATTATCAGATAATCAAACTTATCAACGCCTGTATCTTTAAGGCAGGCAAAGGTTGTAAGATCCGACAGATGAAAGTCAAAGACGGAGCGATATATCATACTGAGCGCGTCTTTCAGGCTTTTTGCAATGTCGAAGTAGTATCCGACAAGCACAATAACAAAGGTTCTGCACATCGAAAACAGCGTATACCAATGACTTTCCCTGTTGATTCTGAGCGAGTCGGTAATTTTATCAGTCACAGGCTTCATAAGGCTCGATATCATTATTACAAGACCGTTCCACAGACCAAACGCAGCATATTTCATCTGAGCGCCGTGCCATATTCCGATAACGACAAAGGTTATCAAAGAAGCGAGCGCGGTCGGGAACACCTTGCCCAAATGCTTCATTCTGTGACTTTTCATACTCTTTCCCATTTTCAGAAACGGTTTTGAAAGCGATATCGGATAGAAAAGATAGTTCCTCAGCCAGTCGCCAAGGCTGATATGCCAGCGATGCCAATACTCCGTAAGCGTTTTTGAAAAATACGGACGCCTGAAATTCTCTCCCATCGTTATTCCCATAATTTCGGCAATTCCGCGGCAAACATCTATTCCGCCCGAAAAATCAGCATACAGTTGAGCCGCATACAACAGCACGGTAAAAATAATGTAGGTACCTCTGAAATCCAAGCTGTCGGCGGTAACAAAGCTTATGACTCTCGCCGCTCTGTCTGCAATTACCAGCTTTTTGAAAACGCCCCAGGAGAGCAGTATCAAGCCGTTTTTCATATTCTCATATTTAAAACTTTTAGGCTCGTAAAGCTGATGTGCAAGTTGTGAATATATGCCTATCGGCCCCTGTACAATCTGAGGAAAAAATGATACGAACAACGCCAGCTTGCAGAAATTTCTTTCGGCCTTAACCTTGCCGCGGAAAACATCAATCACATATCCCATACTCTGAAAAGTGTAGAAAGAAATTCCGATAGGCGCCAAGAGCTTGAAATCGGGAACCTGCAAATCCAATCCGATTTTACCTAAGCAGGAAACGGCAAGCTCGGCGGCAAAGCCGAAATATTTTAAAAATGCAAGTATTCCGAAATTAAAAATCAAAACGCAGGCAAGCGCAGATTTCTTTTTGGTTCTTGTTTTTTCCTTGATTCTTTTTCGGTCGTCCTTAGACAGGTTTTCTTTATTTTCCTTTATAAACCTGTCGCCCTTTGCTCCGATATATTCGGTCAGAAGCGCACCGAGATAGGTTGTTACAGTAGTTATAAGTATATAGATTATATATTTGTTACAAATCAGCAGATAATAGCTCCAACTCGCCGCAAGAAGTACCGTCCACTGATATTTTTTAAACGGAAACAGGTAATACAAAAGTATTACCGCCGCCGAAAACACGAAAAACCGAACAGATATAAGCCCCATTTTGTCTCTTTTCCTTAATAGTTTAATTTATCGGTGTCGAAAAAGTCGCGGATAAGCTGTGCGCCGCTTTCCGCAGAATACATAATAATCCTCGGCATTGTTCTCGACAGAAAAAGTGCCGTACCCTCTGTAACGGAATATGCGCCGCAGCGACCGAAAGACAGCACATCGCCTATGTCGAGCCGCGGAAGCTCTGCCTTGCGAACAAGCAAATCCGCCGTTGTGCAAAGGCTTCCGCAAAGAGTGTAGGATTTTTCCATTCCGCTCCTGCCCAAAACGCTGACGGGCGGAACCTGCATAGCCATTGTCTGACCGTAGTATTTCAGATGATTTATTCCTCCGTCGCAAATGACATATTCGTTACCGCAGTTATTTTTTATATCCGCCACACTTGTAAGATATGTTCCGCAGGACGCGGCGAGGAATCTGCCCATTTCCACGGTAAGACTGTATTTGATGCCTAAATCGCGAAGCAACGCGCCGATTTCTCTAAGGAGTTCATCGTCTTTTTCCTCATACGGAGGGACGAAATAATCAACCGCAGCTCCCAGACCGTACTCTATATGTGACGGAATATACCGACATTCATTTTTAAGTCTTTCAATAAAGCTCAGAAAATTATTTATGTCCTTTTCGATAACCGCGGCGTTTTTCTTCTGTGTTCCCGAATAGTAATGCAGACCGATGATATCGGCATATTCATAATCGGATCGGTTATTTATAATATTTACAATATCCTCTGCGTCCATACCGAACTGGTTTCCGCTCGTAAGTCTGAGAATAACTCTGACCTTTTTATTTGCATTAGCGCCGGCTCTGTTAATCAGCTCCAAATGCAGAGGACTTTCGGCCGTCAGTATGTCGGCTCCGTAGGCTATCGCCCGTGCAATATCCTCGCTTCCCTTGTTTACGCCCGAATATATTATTTTTTGGGGTGTAATTTCGCTTCTCATGCAAACCGACAGTTCGCCGGGACTGCAAACCTCAACCCTGTCGATACAGTCGGGCAGGGCGTGGAGCAAAAACGGGTTGGCTTTTATCGAATAGCAAAGCTCAATACCGCCGCCAAGTTCGGATTTTATTTTTTCCGCCTGACGGCAGAATTCGTCCCCGTCAAACACAAACGACGGCGTTCCGAACCGATTTGCAATATCTTTTAAAATCTCATTTTTCATAATTATTCGTCCTGAAGCTTCTCGATAAGCTCAATCATTCCCTCAACAGAATTAAAATTATCCGGCACTAAGTCCTCAACATGAAGCTCTATATCAAAAGCGTCGCAAAGCTCTCCGACGAGCGCAACGATATCAAACGATTCAAGTATGCCGTCGGTTATAAGCTGCTTCTCATTCTCAAAATCAACATCAGGTCTAAGCTCTTCCAAAATCTCCATTAACTGCTCTCTCATAATTTTTTCCTCCGTTATTCAGTTAAATTTTTTAATGCGCCGTTATCAATTTTGCCGTTTGGCAGGCGCGGTATTGCTTCAAGTTTTTTCATTTTTCTCGGAATCATAAATCCCGGAAGGTCTTTTCTCATCTGTATAGCTATCTCTTTTACAGAAGCTTCGCCGGTATAGAAAAGCCAAATAATCTCTTTTTCGCTGTCATATACTGCGGCACATTCCCCGACTCCTTTGGTTCTGCCTGCCGCAAGCTCAACCTCGTCAAGCTCCACCCTATGTCCGAGATGCTTAATCTGGCGGTCCTTTCTGCCGTGGAACTCTAAAATTCCGTCCGGCCTCATCACACCGATATCGCCCGTTTTATAAATCAGCTCTCTGTAACTGTGATTTAACGGGTTCTGTATAAATGAAGCCGCCGTTCTTTCGGGATCGTTATAATATCCGAGCGCAAGTATCGGTCCGCTTACGCAAATTTCTCCCTCGCCGCCGACAGGAACGGCTTTGTTATCCTCGCTCAGAAGAAAAACTCTGTAATTCCTGTAAGGCAAGCCTATCGGAAGCACCGTGTCGTCGCTGACTTTTTCATTTACAATATAGTATGTGCAGGAAGCCGTCGCCTCCGTCGGGCCATATTGGTTCACAAACATTGCGTCAGGTAGATTTTCCTGCCACTCCTTTAAGCATTTGCCCGGCATTACCGAACCCGAAAAACATATTTTTTTAAGATACTGCGGTTTTCCGTGTTTAAATACGCCGAGAGCGGTCAGCACAGTCAGCCCGGATACGCTCCAACCGACCGAGGTTATTTTTCGCTCGTTCATAAAATCAAACAGACCTGCCGGTGATGAAAAATACACCTTAGGAATTATAACCGTCGAACATCCCGTGAGCAACGGCAAATAAATATCCCTTACCGCCGCGATATAATCAAGCGGCGACTGATTGCCAAGTACATCGTTTTCACTTATTTTCATAACACGCATATATGCGTCTATATAGCACATAAGCGAGCGGTGAGAGGTCATAACGCCTTTCGGTTTGCCCGTCGAACCCGAAGTAAAAATAATATACAGCGGATCATCTTCCGTCGCAAAACGCCTTACAGAACTTAGTTTTTCGATATCCGGCTCTGACGAAACCGCGTCTTCAATAACGATAATGCTGTTTTCATCATATCCGAGATTTAAAACAAAATCGAGATTTTCCCTGTCGGTAACTATAAGCGACGCAGATAAAGTCTCCAAAATCTGCCTAATTCTGGTAACAGGAAGCTTACTGTCCAGAGGAGCGTAGCACCGTCCGCTGTAAACCACGCCGAGGAAAGCGGCAACTGTCATTATATTCCGCCCCGAAAACACGGCAACAGGAGATTTACCGCCGTCTTTATCAGCAATAGCGCCGCCTATTGACTGTGCATAACGCCGAAGCCGGCCGAAGGTAATGCTGTCGTTTTCATCAGAAAACGCGACTTTATTTGCATATTTTTTTGATGAGACTTCAAGCCAATCAAGTACGCTGATTTCCATAAACGCACACCTATTTTCATTCATTTATATTTAATCTTCTGCGAGTGTAATACCTGTGATATCACACTTATATTATATATCTTTACAGATAATTGTCAATATGATTTTTCATAATTAAAAATTTTATTTACATATAACAGATGAATATACAAGCCAAAAGGTGACAAATTTTAATTTTTTATTTTTATCATAGCGGTACATTTGTATAGTATCATCGCCAAAAGCACATAATGCTTTGTGGCAAGCTCGATAATTATACTGCAATTTGCAGTATAAGTCAATACCGCAATTTGCGGTTATTATAATAATATCGGTGATATTGATGATTTATAAGCGTATCAGAGATCTGCGAGAGGATAAAGACCTGACGCAAAAACAAATGTCGGATTTGCTTCATTGCTCGCAGCAGGTTTACAGTAATTATGAATTAGGTCAAAGGGATATACCGACCGAAATTTTAATCAAGCTTTCCAAAATTCATAATGTTTCAACAGATTATATTTTAGGATTGACAGACAAACCCGAAAATCGTTAAAAATGTGACTTTATCAATTCATTATACAGTAGACAATTTTTTTGTTTTTTGTTATAATTCAATTAAAAGGAATGGTGAGTATATTGAAAGATTTTATTAAAAGAGCTATTTGCATATTTGTTTCTGTGGTTATTTTGTCCTCTTTCGCAGGAGCTTTCAACTCATTTGCATATGAAAATCAGCCGTACATTATCTCGCAGCCTAAATGTCTCGACGCTGAAATAGGAGATACCGTTTCGTTTACGGTTGAAGCCGCGGGATATAACCTTACATATAATTGGCAGCACAGCGGAAACGGCGGTTCTTCGTGGACAGACACTCCCCACAAAGGACACGATACCGACACTATATCGTTTACCGTGAAATCTTTTTCATATAATATGCTTTACCGCTGCATTATTACGGACGGTAACGGCAACACCTTAACAACAGACGCCTGCAAGGTAACAAATGAAAACGATGTGTTAAAAATAATTTCCAATACCGGTGATGTTTATGCAGACTGCGGCGATGATGTATCTTTTTCCGTCAAGGCTTCGGGTACATTTATCAGGTACAACTGGCAGATAAGCTACGATAAAGGCAACACATGGGAAAACGCGCCCTTTTCTACCAGATTTAAAAGTACGCTGACTTTTACTGCCCAGAGCAAATATTTCGGATGTATGCTGCGCTGTTCGGTAACGGATTATTTCAAGAACTCTTTGACAAGCTCTCCGTCATATCTCGTTGAAAACAGTCCTGAACCGGTTTCTGTTATATCTCAGCCGAAAAATGCCGAGGGAGAAATCGGAGACACCGTTTCATTTACAGTTAACGCAACCGGATCGGGACTTGTTTATAAATGGCAGCATAGCGGAAACGGCGGCTACACTTGGAACGATACACCGCATAAAGGTCACGATACCGATACCATGTCCTTTAATGTTAAGTCGTTTTCATATAAAATGCGCTATCGCTGTATAATAACCGATATTTTCGGAAACTCTGTGATAACGGACACGGTGACCGTAGTTCCGGTATCAAAAAAAGTTTTATCCGTATCATCTGCGGATTTTGATTCATCATACTCGGAGCATGCCGAAGCTCTTGCGAGCGCAGATGATTTTGTCGCAAGCTGTGTCCTCTCAGAAGAAACCGACAGTCAAAAAGCGTGTGCTTCATATGAAACAGATATATCTGTTAACAGCAGCGATTTAATCATTCTAAAAATAACCGCTGTCTCAGAGTCAAGCTGTGCAAAACTGAATTTCAGCATAAACGGCGGTGAAATAACGGCAGATTATCCCGTTTATACGCAAAAGGCAGATTATTTCATTCCGATAACAAACACTAAAAGCATAAATTCCGTTGAAATAAAATTAACCTCGGAATTTCAGAACATAAGCATATCCGATTTTCAGCTTGTAAATTTCGGCTCAAAAGCGGTTACATCTCTTAAAACGGGCATATATTTAAAAAACAGTACCGAAACTCCGATAAGCGAATCGGAGTCTTTCGGAAATCCGACAACAGCGTCAGTCTCCGACTCCCGATATCTGTACTCGGTTCGCAAAGGTACTCTTACCGTATATGACATCAGCACGGATACGCCAAAGGCGGCAGCAACTCTCGACCATCTCGGAAACTGCCATGATATTGCATTCATAAACGGCGGTAAAGGTCTTGTTGTCACTTCGAGAGAAAACGGAGCATATTTTATTGATATATCAAATCCGCTGAATCCCATAAAATCCTCGGAATACGCTACGCTTGAAATGGCAACCGGTTTGGCAACCTGCGGTGAATATGCGTTTATTTGCAGTAGGTATTTCGGACTTGAAATAATTGACGCGTCAGATATATATAATCCAAAATACTATTCTCAAATCTCTAACCTTGAAGAAATGTATGACTGTTGCGTAGACCAAAACTATCTGTATGTCGGAGTATGGGGACAGAAAAAGGTAAGAATATACGATATTTCCGATATCAGAAATCCCAAATATACCGGCGCAATTCAGCTTGACGGAAATGCAGGCGGAATAGATGTAAAAGATTCCGTGCTGTGCGTTGCAACCGGATATCACAGTCAAAACGCTTCGACCGGCCTTGCCTCCACAGGCTTTGGAATGGGCAACGGAATAGAACTGTACGACATAAGCGATGCAGAAAATCCCGTTTGGCTTTCAAGCTGTAAAATAGACGGCAGATACAAATACACCGGTTACGATTACTGGAAAGTAAAGATTTCAGGCAAATATGCTGTTTTGGCAAGTACATATAACGGTGCATATATCTATGACATTTCTACTCCGACCGCACCGATACGGGTAAATCATATACCTATAATTATAGAAAAAACTTCGTCTAATTATAAAGCATACGCTTCGGGAAACTATATTTTCAATTTCGACAAAGACCTCTATAATCAGGCTCCGTTACTGTCAATAGCGACTTCCGAAAACAAGCTGTTTTTCGGCGATCCGATAACCGGAATATATCAGATTTCTCTGGACGGAGCCGAAGCCGAAGCTTCACCCTCATACGCTTTATCCGGAAGCGAATCAACGCCTGTTTCGATACCTGATATCAATGGTTATACATCATCTGTTTACAACTGCGACGGAACAGTTTACTCTGCCAAGGAAGCAAACGGCCTGATTTATCTCGGATGTTCTTCGGGTATTCATGTTTTGAATCAGGAAATGAAACTTTTGGCAGAATACAAAACCAACAGTCCTGTAAAGGATATCGTTCTTTCGTCTGACGGAAATTATTTATATACCGCAGAATGTGACGCAGGCGTCGGAATATACAGCGTAAACAATGAACAAATCGTAAAAACCGGTACCGCCGCAAACACAAACAAAAGCCTGACGGATTTCACGATAACAAGCTTGTCGCTCTCCGCCGATGAAGATTTCCTGCTATGCCAAGCCGGTTTTTCACGCCTCGGAACCGTAGATATACGGAATAAAAATCTTCCCGTTCTCAAAACCTTTGCTTCAAGCGGCACGATGTATTACCGCAATCTTTGCACAGGATTAGTGTCAGGTAAATATAATGTTTCGGTTGATTCGGGAAAACTTACATTTTTCAGCGAAAACTCGTCATCTCTCAGTAAAGAATTCCAGATTTCAAATACCGTATCCTCCGAAGCAAACGGTATGACCGCATACGGAGACAAAGTCATATCAATCTACTCGAACGGATATATTTACTTCGATCCGGAAACAGAGACAGCGTCGCTTAAAACACTTCCGGTACACAAAATTAAAGGCCTTTTGCTTAAAGGCAAACCTTATGTCTACGGAAACATAATGGTGGTTTCCTATTGTCCTAACGGCGAATTCACAATAATAGATATAAGCGATATTGATAATCCGTCGCTGATTGCAAATGTAAAAATAGAAAATACAAGTTTGGATATTGCTTATGTCAGCGAAAACTCAATTCTCATTCCCATGAGGAACTCAGGTCTTTTAAAGCTGAGCAAAACAAATTGATGTTTGCTTCTGTTTTAATAAATCTTTTCTGAAAGCAAAAATGGGTTTGTACGAAACAAATCGTACAAACCCATTTTCGAATTTGTAATTTATTTTGTGCCGGAATAGTTCGGGGCTTCCTTAGTGATATATACATCATGAGGATGGCTCTCGATAAGTCCCGCATTTGTGATGCGTACAAACTTAGTCTTTGTTTTAAGCTCCTCGATATTGTGACAGCCACAGTATCCCATACCTGAACGAAGTCCGCCGAGCATCTGATATATCGTCTCCGAAAGAGGTCCCTTATAAGGAACTCGTCCTTCAACTCCCTCGGGAACAAGCTTCTTGTTATCCTCCTGGAAGTATCTGTCCTTACTGCCGTTTGCCATAGCGCCAAGGCTTCCCATTCCGCGGTAAACCTTGAACTGTCTGCCCTGATAAATCTCGGTTTCGCCAGGAGATTCTTTACATCCTGCAACGAGCGAACCGACCATAACGGCGCTTGCGCCTGCTGCGATTGCCTTAACAATTTCGCCCGAATACTTGATACCGCCATCGGCAATAACCGTCTTGCCGAGCTTTGTAGCCGCATTTGCAGAGTCAAAAATAGCGGTCATCTGCGGCACGCCGATACCGGCGACAACTCTCGTTGTGCATATTGAGCCGGGGCCTATGCCGACCTTGACAACATCTGCGCCTGCCGCAATGAGAGCTTCGGTTCCCTCGGCAGTGGCAACATTTCCGCCGACAAGAGTAATATCGGGGTAAGCAGTTTTAACTTTCTCAATCGCTTTAAGAATATTTCTGCTGTGTCCGTGAGCCGAGTCGAGAACGAACAAGTCAACGCCGACTTCGGCAAGGCAAGCCGCTCTTTCAAGAACATCGGCAGTTGCACCGAGCGCCGCGCCGCAAAGCAGTCTGCCGGCTTTATCCTTTGCGGAATTCGGATACTGAACGCTCTTTTCAATATCTTTTATCGTAATAAGACCTTTAAGATATCCGTTATCATCAACAAGAGGAAGCTTCTCGATTCTGTGCTTCATCAAAATTTGTTTAGCCTGATCAAGAGTAGTGCCGACAGGAGCCGTTACAAGATTTTCCTTGGTCATAACCTCGCTGATTTTTATATTGAAATCGGTCATAAACCTCATATCGCGGTTAGTAAGAATACCTACAAGCTTGCCGTTGTCGTCGCAGATAGGCACACCCGAAATTTTATACTTTTTGCAAAGATTTTCAGCCTCATACGCATAGTGGTCCGGTGTAAGGCTGAACGGAGATGAAATTACGCCGTTTTCTGAGCGCTTAACCTTATCTACTTCCTGAGCCTGTGCCTCCATCGGCATATTCTTATGGATAATTCCCACGCCGCCCTCTCTTGCGATTGCAATAGCCATCGGTGCTTCTGTTACGGTATCCATAGCAGCCGTCATAATGGGTGTATTCAGCTTGATGCCGGAACTGAGCTGTGTCGAAATATCAATATCCTTGGGCAGGATATCCGACTCCGCCGGAATCAGCAGAACATCATCAAAGGTAAGGCCTTCTTTTCCGAATTTTTCATCAAAATTCATTTTGTTACCTCCTGAAGTTTATTATTCAATCATTAAATTATCTAATTATACCGCACATAAATAAAAATTGCAATGTTTTTTCAAATTATATCGTACGAAATATTTACGGCTGAAGATATGTCCTGAGCGGGAATTCATATTTGCCTATCAGCAATAAAAATGCCGTGAATCTCAACCGAAGCTGCGCTTTGAAATCAAGCTTTTTATTCTTAGCAACATTGCTTCCCGTCCTGCCGAATGCAACTGAAAAAAACGATTTTTTCAACAGCTTCTTATTGTCAGGGCTGACGCTTTCCATGGATTGATAAAAATTTTCTTTTGACTGTAAATGCCAACAAGCATTACAGAATCTATCCCAAATCATCGTGTTATAGGTCGTTTGATCGGCACAGTCGGGATCGTTGGCATCCATAAATTTTTTAGTTTCAACAACATAATTAGTCCATTGGTTGAGAATGTTCATTTTAATCGCGCCACGGCTGAGCGAAACTTCTCGTATATCGTAATGATAAAGAGCTTTGTCTACAAAAGATATTTGATTTGCAAATCTGCAATAGCATATCAAAAAAAGTTGATCTTCCGATAAAACATACTTCATATCAAGGTATCGTATTTTATGATTCTCTATAATACTGCGCTCATATATCTTGTCCCACAAAAACACCGAAATATCGGAACCGAAAATTTGATTAAATTCATTCAAATTATGATTTTTGAGATCCAAATTGCCGTTTTTCACATTAAAAAAATTATTTTTAACTTCGGATTTGATGTGTCTTGTTATATCACATTGAACAAGCTGCGAACCGTCCGCTTCCGCTCTGCCGACCATAAGCTCCATCATATCGGGTTCGACATAATCATCGCTGTCAATAAAGCTGATATATTTACCCGTAGCAATATCCAATCCGGCATTTCTTGCGCTGCTCACTCCACCATTTTCTTTATGAATGACTGTAATATTATGATGGACCTCCGCAGCCTTGTCACAGATTCCCGGGGAATTGTCTGTTGAGCCATCGT
>JAQXHF010000025.1 GCA_029007095.1 Clostridia bacterium | reverse complement strand
TGGCTGGGATGGGTGGGGTCGAACCACCGAGATGACGGAGTCAAAGTCCGTTGCCTTACCGCTTGGCTACATCCCAATATGAGACAAAGGGCCCGAGGTCTGAAAGCGTTCGACCTAAGACCCTTTGTGCATGGGGTGGATAATCGGATTCGAACCGACGGCCTCCAGAGCCACAATCTGGCGCTCTAACCAACTGAGCTATATCCACCATATCTGGCGCGCTTGAAGGGACTCGAACCCCTGACCCACTGCTTAGAAGGCAGTTGCTCTATCCACCTGAGCTACAAGCGCATATTTACCCGAATTGCAGTAAGTCGGAAAAAAATGGAGCGGGTGATGGGAATCGAACCCACACGACTAGCTTGGAAGGCTAGAATTCTACCACTAAACTACACCCGCATCTCTGCAACGGTTGATATTCTATCACAATATCTTAACTTTGTCAACAGTAAATTTGAAATTTTCGGAAAAATTACAAATATTATTTTAAAAATCGAATCTGCTCTTCGGAAAGTCAAACCGAGGCCCAATTTTTTTGAACCTCGGTTCAATTCATACTGCGATAGCAGTATCATTAAAGATAAGATTACTGCTCAACGGGATATACGCTGACTTTTTTGCGATCCTTACCCATACGCTCGTACTTTACAGTACCGTCAATAAGAGCGAAAAGAGTATCGTCGGAGCCTTTGCCAACATTATTGCCCGGATGAATATGAGTTCCGCGCTGCTTGTAAAGGATGTTGCCTGCAAGCACGAACTGACCGTCGGCACGCTTTGCACCGAGTCTCTTTGACTCTGAATCACGGCCGTTACGGGTTGAACCCATACCTTTCTTATGAGCGAAAAGCTGAATGTTAATCTTAAGCATTTTGACACCTCCGTAATGAAGTAACTTTAATGTAATCGGAATAATCCTGCGCCAGACTTTCAAGATGAAGTCTAAGACCTTTGAGAATTTGCTGCGCTTCTGAGAAATTACCGCGAAGCTGAAATTTCATATAACCGTCATCAATCCGAATATCGGCTGCAAGACCGATTATGTCGGTAACGGTATTCGCCGCCATATAAGCTGCCGATGAAACCGACGCACATACAATATCGTCCTGTTCATCGTCGGCATAATCCGAATGGCCGCTGATTTCAAATCCGCTAAGCAATTCACCGTCGGTAAAAAATCTGACCTCAATCATACGCTTATGCGTTGATTGCAGAGATTTCAACCTTAGTGTACGGCTGTCTGTGGCCCATCTTGCGCTTCTCGTTCTTCTTGGGCTTGTAGGTAAATACAACTACCTTCTTAGCCTTACCGTTCTTGATAGCCTTTGCTGTTACTGTTGCTCCGTCAACATAGGGAGTGCCTACAACAATGCCATCTTCCTTACCGACAGCAGCTACTTTATCAAAAACAACTTCGCTGTCAGCCTCAACGTCAAGCTTCTCGATGAAGAGGGTATCCCCTGCCTCAACCTTGTACTGCTTGCCGCCTGTCTCGATGATTGCGTACATTCTAACTAACCTTCCTTTATTATGGACTCGCTACATGAGGCGGATAACTCACTTGTGCCAAAATTCGGCGCCCGTAGTATGCGGTATTAGTGATTATATCACACGCGTCAACCTTTGTCAACAATTTTACGGAATAATGTCAACAATTTTACGGAATAATTTATTTTTTATAAATTGGTATTATCCGTTCCGTTGAAATCGGTGTAATCGTCCTGCTCCGGCATAACCAATGCAAGAATTATATAGACAATAATTCCCGGAAAGCCTGAGCTGAAAAGTGAAATCAACGCATAAATCAGTCTTACTATTGTAGAGTCTATTCCGAAATATTCGGCAATTCCTCCGCAGACGCCGCTGATTTTTTTATCTGTTTTGCTTTTATAAAGTTTCTTTTTCATTATATTACCTCTATTTTGTTTTACTGACCGTTACTGCCGTCATTGTTGCCGTCAAAGTTGTTGTATCCGTCGTCCTGCGGTATCACAAACGCCAAAATTATATACAGCAGTATTCCGGGGACTCCGGGCAGCAGAGAAAGCACGATATAAATAATTCTGACTATCGTTGAATCAATATCAAAATACTCGGCAATTCCTCCGCAGACGCCGCAAATCTTCTTATCATTGCTGCTTCTGTAAAGTTTCTTCTTCATTTCATTTACCTCTTTTATTCTGAATTTTAGCCGCTGTAACGGTATTTTTCATCAAAGTTGCTATCGTCATCGGCCCTACGCCGCCGGGTACGGGAGTTATATATGACGCCTTTTTCTCACAGGCTTCATAATCAACATCTCCGCAGAGCTTGCCGTCCTCCATACGGTTAATTCCGACATCTATAACGACAGCGCCGTCTTTAATCATATCCGCGGTTACGAACTTAGGAATACCAACCGCCGCGACCACTACATCCGCCTCGGATACAATCTTTTTCAGATTTTCAGTATGAGAGTGGCAAATTGTGACTGTTGCATTCTCTTTGAGCATAAGCATCGCCATAGGCTTGCCAACGATATTGCTTCTGCCTATTACAACGCAGTTTTTTCCGTCAAGCTCAATACCCTCGTAACGGAACATTTCCATAATTCCCGACGGAGTACACGGAAGCATCGCATAGTCGCCTATCATAATATGTCCTACATTTTCGGGGTGAAATGCGTCAACATCTTTCTGCGGCTTGATTGCATTGAGTACCGCCTGCTCGTCAAGATGCTTCGGAAGCGGAAGCTGACATAAGATTCCGTTAACCGTTTCATCATTATTCAGGCGCTCGACAAGCTCCATAAGCTCCTCCTGAGTGGTTTCCTCACCGAGCAAAAACTCCAATGAGCGTATTCCGCAGAAATCGCAAGCTTTTTTCTTATTGTTAACATAAACCTTTGAAGCGGGATCGTTACCGACAAGAATTACTGCAAGCGACGGTTCAATCCCCTCGTTTTTAAGCTGAGCTACCTCGTCGGCAACCTCCTGCTTTACGGCAAGCGAAACCTCCTTGCCGCTGATAATTTTAGCCATTGGTATCAGTCTCTCTTTCTGTATTTAATTTATCTTTTTCTTTTTCCGTTTTCTTCTCTTTGTCCTGCTTCTTCAATTCTTCTTCAAGGAAGAAGTCAACTCCGTCAATCGGTTTAGGATGCTTTGCAAACTTAACATAAAGCACGATAAGGACTATCAGGCAAATTATCGCAAGAGCCGCCGAAAGAAGCTGAGACACCCTGAGAGTTGTACCCTCTATATAAAGGCTGTCGGTTCTGAGTCCCTCGATTACCGCCCTTTCAACGCCGTACCAAACTCCGTAGCAAAGGAATATCTGACCGCTGAATTTACGCTTATAGCGGCAGATAAGATACAACACGCCAAATCCGAGCAAGCACCATAAGGATTCATACAAAAAAGTCGGATGAACAGGCAAATTAGGATCTATATCAATTCCGTTTGCCGTTATTTCGTCATAGTGTTCATTTATGTACGCGGCAGTTTTGGCACTCCACATACCCCACGGGAGATCGGTATTTGTGCCGAAAGCCTCCTGATTTGTAAAATTGCCCCATCTGCCTATGCCCTGCCCGATCAATAGGCTCATCGCCGCCATATCAAGCAAATTAAAGAAATTCATCTTCCTGACGCGGCACACGATAAACGCCGCAAGAATTCCGCCTATAATGCCGCCGTATATCGCAAGTCCGCCGTTCCATATTTCAAGAATTTCTATCGGATTATCCTTATAAAAATCCCACTTAAATATGCAGTAATAAAGTCGCGCGCCTAAAATACCGGCAATGGTACTGTAAATCAAAACATCAAGCATTTTATCAATGCTCATTTTCCATTTATACGCCATTCTGCCGCCGAAAAGCACAGCAAGCAAAAAGCCGAAAGCTATAATTGCTCCATACCATTTGATTGTAAATTCATGCCCGAACAGGCTGAACTGAGCAAGCGTTGACGACACATCAAAACCTCTGTCAATGCCGCTGAAATAAACCGTTACGGTATCGCTCATTTTTCCCCACCTCATTTATTCGGTCG
The DNA here is from genome assembly GCA_029007095.1 of Clostridia bacterium. Lineage (GTDB taxonomy): Bacteria > Bacillota > Clostridia > Oscillospirales > Acutalibacteraceae > CAG-488. Next base: position 9,855 of record JAQXHF010000025.1, on the reverse strand, counting down.
GCATAATTACCGACAGAGTTGAATATTTTTCATCAAGATTATTTGCAAGAAGCTCATTGACATCATCAAGAGTAACCGTTTTACATATTTCCAAATCGGTAAAAATATCTTCGCCTGCAAAATATGATAAAACCATATTGTTTGCAATCTCATCGACATCGTTCATACCCATTATCATTCTGCCGTAAAGCTTTTTTCTTGTTCTTTCAAACGATTCGGAATCAAAGCCGCTTTCCCGTCTGAGCTTTATCTCCTTTTTAATTTCTTCGGCTACAGTTTTTGGATCTGAGCTTTCGCCTGAGAACAGAGCGCAGGAATATCCGAAACCGGTAAAATATTCAAAGCCGAAGCTGCTGTTTATAAGTTTTGCGTCAAAAAGTCGCTTGTAGAGGTCGGAGGACGGTCCCGAAAGCATATCAAGCAGCATTTCCATCGCAATTTCCTCTTTTGCAGTCCTTTCGGGAGCTTCGTGACTCTCCTTAAAACCGAGCATGAACTGAGGTGTTGCGACAGGCAGTTTCTCCTCGGAGTAAGAATTTATTACATTTTCAGGTTCTTCGATTCTCTTGCGCTGCGCCATTTTGCCCTTGACAGGCTTCAATACACGGTCGGCAACTTCAAGAACCTCATCAACGGTGATATTTCCCGCAACAGCAAGCACCATATTGTTGAGATTGTAAAAATTTCTGTAACAGTCGTACAATGTATCTGCCGTTATGCTTGCGATAGACTCGTGAGTTCCCGCTATATCAATTCTTACGGGGAGGTTGCTATACATATTTCTAAGGCAGTTGAACATAACTTCCCAGTCGGGAACATCCTTATACATATCAATTTCCTGACCGATTATGCCCTGTTCCTTTTCAACGGTTGCCTGAGTGAAATACGGATTCTGAACAAAATCAAGCAAAATTTCCAAATTCTTTTTAAAATTTGCCGAGCAGGAAAACAGATAACCTGTCCTGTCAAAGCTCGTATAAGCGTTTGCGGAAGCTCCTGTAACGGCAAACCGCTCAAACGCGTCAAGATCCTCGCTCTCAAAAAGTTTGTGTTCAAGGAAGTGCGCAGTGCCCTCCGGAATCTCGTAAAAGCTTCCGTCTTCACGCTGAATCATCGTATCTATCGAGCCGTATTTAGTCGCAAAAATTGCATATGCGCTCGTGTATCCCGGCTTCGGCATAACAAGAATTTTCAACCCCGACAGGTGACTGATTTCATAATATTTTTCGTTAAGAAGCTCGTTCTTTACCTCTTTAATCTGCATTTTCGTCACCGACCTCTCCGTTTGATTTAAGCATAAATACAGTATCGGGAATAATTGTTTTTGCGGCGTTTACCACCTGCTGTTTAGTAACTGATTCAATCTCGCCGGCGTACTCCTCGGGAGTTCTGAGCTTTTCCGACAAAAGCTGAGCGGAATACCACGCCGCAAGAGTTTCGGGAGTGTCGTTATTGCCGAGTACCGCGTCGCTGAGCGCCTTTACCGAGAAAGACAAGGTTTCATCGGTGAAATCTCCGTTTGCAACCTCATTAAGCTGAGCAAGAATCGCGTCGCGAGCCTTTTCCTCGTTGGCGTCTTCAATTCCGCTCTGAACCATAACTATTCCCTTTGCTCTGAAAAATGCCGCCGAGCAGTAATAGCACAGACTCATTTTTTCGCGGACAACGGAAAACAGTTTGGAATACGGGCCTCCGCCGAATATATCGACCGCAACTCTCATAGCCGCCGCCGAGTCATTTTCGTCTTTCATACCCGTTCTCATTCCGATTACAAGCTTGCCCTGCTTTATAGTCATCTCTTCGGATACATATTTAGGCTCGGATACCGAATTTATAAATTTTGTTTTAATCTCCACCGGATCGCGTTCGATTGAGTTGAACTTCTTTCTCAGCATATCGGCAACAGGCTGAACTTTCATACTTCCGACTAATGTAATCTGCACATTCGCTCTTTTAAGCAAATCCTGCCATGCGGCATATACCGTATCGGGAGTAAGGCTCTGAGCTTCTTCGGCAGTACCGAGACAGTTTGTGCTGTATGCTTCGTCCTCAAACATAACGGATTCGCACCGCGTAAAAGCATAGCGGCGCTTATCGTTTTTTTCGTTTTCTATTGCTTCTTTCAAAAGGCGCTTCTCCTGCTCGATTATATCCGGCGGAAAGCTTCCGTTTTCTGTAAGCGGTTCAAAAATCAGCTTCGTCAGCAGACCGGCGCATTTAAGTCCGATTTCTTCACCGTCCAGCGCAAATCTGTCGTCGATTGCGGTCAAGCCGAAATTGATTACCTGCGCCTCTCCGCTTTTGGTAACGCCTGCGCTGATTGTTGCGCCGTACAATTCGTCCTTGGCTCGGTTAAACGCGGTAAAATCCGGATATTCCGCGCATCTTCGTTGAAGCATAAACGGAACAAGAGCTCGTGCCGAAACATTACCGTCAAGCGGCATAGCCATTGTGACATTTATACGGCAGGTTTTGAATTTATCTGTATTTACCGCGCAAAGTCTGACTGACTCGGCAATATTATCAATATACATAAAAACCTCCTGTTTTCATAAAACGGTCATTCGTCAAAATTATGTATTATATAGTATATCACAATACATATCAAATTAAAAGACTTTTAAATTAAATTTGTATTTATAATATATGAATACCATTGGTTAAATCCCACAAATCGGCAATTTGCAATTTAAATTTGCAATTTATAAGATAAGTACAATTATTGGTATAATTATAGATTGATTAGATAAAAAGTGTTGACATTTAATCCATAAAGTAGTAAAATATTCAAAATAAATGGAGATTAAAACAATGATGTTTAAATGGGTTTGGCAAAAACGGTGCGAACCCATTTATTTTGATTTATATAGTCGTCAAGGAGGTTTATACGGTGAATTCGCTGATATCGGCTTTTGATTATCTGCGTGAGCTGAATTTTGCCGCTCTATTGGTAAAGATAGTTCTATCGGTAATTTTTGGCGGAATTATCGGTTTGGAGCGTGGTCAGAAGCACCGCGCCGCCGGAAGCAGAACATATATGATAGTTTGTCTCGGCGCAACGCTCACTATGATACTAAGTCAGTTTGAAGCTCATATGCTGACCGAGGTATGGGCCGACCGTCTGCCGTTTGTCGTTACAACCGATGTTTCCCGATTCGGCGCGCAGGTCATAAACGGAATCGGTTTCCTCGGCGCAGGAACTATAATCGTTACAGGCCGACAGGAGGTTAAAGGACTTACCACGGCGGCAGGCCTTTGGGCGTCAGCCTGTATGGGACTCGCTGTTGGAGCGGGATTCTATGAATGTGCCATAGCAGGCTTTATACTTATTATGGTAACTGTTTCGCTATTTGATAAATTCAGCACGATGATTGCATACAAATCACGCAATATGGATTTATATATCGAATTCGGCAGTATTGAGAATCTCGGTGAAATAATCACTAAAATAAAAGATATGAATATTCAGATTTTCGATGTCGATATCAGGCGTGAAAAACAGCCTAACGGTAATTTTGTCAGCGCTGTAATTTCAACAAGACTTCCCAAAGGTAAGGCTCATTCGGATATTATGTCGGCAATTTCAAAATTTGATTTCGTCACTCTTGTAGACGAGATATAAGGAGGGGTATATTATGATACATTCTATTGATTTTCTTCGTGATATTTCAACCCTCTCCGTCCTTGTAAAGCTGATTGTTTCTGTGCTGTGCGGCGGTCTTATCGGAATCGAGCGTGAAAAAAAGCGCAGACCGGCAGGTTTCAGAACGCATATACTTATCTGTCTCGGCGCTACTATGACCACTCTTACAAGTGAATTTCTTTTGCTTGGTATGAATCTTTATACGGATATCGGCAGACTCGGAGCACAGGTAATCGCCGGTATCGGTTTCATCGGCGCCGGAACTATTATCGTCACTAAACGCAGACAGGTCAAGGGACTTACTACGGCGGCGGGACTCTGGACTTGCGCTATTATCGGACTGACAATAGGCGCGGGATATTACGAAGCGGCAGTTATTGCCACGGTGGTAATCCTGCTTGCAGAAATTTTCTTTTCAAAATTTGAATACTGGATACTTGTTAATTCCCGAAATTTGAACATATATGTCGAATACACCGACAATGACAGCCTCGACGCGGTGATTTTGAATTTAAAAATCAACAAAGTCGTCATTCTCGATATGGAAATCACCAAATCCGGCGGTAACTCCTGCGCCATATTACAGCTTCAGCTTCCGCAGAAAATGGCTCAAAGCAAGGTTTTAACCTCAATTTCATCAACCGACGGAATCATATCGGTCGAAGAATTATAAATAATCCGACCGGTTTTCACAGTTCAAATAGGAATAAACAGTAAAAGCTATAATTGACAAAGAGCAAGCTGCTTTTTGAAAATTATAGCTTTTATTTATACGGTATTACCGTATTGACTTAATGCTGACAATATTTTATAATTCTACTGTAAATTATTAACTTCTTTGGTGATTATAATGGACTACGAATTTTTCAAAAAAAGCGCGGACTATGTACGCTCGGTCATACCCTGCGAAACCGAAATCGGAATAATCCTCGGTTCGGGGCTCGGCAGTCTTGCTTCCTGTATCGACTCCCCTGTTGAAATCGACTATCGGGATATCCCTAACTTTCTTGTTTCTACGGTTGACTCCCACGCCGGAAAGCTGATCTTCGGAACGCTCGCAGGTAAAAAGATAATTTGTATGTCCGGCAGATTTCACTCCTACGAGGGTTATGATTACGAGCAGCTCGTTATACCCATAAGACTTTTTAAGCTGCTCGGCGTTAGGAAAACCATAATTACAAACGCCGCCGGAGCTGTTAACACAGACTATAATGTCGGTGATATTATGATTATTAAAGACCATATAAAGCTCAACGGAGCAAGTCCCCTGAGAGGCAAAAATGTCGATGAATTCGGTCCGAGATTTTTTGATGTCAGCGATATGTATTCAAAATCTCTGAGAAAAATCGCTCTTGACTGCGCCGAAAACAGCGGACTGAAAGTGCATGAGGGAGTTTATATGTTCTTCACAGGTCCGCAGTTTGAAACGCCTGCCGAGATACGCGCCGCCCGCATACTCGGAGCCGACGCAATAGGAATGTCAACGGTTACGGAAGCGCTTACCGCAGCTCATTGCTCTATGCCCTTGTTGGCGTTGAGCGTTATCACCAATATGGCGGCAGGAGTTACAGAAAATAAGGTTTCGGGTGAAGAAGTCGATATCGCAGCCGCGGAAATTTCCGAACGCTTTACCGAATATGTAAAAGAAATAATAAAACGCATCTGAACAAAGGAACGGTCACAATATGAAAATATTATTTACAAACGCCGATCTGCTTCTTTACAAAGACAGCAAATACGAAATCGCAGAAAATTACTACATAGGCATAGATGGCGACAAAATCGACTACATTGGTTCCGAAGCTCCGTCAGCAGAATACGACTGCCGAAAGGATATGACAGGCAAACTGCTTATGCCGGGACTCATAAACTGCCATTGCCACTGCCCTATGGTGCTTCTCAGAGGAGTCGGAAGCGATTTGCCGCTGAACAACTGGCTTTTCGATACGGTATTCCCTATCGAGGACAGGCTGACCGCGGAGGAAATAGATGCAGGCAGCAAGCTCGCTCTGCTTGAAATGATTGCCGGCGGAACAGTCAGCTTTTCGGATATGTACTTTGAGCCGCAGACAACAATCCGCGCTGTTACGGAGTCGGGTATGAAAGCAAACATCACAAGGCCCGTACAATCTTTCGATCCGTCGGAAAAGCCGGAGCAATCATACAGGATGAAAGAGTCTCTTGAACTTTTCGAAAATTACAACAACACCGCCGACGGCAGAATTCTAATTGATTTCTGCGTTCATGCCGAATACACCTGCACAAGTGATATAGTAAGAGCTTACAGCGAAATATGCAGAGATAAAGGCGGCCTTATGCATATACATCTTTCTGAAACCGAGAAAGAACACCGCGAATGTATAGAAAAATACGGTAAAACGCCGACTCAATGGTTCAATGATCTCGGAGCTTTTGATTCGCGCGCCTTTGCCGCCCACTGCGTTTCGGTAGATGACAATGACATCGAAATACTTAAAAGCAAAAATGTCAGTGTTGTTCACAATCCGACCAGCAATATGAAGCTCGGAAGCGGTTTTGCCCCGATAGTCAAAATGATTAACAGCGGATTAAATGTTGCGCTCGGAACAGACGGAGCCGCAAGCAACAATAATCTTGATATGTTCGAGGAAATGCACCTCGCGTCCGTTATTCACAACGGATATCTGCGTGACGCAACCGTTATGAATTCCGATACCGTAATCCGTATGGCTACCATGAACGGTGCGATTCTTCAAGGCAGGACGGATTGCGGTGAACTTGCCGTAGACAAAAAAGCCGATATTATCGCTATTTCTCTCGACAAGCCTCATCTTATTCCGGCTCTTGATAAGAAAGCTCTTATCACATATTCGGCACAGGCCTCGGATGTTTGTATGACTATGGCTGACGGCAAAATTCTTTATGAAAACGGAGAGTACAAAACGCTCGACAAAGAAAAAATTTATTATGATGTGCAAAAGGCAATCAAAAAATTATATTGAGGAATGATATTATGACAGAAAGAGCAGATGAAGGCTTAGCTTTCATGTTAAGGTATGAAAATGTCGCTTGGTTCGAGGACGGCAAGGTTCGTATTCTCGACAGGCGCGTATATCCGAGAAAGGTCGAATTTGTTTATTGCAGCAACTACCGCGAGGTAATCAAGGCTTTACAGGATATGGTAACTCAAAGTGCCGGCCCTTATACTGCCGCCGCTATGGGAATGGCTCTTGCCGCCTATGAATGTAGGAATTTATCCGAAGAAAAGCAGATTGAATACCTCACAACAGCCGCATATGAAATTTCTCATGCGCGACCGACAACGGTATCGCGAATGGAGCTTATAACGGGCGGCTGTCTGACAGCGTCAAAAAAAGCTCTGACGCTTGGCAAAAATGTAAGCGACGCAATAGTTGAACATACAGTTAAGGCAAACAATCTCAGATACGGGAAAGTAAATCTTATGGCGGAACACCTCGTCGAAATGTTCCCGCAGAACGGATCGGTAATGACGCAATGCTTCGGTGAAACGATAGTTGGTATGATGCTCAAAGTTGCAAAACAGCAAGGCAAAAACATCAAAATTTTCTGCCCCGAAACAAGACCGTATTTTCAGGGTGCAAGACTGACGGCTACCGTTTGTCACGAGATGGGATTTGACACGACCGTCATAACCGACAATATGCCTGCATATGTAATGAAAAAAGAAAATGTTGATGTTTTCACCTCGGCCGCAGACGCAATTTGTATGGACGGTCACATTGTTAACAAGGTCGGCACATATCAGATTGCAATAGCGGCAAAATACACGGGAATCCCCTACTTTGTAACCGGCGCTCCGGACAAAGGACATCCCACCGTTGACACGGTTAAAATTGAAATGCGCGATCCTGATTTTGTACTTCAAGCTATGGGAGTACGCACCGCAGCCGACGGACTGAAAGGTTACTATCCCGCATTTGACATAACTCCTCCCGAATTAGTAAGCGGAGTCGTAACCGACACAGGAATTTACACGCCGTATGACCTGAACAGCTATTTCAAGGACGGAAATATGGGCGAATTTGAAATGGTAATATAAATTAAAGCGGAGGTAAAAAAATGAAAAAACTAACTTCAATTATAATGTCACTCGTTATAGGTCTTTCTTTCTGTTTAAGCGCTGCTGCCGAAGGATATCAAAAGGAAGAAATTTATCCGACAATAATGATTCCCGGATATGCCGCCGCAGGAATGTATTACGAAGATGAAAACGGCGATAAAATTCAGGTTTGGGCGCCTACGCTCGACTTGCTTTCCAATGTCGCAGGCGGACACGGCGACATAATCATAGAAGGACTTGTTAAATTTTTCAAGGGAGATCCTTCAAAATTGGCCGAAGTAGTCGGAAACGGCGCGGTAGAACTGCTCGAATATCTCAGATGCAATCCTGACGGAACTCCGGTTTATGATCTGCATCTTTACTGCGATACGGTCGAAAAAACACAAGCCTCTTGGCTTATCGAAAACATGGACGGAAATTATATTTATGAGAGAGACACCGCGGAGCTTATCGCTTCACAGATAGGCGTAAACGGTATGGATTACATATATAATTTCAACTGTGATTTCAGACAGAACATAATAGACTGCGCCGCGGATCTCGACAAATACATTGACGAGGTCCTCGAATATTCGGGCGCAGAAAAGGTAAATCTCTACGCTGTGAGCCACGGCGGTCAGATTACGGCAACTTACCTCAATCTTTACGGTCAGTCCGACCGAGATAAGCTCAACAATGTAATTCTTACTGTTCCCGCCATCGGAGGTTCGTCAATCCCTGTTGATTTCTTTACGGAGGACGACCTTGAATTCGACGAGATGGAGCTTCTTAGATTTGTTGAATACGCAAATGTAATCGAGGAGGATTTGAGCTGGCTTGTCTCCGACGAATGGCTCGGTATCGTAGACGGATTTATTACAAATATAAGAGCGTATCTTTTCGACGGCATTATGTACTGGGGCTCACTTTGGGATTTCGTTCCGAGCAACGAATACGAAAGACTGCGCGACCTCAGATTAGACTCGGAAAAATCGGCTGCGCTGATTGCAAAATCCGACTATTTCCATAATGTAGTGTATCCCGATATGTGGACTAAGCTTCAAGATTGCATTGACAGCGGAATCAATGTTTATATTATCGCCGGAAGCGACTGCAACGACCTCGCAGGATACGATATAAACAGCGACGGAATCATCTCGGTTGCAAGCTCCACCGGCGCAAAGGTTGCACCCTACGGTATGCGCTTCAACGACGGATACAAAACCGCAAACACCAACTGTTCCGACAGCTCGCATAATCATCTTTCGCCGTCAATGGCAATAGACTTATCTGCCGGATATCTCCCCGAACAGACCTGGATTTCATCGGGCGCATACCACGGAATGACATATTTCAGCGACTATAACCAGCAGCTCATAGTTACTCTTATTACATCAGATGAGCTTGTCAGCGTTCACACATACGAGCAGTTCCCGCAATTCTACTGCGGCGACAATGTTTCTCAGGCAGTGGGAGCATGGTTCAACAACAGCGCAAACGGCTATGTTTCGGGTTCGGATACCGAGCTTGTTATAAAAAACTGCTCCAAAAAATATGATATCAAGCTGATTTCAATAGGCGTTGACGGAATGAATATTGACTTTGACTGCAATGTAGGACTTACCGTTCCTGCCGGCGAAACAGTAAGCATACCTTTCAGCGGAAATATTCCGGGAGTCAGCCTGACAACCGCAAAAATAACCGTAAACTATGCTTCTGTCGGCTCGCCTACTCCTCTCGGTGAAAGGACATTCGACTTTACTATTATGAACGGTCCGTCGGCTCAATATGACGACTCTACACCGTTTGTAAGCTCCGATAAGGTCAACGACTCCGTACTTGATTCAATTCTCGGTTTTATTTCGTCACTCGGAATTCAGAAATTTGTAACGCTTATCTACAATATGATGAAAGCGTTGATAGCTAATATATTCTGATAACGTGGATGTAAAAAAGCGAAGACCGTATAAAACTGTATAATACAATGGGGTTCTTATCAGTATCGAAAACTGTAAGAACCCCATAAAATTACTTTAAAGTGTAAAATGTAAATATTTTTATGTTTTATACTACGAACAAACTTCGCCACTCGGCGTACCTTTGTACGCCGTCGGGCAGACAAAATCAAGATAAATTTCTTGATTTTGCTCAG
>JAQXHF010000024.1 GCA_029007095.1 Clostridia bacterium | reverse complement strand
TTTTTTCAATATTTTCTATATCTTGAAGCAAGGTGGGTTTCCCCGGCGGAGGGAATTTAATCATTATTTTAATTCTGTCGGCGGCAGATTTTTCCGCAAGATATATATGCGGTAAAAAGATAAATTCATCTTCGTTTATTTCCTTAGCGCTGAGTTTTCTGTCATCAATCAGAGTATCAATAGCGTTTTCAACGGCTTCGCCGTCACATCCGATCAGCGCTGTGCATGGCTGTATAAGCTTTTTTCTCGGAAGGCAGGTATGTCCGTTGTGAAGATTATGCTTTATAACAAATATAATACCGGCTCTGATTCTGTGCAAATCATCAGTCTTATCGGGTAAATTGGCGGCTATTGCGTCGGCTCTGTCAAAGCTTACGCCTATACCCTCCTCACACAAAAGATAAGGATTGGTTTTAATAACATCAACCGTTTTCTGCCCGTAAATTTTATAGGCGTTAAGGCACTCGCTCGGAGTCATACCAAACCTTTCAAGCGAAATCATAATTTGCCTGACGGCGAACTGATTATTGAAGCTCTCACATATTTTTTCTGCTTTGGCAAGAGAAACTCCCTTGATTTCAGCAAGTCTTTCAGGGTGATTTTCGAGTATTTCAAAGGAATCTTCTCCGAAGCGCTCAATTATTTTCTGGGCGGTTTTAGCGCCGATACCGTTTACCGCGCCCGACGCCAGATATTTATATAAGTCGCCGGTAGTGGACGGCATACTTCTCTCGCAAAGCTGTGCTTTAAACTGTCTGCCGAAAGTAGGATGAGTTGTCCAATTTCCGCGAAGCCGCAGGAATTCGCCTGCATTGACTTCGGGAAGAACGCCGACAACGGTTATCAGCTCGTCATCGGCAGCTAAGTCAAGAACCGTAAATCCGTTCTCCTCCTTGCGGAAAGTTATTTCTTCTACATTTCCGCTTATTTCAACATACTCCTGTTCCATCTTTCGTATTATATGTTTTCCTTTCAAAAATAAGTATCAATCTTTATGTTTAAAACAATCGTTCAGTTCATCGGCACGGCAGATAACCGCACCGCCGTACTCATCTGCAAGCTCGGAAAGTATTTTACTGCTTTCTTCATCAAGGCCGCAGTTGATTATAACAACTCCGTCGCCTATCAAATCGCCAAAAATGAGACTGCGTATATGAGAGCCGTAAATCAGCTTGCCGATTTCGTTTTTGTCAGAAACATCGGACACGGCAATGACATATTTGCATGAGCATTTCGGCTTGTAAAACAAAAGAATAACATAATAAATAACCGAAACCAAACCTAAAAAAGCAAGCGCCGCCACTATGCCGTACCAAACAGCTTCCATTTAAAATCACCTCACTGACATTATATTCAGCGAGGGAATATGCGTTAAAACATAATATAATTTCAAAAAAGAGCAGGCAGGTCTGTAAGCCGAGTTCTGTCGTTTAAGACAATCATCTATCCAGATTCGGGGTTGCCCCCAAATTCAAGCCACCCGTCGCGCTGTAAGCCGAGCAAGCTCATAAGCGCAGTCGGTGTTGCCCCGAATAGGGTTTACAGGACGCAGCAGTTTCCTGCCTGTCGGTGAGCTCTTACCTCGCCTTTCCACCCTTACCGCAATGCGGCGGTATATCTCTGTTGCACTGTCCCTAAGGTTTCCCTCGGCGGCCGTTAGCCGTTATTCTGCTCTGTGGGGCTCGGACTTTCCTCAATTATTTCATGCGATTGTCCAACCTGCCTGCCCTTATATTTTAAAGTAAAATCATCGCCTTGTCAATTTATTTTAAATTATTATTGCATATATTTTCAAGTTATAGTAAAATGTCTTGGAAAAGAGGTTAAAAAGATGAAAGACATCTATTTCAATGACTATGGAAACAAAAAAATTTCTAAAAGAAGTTCTAAGGAAGATACCTGCGAAATTCCGATTACGCGTTCCGAGCGTGAAATGCAGGAAAGATTGAATCAGCAGCGTTATGAACAGATAATAAAGAGGCAGAATCAGGAAGAAGATCCTTATGCTTTTATTGATATAAACTCCGTCAGACAAACTGCGACTCAAAACAGCCGTACAAAAAAACAAACCGACAATCTTAACGGAAATCGGCAGACCAAAAGCACACAGTCGGCAAAGCGCACAAATAATGTCGGCGGTACAAACGACAAACCTTCTAAACCAAAAAAGAAAAAAGGTTGCGGCTGCGGAACCGTTTTTTTGTGCTTTCTTGTAATCTTTGCCATCCTTATCGGTTCGTGCGGCATTTATTTCAAGTCGGCTGTTGACAAAATGAATTATGTACCGCTTAAAGATAACGCCTATATTTATGATTCCGAGCTTAAAAGCTCGTCTTCGGTTTACAACATTCTGCTTATCGGCGCAGATACTGACGAATACGGTACATCTCGTTCCGATACAATGATGCTTGTTTCTCTTGACAAATCAACAAAGACTCTTAAATTCACCTCATTTATGAGAGATATGTGGGTAGAAATCCCTGACTATAAAAAAGCCAAATTAAACGCGTCGTTCTCTCACGGAGGCGCTCAGTTGCTTGTCGATACTCTCGAATATAATTTCAAAATCAAAATCGACAACTATCTTCTTGTTGATTTTGATATGTTTGAAAAGCTGATTGACGCTATGGGTGGAGTAACAGTCGAAATAACCGAAAAAGAGGCTGAGTTTATCAACCGAACTTCACATGCAAAGGTCAAAGCCGGTACAAACACGCTTAACGGCGACTATGCGCTTATATATTGCCGAATAAGAAAACTCGATTCCGATTTTATGCGTACTCAAAGGCAGCGAAAGGTTATGACTGCCCTTTTTGAAAAAATCAAGAGTCAAAGTATTTTCAAAACGGCAAAAGCAATGACCGATATTATGCCGCTTGTTACAACCGACCTTGAAGACAAAGATATAATCAAGCTCGGCTTGCAGTCGTTTTCGCTCTTAAAATACGGCAACGATCAGTTACAGATTCCCGTTGATGGAGGATATACTTAAAAAAGAATTAACGGTCAGGACGCATTAGTCCCCGACCTTGATAAAAACACAGAAGAGCTGCACAGCTTTATTTACGGAGGTATTTAAAATGGAAGAAGACGCAATCATCACTTTAACAGACCAGGACGGAGCTGAAACGGAATTTGAATTTCTCGACATAATTGATTATAAGAGGAAAAAATACATCGTTTTACTTCCGACCGAAGAAAACGCCGATCAGGTAGTTATTCTTGAAGTCAGAAACTGCGACACAGACGACGAAGAATATGTCGGTATTGAAAATCAGGAAATAATCGAAGCCGTTTTCGCATTATTCAAGCAGAAATTCAACGAAGAATTTGATTTCATAGACTGACTTTATCGGCAATGCAGTTAAACTTAACATAAATATGAATATTTTGACAAGTTTGTGTGGTGGTAAATCAGCCTGCGTGTTCTGTATAATATCATTATCAGGCACAAGGAGGTAATTTTATGCTTGCTGAAAATCTGGTAATTTTACGCACAATCAAAGGTATGTCGCAGGAACAGATAGCCGAAATTGTAGGTATATCCCGTCAGTCATATGCCAAATGGGAACAGGGCGAAACAATACCTACCGTTGACAAATGTGCAAAGCTTGCCGAGTTTTACGGAATAACCGTAGATTCGCTCATAAATCAAAATGATAAAATCGGCAATACCCGAATTCCGCCCGCCCCTGTCGGAAAGCATATCTGGGGTTCGGTGGTACTCGGCAGCCGCGGTCAGATAGTTATTCCAAACGAAGCGAGAAAAATATTAAATCTGAATGACGGCGACAGACTTATAGTGCTCGGTGACGATAAAGAAGGTATCGCTCTCGTTAAAGCCGAAGTCTTTGAAGAAAAAATACAAACGGCTCTTGAACTAAGTCAAAGACAGGAGGATATGTGAGATGGAAACGGTACTCAATGTAGAGTCTATATCCAAAGCTTATCCTGATTTCCGACTTGATAATGTCAGCTTTAAGGTTGAAAAAGGCTCCATAACGGGCTTCATCGGCAGAAACGGCGCAGGCAAAACAACCACCTTGAAATCCATTCTGAACCTTGTTCATCCCGATTCGGGCAAAGCTGAATTTTTCGGTATAAATCTTACCGGCAATGAAACTGAGTTAAAACAACGCATAGGATATGCGTCGGGTTCGATTTCGTACTACAACCGAAAAAAGATAAAAGATATCGTAAAAATCACAAAGGAGTTTTACAAAGATTGGGATGATAGCACCTACCGCCATTACTTAAAGCTGTTTAATATCAGCGAAGATAAAAAGCCTATCGAGCTTTCGGAAGGTATGAAAGTTAAGCTTAACCTTGCCATCTCGCTTTCACATAAAGCAGAACTTCTGATTTTAGATGAACCTACAAGCGGACTTGATCCTGTTTCCCGTGACGAGCTTAACGATATATTCCTTTCGCTTGCAGAAAAAGGCGTAACAATTCTATTTTCAACTCATATAATAAGCGACCTGGAAAAATGCGCCGACTTTATAACATACATTAAAAACGGCAAGATTGTCGCTTCCGATAATACGGAAAATTTCATCACAAAATATCGAATTATACACCTTGACCGTGAATTGACCGATGAGCAGAGAGCTGCAATTTTATCTGTATGTAAAAACAAATGCGGCAACACAGCTCTTATAAAATCCTCTGACATTGACGCTTTTGAAGATTTTACGGTTGAAAATTCTAACCTTGAAAAAATAATAATTCATCTTGAAAAGGAGAACTGCTATGAAATCAATTATTAAAAAAGAGCTTTTTCTTTCAGCATCTCCCCTTTCGTATTTTTTTATACTTTTTTCATTTATGAGTTTTATTCCCGGATATCCGATTTTGGTAAGCTCTTTCTTTATCTGTCTCGGAATATTTTACAGCTTCCAATCAGCAAGAGAGAGCAACGATATTCTTTATACCGCTCTTTTACCGATCAAAAAGTCCGATGTGGTAACCGCTAAATTTGCTTTTACTGTAATTATTCAGATATTCAGCTTTACGCTCGATCTTATTATTACTCTTATAAGAATGTGCGTTCTTAACAGCTCGGATGTTTATTTGCAAAACGCGATGATGAATTCAAATTTTGTATATCTCGGATTTACTCTTGTAATTTTTGCATTATTCAACCTGTTTTTTCTATGCGGATTTTTTAAAACATCTTACTATATCGGCAAGCCTTTTATTGTATTCGGTATAGCCGCCTTGCTTGCGGTATTCGCAGGTGAAAGTCTGCATCACATTCCGGGGCTTGAATACCTCAATGCAACGGGATTTGAAAATATAACGATACAGATTATATTTTTCGCATCGGGTGCGGCAATTTATATAATTTTTACCGCCGTTTCGCTTCATATTTCTAAGAAGAATTTTAATAAAACAGATTTTTAACCGGAGGTTATTATGAATTATTTACCGCTTGTGAACATCAAACAGGGAACAAAATCGGTAGACCGTTTTTCAAACGGCAACACGCTACCGCTTACGCAACTTCCTTTTGCTATGGTCGGTTTTGCTCCTCAAACTAAAAATTTCGGCAGTTGGTTCTATCACCCCGATGACAGAAGCTTAAACGGAATAAGAATTACCCATCAGCCGAGTCCGTGGATCAGTGACTACGGCGCATTTCTTTTGACTCCGCAAACGGGAAAAATATATGACAATATTGAGAAAGCTTGGTCAAGTTTCAGACCTGAGGAAGCAATATTGACTCCGAACTACCTCAAAGTCAGATTTCTTAGGTCACAGACAGATTTTGAGCTGACTCCGCGCCAAAGAAGCTGTAAGATAAAACTTAACTTTCCCGAAAACAGAGATGCATATCTTTCCGTATTTCCGATTAGCGGCAAAAGCCATTACGAAATAGACGAAAAGAACAACTGCGTCAAGGCTTACACAACCGGACACAAAGGCGATATTGCTAAAAAATTTAAAGAATATATCATAATAAAATTCGACTGTCCCATTGATGTTAAAAAGTCAAAAATAATGCAGAACTCATTTATACATATAGCTCTCAAAGAAAAAAAGGTTAACGCCGATATCTCGACATCATATTTGAGCTTTGAACAGGCAAAGGAAAATATGAAACAGGATTGCAGTATCGGCTTTGACGACGCTAAAAAAGACGGTGAAAAAATTTGGGAAGAATATTTATCCCGTATAGAAATTGAAACCGACAGCGAAAAGCAATTAAAGACATTCTATTCATGTATGTACCGCACCGGTCTTTTTCCTCACAAGGCTTATGAAATTAACTCCGCCGGCAAAAAAATCCATTACTGTCCGTTTGACGGCAAGATAAAAGACGGAGTTCGTTATACCGACAACGGCTTCTGGGATACATACAGAACCGAATATCCCCTCCTTGCTTTAATCGGAAGAGACGAATACGCTGAAATTCTTGAGGGATTTATAGCCGACTATAAAGACGGCGGCTGGTTACCGAGATGGCCGTCAATAGGTGAAAGAGGATGTATGCCGAGCAGTCTTCTTGACGCTGTTATTGCCGACGCAGCCGTTAAAGAAATAATCAGCGGTGATTTGCTTGAAACAGGATTCAGGGGTATGCTAAAACACGCCAACACAGAGTCAAAGAATAAAGATATCGGCAGAGAAGGCGTTAAAGGGTACCTTAAATACGGATATGTTCCAAAAGATAAGCATAAAGCAAGCGTCAATCTGACTCTTGACGCGGCATACGGTGATTTCTGTATTGCTCAGGTTGCAAAGGTACTCGGACACAATGAATATGTCGATGAGTATATGAAACGCTCAAAAAATTATAAGAATCTGTTTGATGCGGAAACCGGTTTCATGCGCGGAAGAAAATCCGACGGAAGTATGGACGATAATTTTGACTGCTTCGATTGGGGCGGCGATTATACCGAGGGAAGCGCATGGCAAAGCTCTTTTGCCGTACCTCACGATTTAGACGGTCTTGCAGAGCTTTACGGCAGCAAAGAAAAACTTTTTGAGAAGCTTGACGAGCTTTTTGCAACTCCTCCCGTCTATAATGTAGGAGGATACGGCTGTGAGATACACGAGATGAGCGAAATGGCCGCCGCAGATTTCGGTCAATGCGCTATTTCCAATCAGCCAAGCTTTCACATACCGTACATTTATGCCGCGCTCGGAAATAAGGAAAAAACCGAGTTTTGGATTAAAAAGCTCTGTGAAGAAGCGTTCAGCTATGAAGACGACGGCTTCCCCGGAGATGAGGACAACGGTTCGATGTCGGCTTGGTATATTCTGTCCACGCTCGGAATTTACGATATTTGTCCCGGAAAAAATGAATATATAAGAATTCAGAAGCTTGTTAAAAGCGCAAAAATTCTCGGTAAAGAAATATAATCTAAATCAATCAATCAATAAATATAAAAGCTAAGCACGGAAACATAATCTGAACCTGTGCTTAGCTTTAATTATTATGTTGTTAAATAGACGCCGATATAAAGTTAATTACTTTTCGAGTGACAGAGTCTTTTCATATGCGGCAACAACAGAATTTATTGCCGAAGCACGGAATCCTCCGTCTTCAAGCGCCTTAACGCCTGCAATAGTTGTACCGCCGGGACTGCAAACAGTGTCTTTCAGCTCACCCGGATGTTTGCCGGTTTTAAGTACCATTTCGGCAGATCCTGCCAACATTCCTGCGGCATAAAGCTGTGCCTTATCTCTCGGCAATCCACAGGCAACCGCACCGTCCGCAAGAGCTTCGATAAACATATATGCGTACGCAGGACCGCAGCCGGAAACAGCGCTTGCCGCGTCAATGTATTTTTCTTCAATCCAATCAAACACACCAACCTTTGACATTATTTTTTCAAAGGTTTCTTTTTCGCTGTCGGTTGTTCCTTCCGAAGCGCCGAGTACAACGCCTTTACCTACCGAAACAGGCATATTGGGCATTATTCTTATAACAGGACAGTCTACGCCGGCTAAGTTCTTAACCTTTTGTATAGAAATACCTGCACACATCGACACCAGAACAAATCTGCCGCTTCTTTTTCTGAGCAAAGCAGTAACCTCAGAGAAAAGCTCATCAAGCATCTGAGGCTTAACGCCGATGTAAATATAATCACATATATTTGAAATTGTGGAAACATCCGAAGCATTCACCTTACATTCTTCGGCAAGCGCGCTCACCTTTTCGGCAAAGTTGTCGGCAATAAAAATGCTGTCTGCAAATTCGGCGTTAGCCGCCGCTCTTACAAGTGCGCCGCCCATATTTCCGCAGCCTATGAATCCAATTTTCATCATAACACTCCTATCTGATTTGACCGTTTCCTCTAATTATGTATTTATAAGTATTAAGTTCCTGCAAGCCCATAGGTCCGCGAGCGTGAAGCTTCTGTGTAGATATTCCCATTTCGCAACCGAGGCCGAATTCACCGCCGTCGGTAAATCTCGTGCTTGCATTGACATATACCGCCGCGCTGTCTACCTCACGAGTAAATATCTCGGCATTTTTGTCGTTTTCTGTAATTATGGCTTCACTATGATGGGTTGAATGTTTAGAAATATGCTCAACCGCTTCATTTACGCTGTCAACGATTTTAACAGCAAGGATATAGTCAAGAAATTCTGTATCGAAATCATTTTCTCCCGCCGGCGTACCGTCTATAATTTCCGCAGCTCTCTCATCAAGTCTTAATTCTACGGGATTTTTGCGATTTTCGGTCAGAAGAGTTTTTAATTTCGGTAAAAACTCTTCAGCGACAGCCGAATTTACAAGCAATACTTCTTCGGCGTTACATACTGACGGTCTGCTTGTTTTGGCGTTATTTACAATGTTTAACGCCTTGTCAATATCTGCGTATTCATCAATATAAACATGACAAATTCCCGTTCCTGTCTGTATGCATGGAACGGTTGCATTCTTTACACAGGCACTAATCAGTCCTGCGCCGCCTCTCGGTATAAGCAAGTCAACATAGCCGACAGCAGTCATCAGTTCGTTTGCGCTGTTGCGGCTTATATCCTGAATAAGATTTATGAAATCTTCATTGAGTCCGCAGCTTGAAAGTCCGCTCTTCATAGCTTTAACTATGGCGTTAGCTGAACGGAACGCCTCTTTACCGCTTCTCAGCACACAAACATTTCCGCTTTTGAGCGCCAATCCTGCTGCGTCCGAGGTTACATTAGGTCTGCTTTCATATATTATGGCTACAACGCCCATGGGTACGGAGGTTTTCTCAATAACAAGACCGTTTTCACGCTCAACCCTGTTAAGAACTCTGCCAACCGGATCGGGTAAATTTATAAGCTGTCTGATTCCGTCAGCCATACCTTCTATCCGCTTTTCGTCGAGCGAAAGTCTGTCTATCATAACATCTGAAATTTTACCTTTTGCCGCTTCGATATCAAGTCGGTTTTCACTCAGAATACTGTCTGTGTTTTTCACAAGTGAATCCGCCATTGCGCTCAACGCTTTGTTTTTATCGTCGGTAGTCAGCTTGATAATTTCTTTTTTTGCATTTTTTGCCTTTTCAAGTATATCAAAAGTTGTCAATTTTACACCCGCTTTTTTAAAAATCTTGTGCCTACGGATTTACCGTCAAGTATATCGTAAAGTATTTTGGGATCGGAACCGTTGGCAATAATCATATCACAGCCGTTAGCCGTACTGATTTCAGCCGCATGAATTTTAGTTTTCATTCCACCCGTTCCGAGCGTAGTTCCTTTATCGCCTGCAAGCTTCTTTATATCGTCCGTTATTTCGGAAACTACCGAAATAAGCGTTGCGTCCCTGTCCTTATGCGGATCGGCAGTAAAAAGGCCGTCAATATCAGAGAGAAGAATAAGCAAATCGGCATGAATACTGACGGCAACCATCGCAGACAGCGTATCGTTATCGCCTACCTTGATTTCTTCGGTTGCTACGGTATCGTTCTCGTTTACAATGGGTAAGGTTGAGAATTCAAGCAGCTTATTCATTGTATTTATAAAATTGTCATATCTGTCCTTGCTTTCAAAATCAGAGCCGGTGATAAGAAGCTGTGCTACTGTGTGATTGTACTCGGAAAAAAGCTTATCATAGGTATACATAAGCTCGCACTGTCCGACTGCCGCCGCCGCCTGTTTAGATGCAACATCACGCGGCCTCGAATTAAGATGCAGCTTGCCTACACCCATTCCGATAGCACCCGAAGACACCAAAATCATATCGTTACCTGCGTTTTTAAGATCGCTCAAAACCTTGCAAAGCTCCTCAACGCGACGAATATTAAGTAATCCGTTAGGATGCGCCAAGGTCGAGGTTCCGACCTTTACAACTATTCTCATAAACTTCCTCCGTGAAAGAATTAAACTGTTTACTGATTATATCACAACAGGATATTTTATGCAATAAAAAACAGCTTCAATTCTGTTTTCTTACTATTTTGTAATCATCATCGCTGCAGTAATACGGACAATCGTAAAACGAATAGCTTAAAAACTTGATATACTCATCCTCGTCAAGATCCATTTCACAGCAATAGCAATCAGATTCCTCGTCATAAATATAATTACTGCAAGTTTCGCAGTTGGTTGATGCCGACATAACAACGCCTCCAATAGATTTATTTTACCACCGTTATGAGCCGTTGTCTATAATAATTTAGCGCGCATTTGCTTCAAAATTGATTTTTCTCTGCGGCTTACCTGCACTTGCGTCATCGAAAGCCGTTTAGCTACCTCCGTTTGCGTCAATCCGGCATAATATCTCAGCTTAATAAGAGTTTTGTCTCTGTCGTCAAGGTCATTCATAACCTCCTCAACGGCAACTGCCGTCGAAATGCTCTCGTCCGGCGGATCGACCGGGATATCTATATTTGTGCTTTCATCATCATTATCATATGTCAGCGACAGCACAGACATAGACGCATTTATCGCCTGCGCGGCCTGTGCCGCGTCCATTCCCGTAAGCTCCGCAAGCTCGGTAACGGTAGGCTCACGGTCATATTTCTTACAGAATTTTTCTCTTTCTGCCGCAAGCTTTCTGCCCTTTTCTTTAAGAGATCTGCTGACCTTAACCGTACCGCCGTCGCGGAAAATTCGTTTAATTTCACCGAGAATAACCGGGACGGCATAAGTTGAAAACGAAAAGCCTCTGTCCGGATCGAATCCGTCAACCGCTTTAATCAGTCCAACGCACCCTGCCTGAAACAAATCGTCATATTCGACTCCCCTGCCTGTAAGCTTGTGAGCGCAGGCATGTACCAAGCCTAAATTCTCCTCTATTCTTTCATTTCGTGTAATCATTCGTTTGAGCGACCGCTTATATGCTTATACATAGTTACGGTTGTACCCTTTCCGACCGTGGAACGCACTCTTACCTTGTCGGTAAAACTCTCCATAACGGCAAATCCCAATCCTGCTCTCTCGCCGCCGAGAGTTGTAAAAAGCGGTTCCATAGCCTGTTTTATATCAATGATTCCGCAGCCTTTGTCCCTAACGGTGACTTTTACCGTATCAGAATCAATAATTGCCGCGTATATGTAAATTTTGCCTACGCTTTGCGGGTAGGCATGAACAATACAGTTTGTAACCGCTTCGCTGACGGCTGTTTTAATATCGGATATTTCATCAACCGTCGGATCAAGTTGAGCCGCAAAAGCCGCTACCGTCGCCCTTGCAAAGCTCTCGTTAACGGATTTCGAATCAATCGTCATTCTGAATTCATTATTTATTTTCACTTAAAACATCCTCCTTTTAATTTAAGTATGATTTAATCATTGTCTGACTGAGTTATTTTGGCAATTTTTTCTATTCCTGCAAGTCGCATAACCTTATAAATAGACGGTGAAAGATTTGCGACTGTTATTTTACCTCCGTATGGTTGTAAAGCTCTGTATCTGCCCATCACGAGTCCGACTCCCGAAGAATCCATAAATGTTACTGCGGAATAATCAAGTTTCAGCATTTTAGGCTTATTTACAGCTATCGCCTTGTCAATTTCCTCTCTTATCGCTGCGGCTGTATGATGGTCAATTTCGCCGTTGAGGAAAGCCGTCACTCTGTCCTTGGTTGAAATTATTTCTACTGACATACTCTGCCTCCCTTAATAACCGTTTGACAAAGATAAGTTCAATCAAACGGTTAAATAAAAATAAAATCCCTTACTCATATAGAATAAGAGATTTTATAAAAATATTTTGTTGAATTCAGGACAAGTCTAATGACTATTTTTGTCCTATTTTGATATCAGAAGCAAGATATAATGAACCGCTGACGACAACGGCGCTTTGCTCATCTGCCTTTTTCAACGCCTTTGCATAGGCTTTACTCGGTTCGGATACGGCCTTAACCTTTCCTTTGCAATAGGGTTTTGTTTCAGCCGCAAGCTCCGACGCTTTAAGGCTTCTCGGATTTGACGGAGTTGTAGTATAAATCCTCGTGCAAAGCGGAGCAAGTTTACCTATACAGTATTGATAATTTTTATCTTTCATCATACCGAATACCGCTATGATTTTTTTGTCCGAACACTGTGTTTTAAGGTAATCGCACAAAGCGTCAACGCCCTCCGCATTATGTCCGCCGTCAATTATAACGAGCGGATTATGACTGACAATTTCAATTCTTGCCGGGATTCTGACCTTGGAAATACCGTCAATCAGATTTTTCATCGTGATAACATAGCCTTTGTTTTTAAGCACATTTATCGCCGCTGCCGCTGTTGAGAAATTATAAAGCTGATGCTTACCGGGTAGCGGTATAAAGAAAGTGCAGCCGGCATATATTACCACAGAGCCGTCAAGCTCCTGACGAACAAGACGCATCCTCGAAAGCTCGTTTGGGACAAACTCGCAGTTCTTTTCTTTTGCGCGTTCTTTTATAAGTCTTTCGATTGTAAAATCAGGCTGAGGATATGAAACTACCGTTCCGTTCTCCTTGATAATTCCGCATTTATGTTCTGCGATCTCTTTAAGAGTAGAGCCGAGCACCTCTGTATGATCCATCGAAACAGATGTTATAACGCTGACTTCCGAGTTTGAAATTATATTTGTTGAATCAAGCGTTCCGCCGAGTCCCGTTTCAAGAACTACTATATCGCACTTCTCCTGTAAGAAATACAAAAAAGCGGCGGCGGTTATAATCTCAAATTCTGTCGGATATATATTTCTGCTTTCAAGCTCAGGGATAATTTTTTTGATTTTTTCAATAATATCCGCAAGCTCATTCTTGGGAATCATCTCGGAATCTATCTGGATACGCTCTCTGAAATCCACAACATAAGGCGAGGTAAAAAGTCCCGTTTTATATCCTGCCTGAGTCAGAACACAGGCAATCATATTACATACCGAGCCTTTACCGTTAGTTCCGGCAACATGGACAAATTTCAGTTTGTCCTGCGGATTTCCGAAAGCCTCGCAAAGAGCCGTTATTCTCTCCATACCCGGCTGACTTCCGAACTTTTGCCTCGAATGTATAAACTCTAAGGCTTCTTCATAACTTAACATACGCAATCACTTTACTTTATTTGCTGAATTTTGCGATACTCTCATCAATCATTTTGAGCTTATCTCTGAGTTTTGCGGCCGCGTCACGCTGACCGTCAACTACATCCTTGGGAGCTTTTGCAACAAAGTTTGCATTATTGAGCTTTTTCTCGATGAATTCAAGGTCTTTGAGTACCTTATCCTTTTCTTTGCTCAATCTTTGAACTTCGGCTTCAAAATCGACAAGCTCACCCATAGGAATATATATCTTCGCGTCGGCAGTAACTATACATACGGCGTCGTCCAAACCGTCAAAGCTTTCCGCAACAACCGCTTCCGAGCAAGACGCAAGTCTCTTCATAAATACGCCCGCCTGCTCAAAGGTATCTTTATACATAGTGGAAATATAATACTTGGCTTTTCTTGACGGAGGAACATTCATTTCCGCTCTGCGATTTCTGACAGCGCGTATAGCGGACATAATTCTTTCCATTTCCTGCTCCTCGACGGCATAAACATTGCTTTCGTCGTATTCGGGCCATGAAGAAACCATTATCGACTCACCTATATGCGGAAGCGACTGCCATATTTCCTCGGTAATAAACGGCATAAACGGATGAAGCAGTTTAAGTATGCCCGTCATAATGTAAACAAGCATATCGCGCGCTGTTGCAGCGGCTTCTTCGTCACCCGAATTAAGACGAATTTTGGAAATCTCAATATACCAATCGCAGAAAATATCCCATATAAAATCGTAAAGCTTCTGAACGGCTATACCGAGTTCAAATTTTTCAAGATTATCGGTTACTTCTTTTACAAGGCGGTTGAACAGGCTCAATATCCACTTATCTTCAAGCGCGAGATTGCTCGGAATATGTGCTTCCTTTTCATCTCCCTTGAGATTCATAAGAATAAATCTCGCGGCATTCCAAAGCTTATTGGCAAAGTTTCGGCTTGCTCCTACCTTTTCGTCTGAGAAACGCATATCGTTTCCGGGACTGTTACCCGTAGCAAGGGTAAATCTCAGAGCGTCCGCGCCGTATTTATCTATTACGAGCAAGGGATCAATGCCGTTGCCGAGCGACTTAGACATTTTTCTGCCCTGCGCGTCACGGACGATTCCGTGAATGAATACGGTATCAAACGGTGGCTTGCCCATATGCTCACAGCCGGAGAAAATCATTCTTGCAACCCAGAAGAAAATTATGTCATAACCTGTTACAAGCGTACTCGTCGGATAGTAATGTTCAAGCTCCGGTGTTTTATCCGGCCAGCCGAGAGTTGAAAACGGCCACAGAGCAGACGAGAACCATGTATCGAGAGTATCGGGATCCTGTTTAAGACTCTTGCATCCGCATTTAGGACACTCGGTAGGATCTTCCTTTGAAACGATTACTTCACCGCATTCGTCGCAATACCATGCAGGGATTCTGTGTCCCCACCAAAGCTGACGGGATATACACCAATCCTTGATATTCTCCATCCAATGATAATATACCTTATCAAAACGCTCAGGTACAAATTTAACTTCGCCGTTCTTAACGCACTCGATAGCAGGCTTTGCAAGCGGTTCCATCTTTACAAACCATTGCTTTGAAACCTTAGGCTCGATAGAAGTCTTGCATCGGTAGCAAACGCCGACATTGTGAGAATAATCCTCAATTTTAACGATTGCGCCCTCAGCTTCAAGATCGGCAACGATAGCCTTTCTTGCTTCCATTCTGTCCATACCGGCATATTTGCCCCATTCGGGTTTGATATGAGCGTCATCGGTAAAGGTATCAATAACTTCAAGATTATGACGAAGACCAACTTCAAAATCGTTAGGATCGTGAGCCGGAGTAATTTTAACACAACCGGTTCCGAAATCCATTTCAACATAATCGTCGGCAATAACAGGAATTTCACGGTGAACAATAGGCAAAACAAGCATCTTGCCTACAATATCCTTATATCTCTCATCATTCGGATTGACTGCAACGGCAGTATCGCCGAGCATAGTTTCGGGACGGGTTGTAGCAACCTCGACATAACCGCTTCCGTCGGCAAACGGATATCTGAGATGCCAGAAATGTCCGGACTGTTCCTCATACTCAACCTCTGCGTCGGAAATAGATGTAAGACAATGCGGACACCAGTTGATTATCCTCTCGCCTCTGTAAATTAAGCCCTTATTATATAAATTTACAAAGACCTCTCTGACAGCCTTACTGCAACCTTCGTCAAGAGTGAAGCGCTCTCTGTCCCAGTCGCAGGAAGAACCCATCTTTTTAAGCTGTTCGATAATTCTGCCGCCGAATTTGTCTTTCCACTCCCATGCGCGCTTTAAAAAGCCTTCTCTGCCCAAATCGTCCTTGGTAAGTCCTTCGGCTTTCATAGCCTCTACGATTTTAGCCTCTGTCGCAATCGAAGCGTGGTCGGTTCCCGGCAGCCATAAGGTATCGTATCCCTGCATTCTGCGCCAACGGATAAGTATATCCTGAAGCGTATTGTCAAGAGCATGTCCCATATGAAGCTGTCCCGTAATATTGGGCGGCGGTATAACTATGGTATACGGTTTCTTTTCAGGATCGCACTTGGCGTGAAAAAAATTGCCGTCGAGCCAGAACTGATATATTCTGTCCTCAACCTCTTTCGGCTCATACTGTTTTGCAAGTTCTTTTGACAAAACTATTCCTCCTCGTAATAAGCAATAATTAAAGTTATAATAAGATATAAAAAAGCTCGTCCCAAGTTAAACTTGAGACGAGCATTAACAACCCGCGGTACCACTCAAATTGCGCCTTTCGGCGCCACTCACGACC
>JAQXHF010000023.1 GCA_029007095.1 Clostridia bacterium | reverse complement strand
ATAACCCGTGGCGGAGTTCGCAGAACTTGAACCCGTGGCGGAGTTCGCAGACCCATAACCCGTGGCGGAGTTCGCAGACCCATAACCCGTGGCGGAGTTCGCAGACCAATCACCCGTGGCGGAGTTCGCAGACCTTGAACCCGTGGCGGAGTTCGCAGACCAATCACCCGTGGCGGAGTTCGCTTTATTCTTCGCTGTCGTGTGATGCCTGCCGCTCGGTGTCGTTCTCTCTGACACATACTCAATAGCAGCCTTGACAAGTCCGGGAATGCCTATTTCAGCACCGATCTTGATTTTTTTACCGCAGACTTTTGTGTCCTCCGCTTCTCTTTCGGGTATTGCATCGACATCAACCTCACAATATCGGCTGCTTGCCGGGATGTAATAGCCCAGGCAGTCAAGCGGATATTCGCAAGCGTGAAAGCCGCTATTGCACAATTCAGCCCTATCCGTTTCGTATTCCTTGCCGATTTCATATCGAAAATCACGGCAAGTCATATCCTTGTTAAATCCTTTATACGCTTTCATGGCTAAACCTTTCTGCCGGTCTTACCCACCTACCGGCAGGGATAAAAATTTACTGCTCTGTAACTTCTCCGGTGGTTTCGTCAATGTCAACGTATTCGGCATCGAATACAGTTTCATCGTTGACCTCAGACATATCCGGGGTGATGTCTTTCTTTATGGTTTCATCCTGTACGACAGCACGCACGAAGTCGGATTTCAACGGCGCATACTTCAAGACACGCTTCAAGACTGTTTTTTTTGCCATTTCCTCGAAATTCGTTTTCCACGGCGAGAAAGAGCTGTTATATGCCTTGCTGTACTTTGCGGCGTGCGCTCTGACATCTTCCATACTCATTACATCGAAGCCGAAGCCGCCGCTTTTGGTCTTAAACATCGCATAGACCTTGACGGGTTCGCCCCTGTTGCTGCTTGCTGGTTTGTGTGTGAGCTTCGGATTCAGTCCGAATTCACACTCGAATTCGTCATTCTCATAGACGATATGCGCCTGTATGACCTCAACCTCGCCGGAACGATATGCAAGGTCAATCAGGCCTTTATAGCCGAGCTGAAACTGCGCTTCAAGCGTGCCGTGGTTATTGAACGGCAGGACGTATGCTTGTCCGAGCGGTGTATTGACTTCAAGTCCGAGCTGAGCGGAAGTCATCATTGCTCCGAGAAAGCTCTGCGGAGTACATTCGCCGAGCTTCGGATTCATCGAGATTGCGGAAAGCACGATTCGGGTAAATCTTTCCGGGGTTATGACCGAGGGGAGAGCCTTGGCGATTTCGCCCTGCATACTCTTGATGTAGCTCTGCATCGTTTTCGGGGCTGCGCTATTTTCCGCCTTTTTGGCGACTTGGTTCTGAATTTTGTCTGACATAGTGTTACGCTCCTTTGTTAAATTCTGTAATTTTGAATGTGCGATAGGTTGACTGTTTATAATATTCCGAAATATCAATTCCGGGGTTTTCCTCTGCAAACCTTTTGACATCGAATGTCCGGCGGTTTGCGGTTTTCCATGTGGCTTTGAAGTCGCCGCCATATCCGGCGGAGCTTTCGCCCATAAATGCCTTGATACGATTTGCGGCTTCGTCCTGCTCGTTTTGCAGCTCTTTAATGCGGCGGCCTAACTCGGCATATATCTTCAAGTCGTTCATATAGGCTGTTAAATCGCATTCGCTGCCGTCGCTATCGGCATATATCGTTGATATGGTGTCTGTGGTGGCTTTTGAGCCGTCTATTTCGGGTGGGGTGTCGTTTGTCACACACTCCCAAAAATCGGCTTCTGCGCCCATCAGGGCGGCGATTTCGTCCTCGTCACGTTCAATGACAAACCATTTGAATTCCTTATTGCCGATAAGGACTGCAAGATACCACCGCTTTTTGCCCGTAACCGCCATATAATGAACGCATTGACAATAATAATTTTCGGGGTATTCGCCGTTTTTGAATTTTTTTAAATTCAAGCTGTCGGTTGTCTTGATTTCAAGTCCGGCATCTTCGCCGACTATTTCCCGGTCAATATTTGCAATTGCAAAAGGATACTGACTATTCAAAAAACTAAGGTTACAATTTCTGACCTTTTTCCCGGTTTCGGCGGCGAACTTCTGAGCAACGAATTCTTCGAGGTATGTACCGACCTCGGTCGCAAGGTTTCCGGCAAATCCGGGCTTCCTGCCCGTCTTTTCCGCCCACAGCGAATAGGGGCTTTGAAAGTGGTTCATGCCGACAACTGCCGCCGCATCGCTGCCGCCTATGTAGTGGCTTCTCAGTTCAAGCCATTCATCGTGGCTCTTGGTCTTAATCTTCGTGATTGACATCTGATTTGCCCCCCTTAAAGTGCCATTTTGATCTGTGGGTCATCGGGGATAACGAGCATCTTTTCCTTTGCTTCGGTGTAGAAGTGTCTATCAATCTCAAATCCATAGCTGTTGCGGTTGAGTTCCGCCGCAGCTCTCAGTGTTGAACCGCTTCCGGCGCAGGGGTCAATCACTACATCGCCCTCATCTGTGAATATCTCAATAAGCTGCTTTAAGACGTTTATCGGCTTTTGTGTCGGGTGGATTTTCGGGTATTGCTTGCTGCTGTCCCTTTTCCACTCGAACCAATTAAAGATCATTCTGCCCGTGCCTTTGATCGGTTTGCCGTCCTCGTCAAACTGTCGGCCGTTATTGAATTTCGGGAGCTTGTCCCGGTAAAGAACGAGGGCATATTCGGTTGCACCGACAATCTTCATATTGGCCTTTAAGACCTGCACTGAATAATTCTTAATGAATACAAGCGGATAGGAATGAGCAAATCCATACTTCTCGCCGTACTGCCGTACAGTTTCAAGCTGTTCAAAGGCGCAGAAAATAATCATCGCCGGAGCTTGCCCTCTGCCTTTCGGTTCTTTCTTCAAAAGGCGGTTGCAAAAGTGGAAATACTCTGCAATCTTGAATTGTCCGTCACAATTAAAGAACGGCTTTGCGGCGAGCTTGCTTTCACCGTTGCTGTTATCTCCATCGTTGTACCACGCAGGATTTGAAGCGTAGGCATTTACGCCGAGATTATACGGAATATCCGTGATTACAAGCTGAGCTTTCGGGATGTTGTATCGCTTGTAGTTCTGAAAATTGTCGTGATACAACTCGCATTTGATTTTTTGATTATCCATTTTTTAAACCTTCCTGTTATTCAAATATAATTTTAATTTCAGCAGTTAATGCGTAGTGCATTTCGAGGATTGCGCCGGGCGATTTGTCCCACCCGTTGAGCATATAAATCGCATCGCATTTCATAAGCTCACACAGCCCCATGTCGATGTAATCCTTGTAGCTGAATCCGAGGTTTTTAACCGGGTTGATTACGGCGTGACCCTTTTCGGTCAACCTTTTTTCCGCCGCTGCAAACTGTTCTTTGTAGTTCGGGTTTCCGGTTATCTTTCCGGCTATGTAAATCTTCATTATGCGCAATCCTCCGTCCATTTAAGGTGATTATCTTTCAAGCATCTTTCGCAGATATATTCGCCGTTGAATTCGTAGCAATGTTCGTCCTGTATCGGCTCGCCGCACTCATAGCATTTAGGCAGCTCGTCCATTCTTCGAGCAAGCTCGGCATCGTAGCGGTTGAAGTCTGCAACCGGGTCATTTGTCCAACTCATTTTAATCCCCCTTATGCAAGTAAAATCCACGACATGACACCGACAAACGCAAAGCCGATAACGATAAACAAGTTATCGAGCGTGCTTTTACACTCGCCGAGAAATTCATCGAGGGTCATTGTGTCGAGCTTTGCCCGGATGCTGTCAAGCAGCACCCACATAGCAGCCCATAAGCCGAATATTTGCTTCTTCATAATTTAATACCTACCTTTTCACAATTCTTGACTAAATCTACCGCCGCATCGTATAACAGCTTCATCCTGAATGAGCGTTCCTCGTCCGTCAGCTCCGGTCGCCATATCCTCGCCGTACATCCGGGGAGTTCAAGCGTATTTGTATGTATGTATGTTTTTTCGCCGTTTGCCATATTGACACGCCCTTTCTCGTTTATTCAGCCTATGCGGTGATAGGTTGTCTTGATGTTTTAATCTTCGCAAAGTGCCGCTTCAAGGCTTTCAATCGTGAAGCCTTGCCTTGAAAGCTCTTTGCCCCGTTTTTCCATACAACGCAGAGAATACATATACTGTCTGCGCTTGTTTTTGATTTGCGTTTCTTTCTTTGCGAGCTTCACATCGTCGGAGTTGAGCAATCGCTCAATCTCAATTTCGACTTGCTCGTCGGTTAAAATCTCTTTCGGCATTGTTTCGCTTCCTTTCCATGTTGATAATTGTGCTTAAAGCACAATCAATGGTCAAAAAAAATAAGATCGTTTACAGTCGTACCATACAGGGAAGCGATTTTCTTTGACAGCTCAATATTCGGCTTGGTCTTGTAGCTTTCATAATTTGCAAGCGTTCCTTTACTGATTCCGAGCTTTTTCGCCGCTTCCTGCTGTGTGAAGCCTGCATTGACTCTTGCAGCTTTTAAGTGGATAGCCATATATATCCCCCTTTCAAAGTGTTGTGCTTTAAGCACAATGATATAATACACCCTTTAAGCACAAAAGTCAATACCTAAAACACACTTTTTTATATTTTCTATTGATTTTTTGTGCTTTTGGTGTATAATGGTATCAAAGGTGGTGATTATATGGATAACAAAAACATATTTGCTTCAAATTTAAAACGATATATGGCTTTACAAGGTAAAAGCAGACGGGACGTGTGCGAAGCATTGGGATTTAGTTACTATACATTTTCCGATTGGGTCAACGGCAAAAAATATCCGAGAATGGATAAGGTCGAGATGTTGGCGAATTATTTCGGCGTTTTAAAATCTGATCTAATCGAGGATAATGCACCGGAAATAAAGAAAAATAACGATGCCATTTCTGACATCGTTAAACGCCTGCGAACTGACGATGAATTTTTAGCAGTTGCAGAAATTTTGTATGGTTTAAATTCCGATAAGATAAAAGGTATTAAAGAAATGTTAAAGGCTTTTGCATAGGATTTTGTATATGAGGTCAAGTAGTTCGAGGTCGTTACAGTTTTTTAATAGCTTTGTGATTTCTTCGATGTATTCGTTCTTCATGGGTTACTTCCTTTCTTGTGGCTGATTTCGTAGAGAAATATACATTGACAAAAAATTTAAGTCAATAGGATTTTTTCAAATTGTGCAATAAATATGAATTGACATGAGAGAGGGAGCGACTACATCTTATATCGTCAGAAAATTAAAATCAATACGCAAATTTGGTTTGCGTTTGCATATTTAATTATTCTAATATCATAAATGGTTTTAGGGAGGGTTATAAATGTTAAGCGCAGCGCTGAAATCGCTGAAAGAAAGCCGAAAAATGACAAATAGGGAAATATCAGAATTGAGCGGAATACCGGAAAGCACGCTCGCCCGGATTTTTTCCGGGCAGACTGACAATCCGAGCTTTCAGAGTGTCTGCGACATTGTGACCGCCCTTGATGGTTCTCTTGACGAGATTGCCGGCATTCGGCATAAAAAGTGCGATATGCCCCATATGTGCGAGCATCACAATGAGTTAATCGAGCATTATCAGTCAGAGCTTGACACAAAGAATAAATGGCTCTTGCGGTTGTTTGTTATCTGCCTTTGTTTGGTTGCGGTTCTTATCTTGTTGCTTGCAGTTGATATTGTAAATTCGGATTTTGGAGTTTTTAGAGGTTGAGAATATGGGATTTTTAGATTTTATTTTTGAAAAAGCGAAAAAAATAGAAGAAGCGCAGAAAAAGGTGATTGAAAAATCGGAAGAAATTTCCGAAAAAGTCGGCGCAGCTCAAAAAACGATAGAAACCACACCGCTTGATGTAATCATTAAAAATCAAATTGAGAAAAAACGTGCAGAGCCTAAGAAAGAGCCGAAAAAAGAGCCGAAGCCGAGCAGGACCGCAAAAATAATACTCAGCATGTTTTATTCAGACTACCCGGAAAAGCCGTATATCTCAAACGAGCGTGACAAGAAATGGATTGAAAAGGCTCAACTTTTCCCCGATACGGCTATAATTCCAAAATCGATGATGACGAGATACGAAAACGGACTTCTTCCGGGGCATATCTATATGCTGTATTGGCTGAAAAAATATACAAATAAGAAAGTTCCGGGGTATTTTGAATATAAATACGGCATTGACTTTGAAAAAGAAAAAACCTTTTTAATTGATGGCGGCTATTTAAACGAGCGGAATAAACCCACCGAAAAGGGTGAAAGCGCAATACAAGAATACTATTCGGTTATAGAAAGTCACAAACAGCCGAGACCCACGCAAGACGTTGATGACACCGAAGAAATAACAAGAGCCATTCTCGATCAGAAAAGGTCGATTGTAAAAAGCGGCTTTAAGGAATATGAGTTCATAGCGAGCAGATATTCTTGCGAAGCGTGTGCAGCTTTAAACGGAAAACATTTTAAAATCAAGGATATGAAGATAGGCGTAAATGCGCCGCCGATGCACTCACGTTGTAGTTGCTCAATATGTGCCTATTCGGATAGGGACGAGTATGAAAAATGGCTTGAACACCTTGCAGGCGGCGGCACGACAGCACAATGGAAAAAGAATAAAAAGGGGAGATGAAAATGTATAACTATATTGATTTTAGCACCTTTTCACCGGAAGAAATTCTCGTCTATCTGAGGAAATCGAGGTCAGACGACCCATTGATGACAGTCGAGGAAGTATTATCGAATCATGAAACAATCCTCGATGAATGGGCGGAACGAAACATCGGGGCAAAGGTCCCCGAAAAAAACAAATTCCGGGAAATCGTTTCCGGCGAAACAATCGCCGACCGCCCGGAAGTTCAGAAGCTGCTGCGGCTGATAGAATCGCCGAAATATAAAGCCGTGTTAATCGTTGAGGTTCAAAGGCTGTCAAGGGGCGATTTAGAGGACGCAGGGCGGCTGATTAAGCTGTTCAGATATACAAATACCCTCGTTATTACACCGCCTAAAACGTACGACATACGGGACGAATACGACCGGGATGCCTTTGAACGAGAGTTAAAACGGGGAAATGAATTCCTTGAATATCAAAAAAAGATAATGAACCGGGGGCGGCTTCTCTCCGTCAGTCAAGGGAACTATCTCGGCTCTCATCCGCCGTATGGCTTCGACCGGGCATGGGTTATGGACGGCAAGCGTAAATGCCCCACGCTCAAAGAGAATAAGGAACAAGCGGACGTTGTCCGCATGATATTCGATATGTACGTCAATCAGAACATGGGCGGAACGAATATTTGTCACAAACTCGATGACCTCGGCATAGCACCGCCGACCGGCGGAAAACATTGGTCGCCGGCGTATCTCAAAGATTTGCTTGACAACGTCCACTATATCGGCAAGGTCAAATGGTACCACCGCAAAGGAATAACCACCATTGAGGGCGGCGAAGTCAAGATATCATATCCAAAGGCTAA
Source organism: Clostridia bacterium (assembly GCA_029007095.1). GTDB lineage: Bacteria > Bacillota > Clostridia > Oscillospirales > Acutalibacteraceae > CAG-488. The sequence continues at coordinate 17,788 of JAQXHF010000023.1, read as the reverse complement.
GATGGGCGAATATCTGATATATGAGGGCAGACATGAGGGGATTATCTCCGAGGAGCTATTCAATGCGGCGCAAGAGAAAAAAGGCAGGAACCATCGGGCGAAGCCGAATACAAAAATCCGGAACCCTCTCGCAGGCTTGCTATACTGTCAATGCGGACGGGCGATGTCGCTCCGCACCTATAAGAACAAAGACGGCAGCGAACGGAACGCACCCCGGCTACTGTGTGACGGACAGCAGCATTGTCATACCGGTTCATGTCTATATAGTGAGATGATCGACCGAGTATGCGACATTTTGCAAAACAGCATAGATGATTTTGAATTGCAAATAAAGAACGATGACGGCGACAGCGTGAAACTGCATGAGAACCTCGTCAAGAGCCTTGAAAAAAAATTGAAAGACCTTGAAGCGAAAGAGCTGTCACAATGGGAAGCAAAATCACACCCCGACCCGTCACAGCGTATGCCGCCGGAGATATTCAAGCGGTTAAATGAGAAGCTACTGCAAGAGAAAGACGAAACGCAAAAAGCCCTTTGCGCAGCTTATGAGAGCCAACCGGAGCCGGTCAATTATGCCGAAAAACTCGTCAAATTCAAATCCGCACTTGATGCCTTAAAAAATCCCGATGTCGATGCCGCAACAAAAAACAGGCTTCTGAAAGCCTGCATTGAGAGGATAGACTATCACCGGGACAGACCCGAAAGAATAAAGAGCCAACAAATCCGATACTATGACAAAGAGCAAAAACGCACACGTCACAAATCACCTTTACCGACCGGCGGAAATTGGACTACACCGCCCATAGAATTAGATGTCAAATTGAAGCTGTAATTTTTTGTTCTGACCATATCCAACATAAAGGGCTGTATTCTTCGACACCGATGTCCGTTAGAAGTCCTTTAAGTTCGGCGTAAGGCATAGCAAATCGCTGACTCAAATATCTTAGGGACGCGCCCAACTCTCCGTCGGGGCCTCCGTACTGACTAATGATGATTTGTGCATATTTAGGATTAGGATTGGTTATTTTTATAGGATATTGCAATTTTTTCTCATAAACAAACATCAGCGGTTACCTCCCAAATCCCACGGCCAAGGATTTTTCAGCCACGAAACGCCCGGATCTGCATTTGAAAACAGGGGGCCGAAATTTTCCTCATATTCTTCCGTGAGCTTCTGATTCTTCTCCTCGTATTTTTTATATAGCTTCAATGCGCCTATATCGCCGGGATGAGTATCAAGATAAAGGTGCAGTTCCCACATTGCAAACTGGACTGCATCAAGCTGATTCAGTAACATTCCTCTCGTCATCTGCGACCACTTCCGAGGAAGGGTTTGTTCAGTACCGGGAACAATGTGCCGACTTTCAATGCCTGAATTTCATCATAGGTTGTTGTATCGGTCTGAAACGGAACATATGCCATACCCGGCACAGGGTTTTCGGGCAGGGCGCTCAATCCGCTTTTCGTCAGCGGCATGGGACTGCGGAAATTATTTGCAGGTGCATAATTGTTCAACTAAACTACTCCTTTCATATTGCGGAAGATAAAATCGTAAGGTTTAACTTCCGCTTAAAATTCGGTAAATCACCTATTACATTTTATTCTTCTTATGTTTATGTGACACAAATGAATCAGAGCATAAAAAAGGAGCTGACGCATAGCGTCAACTCCTTTGAAAATTTACAGAATTTATTTTATTTGAAATCATTATAGAATTTATCTATATACGCTGCGACATCGCTTCGATTGCCGCAGAAAGGTCCGGGCGTTTCCATTTTGAGCGATACGGTTGCCGTAGCATACAGAAGCGAATCTTTCAGAGAATGTGAAAGGCGCTCGTTTATGTATGCGGCAAAAGTGGTATCACCTCTGCCGGTTCTGCCGCTCAGATTTCTCGCTCTGATAGGAACTATGCAAAGCTCGTTGCCGTCATACGCCAAAACTTCTGTATTGTGAGTTATTACAATCTCCTTAGCTCCCCAAGAATGAAGCATTTTTGCAGCTTCGGTTCTGTCGGTAAGACCTGTCAAAATCTCAGCTTCTGCTGCGTCGGTTTTCAGATATTTGATATAAGGAAGTAATTTTTTCTTGTCCTCCCAATCTTTGAAGAACATAGTATGATCATCGGGATTTACATGGCGCAGCATTGCTTGAACATCAAGAGCAACTTCGAATTTTTCTGCTGCTTTAATTATCATTTCATTCGGAAAGTCACCGTAAACCAAGCCTGCAAAATGACAAATCGGAGCTTCTATATCATTTGGAATATCATCAAAAGTGAATGGCGTACCGATTGAAGTACACATCGACTTCCTGCGCTCTTTGTCGGCAGTAAAGTAATGATTGTCCATATTGCTTGAACTTTGTGCGTCGATGCAGTAGACATCATCTGAGGGAACAGTAAAATTGTCAAGTCTGTCTTTGTCATTAGGATTCAGCTTAGTGACTGCGGCAACCTTATGGCCGAGGGCATAAGCCGACGCCGATGAAAAAATCACAGCTCCGCCGGCTGCATAGATTTCATTACCGAGGCAATCGGTATTGTGATCCATAGTTATGTGTCCGATTATTATTGATTCGTACTTTTTCATATGCAATACTCCAACAAGTTTATTGTTAGTATATTATCATATTTGCTCAAAAAAATCAATTACAATCAGGCTACAAATTCTCTTGAACAATTCGGTGTGCGCCTGATGGAATTATCTGCTTGCTTAACGCTGTATAAACGCTCGCTTCTGACATTCGTGCCTTTTACGCGCTTATTTTCGGCAGCCTTACGGCGGCGATAAAGTCTGATTTTTTTCTTTATAATACGAATTGCTTTATCTTCAAATGCGATAAGCTTTTTTTCATTATAAATACCATAGAGAATAAGAGCCGCTACGGCAAATTCAAGTATTGTTCTTATAATAAGTCCGAGTCCCATAACGATACCTCCGAAGAGAAAATTTTGAATAAGTTAGAACATTTGTTCATTGCATTTATATTATATCAGCTTTTGAAAGTTTGTCAATACAAATGTTCGGTATTTTACGGACAAATGTTCGTTTTCTATAAATTTAATAAAATATTTTTCGTAATAATCATTATAATTGACGAAATACACAAAAAATTCTTTAATTTATTTAAATAAAATTCTTTTCTTTTTCATTTTTATGATGTATAATATCAATGTAATAAACCTTTTGGGAGGCTTTTTATGGGTAAAAATATTCTTGTTACAGGCGGCGCCGGATTTATCGGCAGTAACTATATATATTATATGCAGAGAAAACACCCGGATTACAGGCTTGTTTGCATTGACGCTCTGACATATGCAGGAAATCTTCACACACTTGACAATGCCGCAAACGGCAATTTCCGTTTTGTGCTTGGTGATATAACTGACAGAGATCTTGTTTTTAATCTTTGTAAAGAAGAAAAATTTGATTTAATCGTTAATTTTGCGGCAGAAAGCCATGTCGATCGTTCGATCGAAAATCCTGAGATTTTTCTGAAAACCAATATACTCGGCACTCAGGTTTTGCTCGACGCTTGCAATAAATTCGATATTTCGAGATATCATCAGGTGTCAACCGATGAGGTTTACGGTGATTTACCGTTGGACAGACCTGACCTTTTCTTTACGGAGAATACGCCGATTCATACTTCTTCCCCGTATTCTGCGAGTAAGGCTTCTGCCGATTTGCTCGTAATGGCTTATCACAGAACTTTTGGCACTCCGGTTACAATTTCTCGCTGTTCAAACAATTACGGACCGTATCAGTTCCCCGAAAAGCTTATTCCGCTTATGATTTCAAAAGCTCTTGCCGACGAGCCTCTTCCGGTTTACGGCGAGGGACTGAATGTAAGAGATTGGCTCTATGTTGACGACCATTGCAAGGCTATTGATATGATTACTCAAAACGGAAAAATCGGTGAGGTTTACAATGTCGGCGGTCATAACGAAAAAACCAACATTGAGGTTGTACGGACAATTTTAAAGGCAATAGGTAAAGATGAAAGTCTGATTACTCATGTCAAGGACAGACCGGGACACGACAGAAGATATGCGATAGATCCCACTAAAATCAAAACAGAGCTTGATTGGGAGCCTGAAACAAAATTCAATGACGGAATCGCATTGACTATCGAATGGTATCTTAATAATACTGAATGGTGGCAAAAAATCCTCAGCGGTGAATACAGAGAATACAGAAATTTCGGAGGTTGATTATGATGAAAAAAGTTACGGCTGTAATACTTGCTTTACTTATGGCTGTCTTATTTTTTGGCTGCGGAACGAAATCCGACGGAGATCTCGGAAAACGCACTACTGTTGATAAGTCTAACGGATATTCAATAATTCAGGAGGTTTTGCCGTTTGAATATTCCGAGGACAAAAAAGCTTTTGATGAAAATACGCAGCTCGACGGATTTAAGACAAGTGAAGAAAACCCCGGAAATCCCGCAAAGACCAAGAGTACCGCGCTTGAAATAGCAAAGCAGGAGGTCACAGACAGCTTCGATACGGTTAAGTTCAGCTATGACCGTACCCGTGGAATATGGAAGGTTACATTCATCCTTGCTGCAACAAACAATGATGACGGTTCTCCGAAAACAGACGAAAAAACAGTAAAAACCGTGTATGTTGATGAGGACGGTTATGCGGTAGCGGCAGTTAAATAACAGAGCAAAAGAGTGTTCATAAAGTCACCCGAAGAAGAACGAAATTTTCTTTTTCGGGTGTTTTTTAATAATGAAGTGTTTACTTCATTTTCGGCACGGAATTAAGAAAAGGACTGTATCGACACATTTTAGTGCAGATACAGTCCTTAAATGTTCAAGTGAGATTGTTTATTCTACTGTGACGGTGCCGTCCTCGCTGACGGAAATTTTATCCCCGTCCTTGACGGCTGCAAGGAATTCATCACCGAGTGAATCAACGGCAACGATAGAATTGTCTGTCCAAACATCGGCAAGAATTACACCGGCAGCGGCCAATGAGTCGATAGGCTGTGAAAACAGCATAGCGCACGGATGCATATTCAGCGCGGCAATCGTGTAAATAACCATACCGCCCGTTGTTGAACCGATAGTCTGCGGCAGGCAGAGCACCTTGCCTGTGAGATTTTTACCGAAAACATCCGGATTGTTCTGATCGGAGCCGATAACATAATCCTTTCCTATAAGAGGAATATCATGCATAAGCGCGGTCTTTTGGAATGTTGCAAGAGTGTTGACTCCGTTATGAGAAACTACGGCTTCTCCCTTGTCAATTTTGCCTGTGATTACAGGACGACCTTTGAATGTTTTGCTCATAATCAAAAACCTCCCTTTACTGCAATTTCGGTAATGTCGTCATTTGTGAAGTAGCGGGCTGTTGTATAAGTTCTCAGCTTGTTTGAGCAGGTGATAACATTGCTCGTTTCACCGCCGCAAAGCGGATTGTTCATATACATAAGAGGACAAATGCTCGAAAGCTTAATGCCGAAGCTGATAAGCTTGTCATATGCGGTTTTGTTCTCTTTCTTGAATCTTTCAAGCGTTTCGGGTGCGGTAGTCATAACCGTGCGGATAGCGACGGTTGATTTACCCTGCTTTTTGAGTTCCTTTTCAAATCTGTCAGCCCATTCGCCGAGCTGAGCGTATGAAAGATGAGGACAGCCGATGAAGCAAAGCTTTGGAGTCGCATTCTTATCTTTCCACATAACGGGATAATTCTTGTAAACTCTTTCAAGCTCGGCGTCATCAATAACATATGTCTTTGCGTCGGGAAGAATGAGATCTTCTCCCATTTCGACAGCTTCGGGAGTGAGGTTATCAATATGATAAAGTCCGACAGCTCCGTTTGAAGCAGTTGCCGCGCCAAAGTCTTTGAGATAAGCTTTTGCGTCATTGTTAAGCTCTGTGCCTATCCACTTATCAAGACCTTTAACATAGGGTACATCTTCCATAACTTTCATACCGATTGCAGAACCGAGTACCTGAGCTTCGGGGATCTTGCTTGTCTTGACCTCGATTACCCACTTAGCCTTTCTGCCCTCGTCGGTGAGAAGGTCAAATTCCGGAACCTTACCGAGTATAGAACCGAAAAGCTCTATAATGCCTGAATTTCGGTTACATCTTGCGCCAAGTACGGAGTTAGCATATACAACTGCCGACGACTCCGCCCATGAAAGAATGTCGCCCTTTTTGGGTGTATTCTGAACCTCGTCAAAATAGCAGGCACAGGTGAAAGATTTTTCACTTTTGAGTCCGAGCTTTTGGAGCTGAGCCTCATAAGAATCCTGCATACCGTAGAGAATCTTATTGAAAATCAGCTTTTGAAGCGGATTGCACTTAACATTGTCATAGTCGATAGGTCTGGGATCGCAGGTGAATTTTGCGTCAACCTTGAGTCCGGCGTCGATAAGCTCATCCATAATTGAAAAAACGGGCTTTAAAACCGAAATACCGAAGCTTGTAACAAGGTGTCCCATAGCGGTTACGGGTACGAATTTCTCTGCTCCGAAAGCGTCGCCGTAAAGGACAAGAGTTTTCATAACCTTTGCAAGCGTTTCGCCCTTAGAACCGTGAAGAATGTCTTTTTCTTCATCTGTAAGCTTCATTTTATAGGTGAAGTTTTCATTCATAAACTTTTCCTCCTTATTGTATCGGCGGTGAAATCACCGCCGGTTTTATTTTAGATTAAAGGCTGAGAGCAAGACGGTAGCCTGATTTTGTAGCTTCAAAAATCTTGCCGCCCTTGAAGCTGTCGCCGAGATTATAAACCTCTTTGTTACCAAAGGTCTTTTGAAGTTCGAGGAACAGAGCTTCATTCGGTCTGCCGCCCGCCGCCATAATTACAAGGTCGGCAGGAATAAACTCATCAACGCTCTCGTCCTTTACTTTCTTTTCAAGCGGATTAATTACGCTCTCCGGAAGAATCGGGTTCCATGAAAGGTAAGGATCGGGTACTGTCTTTGATTTGTTATGGCTTACATTTACGCCGTTAGCCTCAAAGCTTTTGAGAGCTGTGCAGTTGAGCAGCTTAATGCCTGCGTCATACATATATTTGAGCATATAGCCTCTGTTAGCCGTGCAGGTGTGGTTCATTATGTATTTATCCATTTCGACTACGGTTACATCCTCTACTCCACACTCTTTGTTTATAAAGTATGCGGTTTCCGCACCGACTACTCCGCCGCCGATGACAACGGCTTTCTTTACGCCCTTAACAAGATCGGGATTTTCAAGCACTTCAACAGCTTGCTTCCAGTTAGCTTTTTCCAATCCGGGCAGACGCAGGACGGTGTCGCTTGTACCTGCGGCTACTACGATTTTGTCAAATTCAGAGAGCATATCTGCGGTTGCGGTAGTTCCGAGCTTAACTGTAAGGTCATAATCCTTCTCGGCTCTTGCAACAGCGCCTTTGAGATATTCAAGGTAGTTTGCGACATCATATTTGATTCCGGGAGCGCCTGCGGAGGCAAGTCTGCCGCCGATAGTGTCGCGGCTCTCAAACATAGTTACGCTGTGTCCTCTCTGAGCTGCGGTTACAGATGTCATAATACCTGCCGGACCTGCTCCGATAACAGCAATCTTGCACGGTTTTTCGGCTTTCGGAGGATCTTTGGGATAGAACTCCTCGAATGCGGTTCTCGGATTGACGGCACACTGCGGATGTCCGCCCTCAACGAACTCATTAAGGCAAGCCTCCTGACAGCCGATACAAGGACGAATCTCGTCAACTTTGCCTGTACGAGCCTTGTTGGGCCATTCGGGATCGGCAAGGAGAGGTCTGCCGAGCATAATCATATCGCATTTGTTATCTCTGAGAGCCTGCTCTGCAAGGTCGGGATAGCCTAACTTGCCGACAGCAACAACGGGAACGGGAATTCCCTGATTTGAAAGAATGTGATGCTCCTCAAAATAATCCTTTGTAATTTTTGCAATATCAAGGAAGCATCCGGGAGGCATTGATCCCGGCGGATGCGGAAGCCACCAGTTATCATAGCAACCGAGGTCAACATCAAACATATCAACGCCGGCCTTAACAAGATTAGCCATATATTCGAGAGTATCCTTGATTGTGCGTCCGTTGCGGAACTTTTTAAGAGAAGATACCGAATTCATTTTCTCGTCATAGGTTTCGTTAAGAGCAAGCGAGAGGTCTATACGGTACATAATCGGGAAATTTTTACCCGTACGGTTTCTGATTTCTTTAACGGTTTCAATTCCGAAAGCCTGCCAATCGGCATACTTGCCGACCTTGCGGCGGTTGAAAGCCGGGTTGGTCATCTGCTCCATGAGATAGCCCTCGTGGCCGTGAAGATATACGCCGTCGAGATTCATTGCCTTTGCGTCGGCGGCAGCCTGACCGAAATTCTTTACGATTTTGTTAAGCTTGTGGTCGCTCATCGGCAGACACGGAAGCTGAGGCATATACCAGCTCGGATTCATAGAAGCCGACTGCGGAAATTTAAGCTCGTTTACAAGGCACTGGGGATTTCCGACTCTGCCGAGACCTGCGGTGAGCTGAATGAAAATTCTTGCACCGTAGGAATGTACGCTAGATGAAAGGTCGCGCCAACCGGCAAATACGGTACGGCTGCGGTCAATTCTCGGAAAATAGGAAAGCTGTCCCATCTCTGTTATAGTATGGTCAAGACCGTGGCTTATCGGAACAAGACCTGTTGTGATAAGACCTACTCCTCCCTTAGCGCGCTCTGTAAAGTAGGATATCATCTTATCGTCCGGACGGCCTGTTTCCTCACACATGGAAATGTTACCCATAGGTGCCATTACAAGCCTGTTTTTGATGGTGATTTTATTCACCTGAATAGGAGAAAACATCGACTCGTAGGGGTAGAGATTTTTTGTCATCTTACCTTTTTCGAGTTCTTTTTCATCCTTGAACCAATCGCCGAAATATTGGGTTAAATCGGCAACAACTTTGTCTTTTTTTAACTCGTTACTCAAGAAAAACCCTCCCAATGTAAATTTGTATTTAAGTTTACTTAATAATTATACACAAAGCTTGTTTTAATTGCAATAGAAGAATGATAATTATTTCACAATTTTGTTATTTTTAGCTGAATGATGTTTTGTTTTGTAAGATAAATGAATTTTTATAAAAATATAAATTTTTTTGATTTTTAAAAGAATTATACCCGATTCAAGGTATTAACCTGCGTTTTTGGCGATAAGGGTGAGAGCATTGCTCTCTTGAATTAAAGCGAAAACAAAAACGGAGGTGTGCCTATGGCAAGAAAAACAGAATTAAAAGACAAAGAAAAGCTTTTTTGCGAATATTTCTGTGAAACAAGAAATGCGAGACTTGCCGCCGCCAAAGCCGGTTACGGCATTATGACAGGCAGAAGCGCCGTCAGGCTTATCAACAGAAAGGATATAAAATCCGAAATTGAAAGGCTTGACAAGTCGGGACTTGTAAATACTCAGGAAATTATCGCAGGTTACAGACAGCTTGCATTCGGCAGCGTTGCCGACGCATTAAAGCTTCTTTACTGTGACGAAAACCCAACAGACCTTGAAAAAGAGAAGTTGGAGCTTTTCAATGTAAGCGAAATTAAAAGACCTAAGGGCGGAGGAATTGAGATAAAGTTTTTTGACAGAATGAAAGCGCTTGAACATCTTGAAGCTATGAGCAAAGGCGACGAGAATTTCGAAAAGGCTTTACCTTTTTACAGAGCGCTTGAAAAAAGTGCGGAGGCTGTAAAGGCTGATGACGAATGAGTAATTCGGCTTTAAGTAATTTTAAAAAATTTTCGGAGAAGCAGCTCAAAGCTCTTACCTGGTGGTGTGCAAATTCGCCGTACCGAAACCGAGACGCTATCATTTGCGACGGCGCCGTCAGATCGGGAAAGACGGTTTGTATGTCAATCTCATTCATTAGCTGGTCCTTTTATGACTTTGCCGACAGCTCTTTCGCAATTTGCGGAAAAACGGTAACTTCACTCAGGAGAAATATAATAACGCCCATCATACCGATACTGCGGTCTTTGGGATTTGATGTAAGAGAAAAAATTTCTCAGAATTTTATTGAAATCTCCTATATTAATAAGACTAACCGATTTTATCTTTTCGGCGGAAAAGACGAAGGCTCGGCGGCGCTTATTCAGGGTATGACTCTCGGCGGCGTACTTCTCGACGAGGTCGCGCTAATGCCCCGTTCCTTTGTAGAGCAGGCTATTGCCAGATGTTCGCTTGACGGCTCGCGTCTATGGTTTAACTGCAATCCCGAACATCCTATGCATTGGTTTTACAGGGAGTGGATACTAAAAGCCGAGGAGAAAAACTGTCTTTATCTGCATTTCACAATGAAAGATAATCCATCGCTGTCGCAGAAAGTTATAAAGCGTTATGAAAATCTGTATTCGGGTGCGTTTTATAAACGATTTGTGTTGGGTGAGTGGGTTGCGGCGCAGGGCGTCGTATATCCTATGTTTAAAGAAGAAGTCCATGTTAAAGAACCGCCCGATATTTCCTCGGCTCAGAGGTTTTATATTTCCTGCGACTACGGAACGGTAAATCCGAGTTCTTTCGGTCTTTGGGGTTGTTTCAACGGCAAATGGCACAGGATTAAAGAGTATTACTACGATTCAAGAGCAGTCGGTGAACAGCGTACGGATCAAGAGCATTATGACGAGCTTGAAAAGCTTGCGGGTAATATAAACCCCGAAGCGGTAATAGTAGATCCGTCGGCGGCAAGCTTTATTCAATGCATACGCAGAAACGGACGATTTAATGTGATACCGGCAAAGAATGATGTGATCGACGGAATAAGACAGGTTTCCGACGCTTTGAAAAAGGAAATGTTTTATATCTCCCCCGATTGCAAGGATACTATTCGTGAATTTTCGCTTTATAAATGGGACGAAAAATCGGTCAGGGACGCACCGCGCAAGGAGAATGACCATGCCATGGACGATTTAAGATATTTCGTAACAACGGCGCTGAATGCACCTGAGGACGATTTTTTCGTCATGAGCGTATCTCGATGACGCGCTTAATTTTATCACAGCCGCCGATAGTGTACTGCACTTTCAGGCGGTTGTATGAAAGGAGAGTTTAAGTGGGAATTTTTAAAAAATCATCCGCTTCAAAAACTGCGGTTTCCACGCCGCAAATGCAAAACAGAAATCCTTTCTCGACGCTTGACAGCTACATTCCGCTATCCGATCCGCAGACAAGACTTTATCGCGAACTGCGCGAGGGAATCCCCGTTATCGACGCGGCAATATGTAAAATTGTTCGTCTGACAGGCGGATTCAAGGTAGTGTGCGGAGACAAAAGCGCTGAAAGAAATTTGGAAAATTTCCTTTCAAAAGTTCCCGTAGGCGGAAATCAGCAGGGTTTATATGCTTTTATTTCAACTTACTTCGAGCAGCTTTTGACATTCGGAACGGCGGTAGGCGAAATAATAACCGACAGCACGGGCGCTGTTGCCGCTCTTTATAATGTCAACATTGACGATGTTGAGCTGAAACGGGCTTCTGATGGTTTTTCCGCAGTTGTTTGCTCGCGCTCTGCCGGACAGGGTGTTCCGGTTAAATACCCGGAGCTTATAACTCTGTCGGTGCTTAACCCCGAAGCCGGTTCTCTTTTCGGTAGCTCGATTATGAAAGGATTGCCTTTCGTAAGCGGAATTCTGATGAAAATTTATAATACCATCGGAATAAATTGGGAGAGAGTAGGTAATGTACGATTTGCGGTGACATATAAGCCGCAGAACGATGTTATGGACAGGGCTTACGCAAAAGACAGAGCCGAACAGGTCGCCCGTGAATGGAGCGAGGCTATGCGTTCGGACAAGCAGGTAAGAGATTTCGTTGCGGTAGGAGATGTAAGTATTAAGGCAATAGGAGCCGACAACCAGATCCTTGACAGCGAGGTTCCCGTCCGGCAGATGCTTGAACAGATAATAGCAAAGACCGGCATACCTCCGTTTATGCTCGGATTAAGCTGGTCCTCGACAGAGAGAATGTCGGCTCAGCAGGCAGATGTGCTTACAAGCGAGCTTGAAGCGTACCGACGGATATTAACGCCGGTTATACAGAAAATTTGCCGCTTATGGCTTGTGACAAACGGCTATGGCGGCGAAACCGAAATCGTCTGGGACGATATAACTCTCCAAGACGAGGTTGAGCTTGCAAAGGCTCAGCTTTATAAGGCGCAGAGCAGGAAAATCGAACAGGAGCTTGAAAAGTCTCGATAAAATAAGGACGGTTTTTCAAAGCTTTTGCGCCTTACGGTACTCAGAAAGGAATGATACTAAATGAATAAGGATTTCAAAGCAGGAGTATCACCATGCGAGGTGGACTCTCACGATTTGGAGCTTATAAACAGGCTTACGGTCAAAAAATTGTCGGCTGACGATATTTTTACATTCAGCGTTGTGCTTTGTGACAATGAGATCGACCGTGACTTTGAACGCTTCGATAACGAAGCTTTGCAAAAAATAGCGGAAATATTCGTTGGAGTAACAGGTATTTCCGATCATAATCCTAAAAGTGAAAATCAGAGTTCGAGGATATATGCCGCCGAATGCGTCGCTGTAAACGGTAAAACAACCTCGTATGGCGAGCAGTACAGAATGGTTAAGGCAAAAGCGTATATGCCGAGAACAGAAAAAAATAAGGATTTGATTACCGAAATTCTTGCAGGAATTAAAAAAGAGGTCAGCGTTAGCTGTGCGGTAGGCAAATTTACCTGTTCGGTGTGCGGTGAAGATGTGCGCCGCGCCGGCTGTTCTCACAGAAAGGGCAGCGAATATTCGGGCAAGGTGTGCCATTGGATACTGTCTGATATTTTTGACGCATACGAATGGTCTTTTGTCGCAGTACCGGCTCAGGTTAATGCAGGAGTAACAAAAAGTTATAAAAAGGAGTCGCTCATAAATATGGAAAGCTGTATAAAATCCATCAAGAACGGCGAAGCTGTCAACTTGAATGAAAAGCAGGTAAAACAGCTTGGTTCGTATATTGAAAATCTCGAAAAGCAGGCTGAGGACGGCAAGGCTTACCGCAGACAGCTCGTAGGTCAGATAGTAAAGTATGCTGTTCTTGCCGTTCCGTCTCTCAAAGCGGAAAGCGTCAGTTCAATGTGTTCCGGAATGGAAATAACCGAACTGATTGATATTAAGCAGGCTTTTATGAAAAAGGCGGGAGAACTTATCCCCGTTGAACCTCAGCTGAAATCGGGCAGAGACAACAAAAGCTCGATTAACAGTAATTACAAATTTTAATTAAAGTACAGAAAGGAAGTTTATAATTATGAGTTTTGATAATATAAGATTGGAAAAGGGTATGTACGGCACAGGCAAAAGCTTCACACAGAATCTTGAAAGCCTTGATCCGTCGGAAAACTACATCGGAACATCATACGAGGGTTTGGACGCATATCAGCGCCAGCTCAAGAGATTTGACATCAAGCCTTACGGCCCCGACAGCTCGGTTGTAGGAAAGTTCTTCCAGTCAAGCGACGCCGCGGTGCTTTTCCCCGAATACATTACGAGAGCGGTAAAGTACGGATTGGACGAGTCTTCACAAATTAAGGATATTGTTGCGGGAATTACCGAAATTGATTCGATGAATTACAAAACAATGCTCCTTAAAATGGATGATCCGTCGCTTGACGGTTTCGTTGAGGGCGGTATTCTCAATGAAGCTAAGTTCTCCATCGAGGACAGAACAATTAAGCTCAAAAGACGCGGAAAGATTATAAATTCATCTTATGATGTAATAAGATTTCAGAAGCTTGATATTTTTTCCGTTGTGCTTAAAAAGATAGGTTCATATCTTGCACAGACTCTTATGTGCGACGCGGTTGACGCTATAATCAGCGGCGATGTCACGAGCAATACGGCTGCTACCGAATACACTCTTACCGATTCCAAGTATTCATACAGCGCGCTTGTTGATCTGTGGTCAGGATTTATGCCTTATCAGCTTACAACTCTTATCGGTTCTCCCGAAACTATCGGTGAAATCCTCAAGCAGCCGGAATTCCTTGATCCGGCGGCAGGACTTAATTTCCACGGAACAGGCAAAATCATAGCTCCGTTTGGCACTCAGCTGATACGAACCTTTGCCTTAAACGGAACTGCTACCGTTGCGCTTGATAAGAGCTGCGCTCTCGAAATGGTTAAGGTCGGAGATATCGAAATAAATTACGGAAGACTTATCGACCGCCAAATAGACCAGATTGCCGTTACCGCCGTAACAGGATTTGCACAGATGGTTCCCGAAGCTGCATTTTCGGTCGATGTAAGAGGCTGATTTTAAAAATGAATTATTGGGATGTTAAGGATTATCTCTCGCAGCTTATTGACTTGACGGAGGACGAAACCCTTGTGGCTTCCGTTTGCCGGACAGCTCTCAGAGAAATCGAAGCAGGACTTAAAAAGGACGCCGATTTTAATGATGTCAGGATTGTCGCCGCCGCTGCCGGACTTGCATATTACAGACTGATGCTCAGGAGGAATTCTCTCTCGCAGGAGGACTCCGTTATGAGCTTCAAGGCGGGCGATGTGAGCATAACTCAGGATTCCGCAGATACGGCGAAACAGCTTGAAAGAGCTGAAATTTACTGCGCTAAAATGTTTGAAAAAATTGCTCCGCTGTGCGAAGATAACAGCTTTGCCTTTATTAAAACGGGAGTGAATGTAGATGACTGTTAAAGATATGCTTCAAAAATACGGTCAGGACATCACCTGCAAGGGTTCGGACGGATGGAACAGCGAAACCTACGGAGGTTTTATACAACCGCTGAGATATAAAAATAAAATGTACCTCAACGGAGTCAATACGGTTATAGGCTTCAATTCGCAGGGACATTACCTTTATCTCGGTCCGCCCGACCATGATGTTACCAAGCTGCCGGAAGACAGTTGGATAGAATCCTGCGGCAAAAAATTCACGGTTGACAGAGCCGAAAAGGTTTATTTTAAAAATGAAACCGTCTATGTATGGGCGATTATCCGTGAAATAGTGGAGGTGGACTGATGGACAGCATTGTTGCGCTTCCTATAAAAATTGTCGAATGGCTCGACAGCAGGGAGGATATGGATGATCTTAAATTCTTCGTTGAATATCCTCCCGAAAACAAGGCTGTACCTCTTAAAAGAGCCATTGTTGCGGTCGGAATAGACTCCGTTTCGATTACTGATAAATTCGTTATGAACGACGACGGCGTTCTCGAAAAGCAGGAGTATTGCAGACTTGCCGAGATAAAGGTCAACCTCAGTATTTGCGTTCCTTTTTCAAAGGGCGGTCAGGCGTGTCACGACATTTTTACGAGGATTACAGACGCGCTCGTTTTCAGAACCGACTTGAATATTGTTCAGTCGGGTTGCGATAAAATCGAATCCGACCGTGATACGGACGCGCTCGTTATGACGGGTTGGCTTATGATAGAGGCTGATTTCTGCCCCGCCGAGAGTACGGATGAGAGCTTCACTTCTTTCTTTGACAAGCAGATGATATGCGGCAGTCATGTACGCGACACGGAAATCCATGTCACAGCGGAGGACAAGGAAGCCTGGAACGATCATTTTGTTACCGGATTTTATTCCGGAACGGGAGCTACTACAAGGTCGTTTACCTTAGGTTTTAAAGCTAAGCTTGTGCTTGTTTTTAGCGTGAATAAGCCTCTTCTTTCGGTTGATTTTACCAATTCCGCAGTTACATCGAATTCCGCCGCGGCTATCGACGGATACGGTACGAGCGGACTTTCGGTTACATCCTCAGGGTTTAAAATCAGTAAGGGCGAGAGCGGTAATTCAAAAGCAAATCTGAATGAAGCCGCCATAAACTATTTCTATATAGCTTTTAAATAATCTTAAAGTTAACACCGGTCTGTCGCTGAAAGCTTAAAAAGCTCGACGCGGCAGACCTTTTTGTTGCTATTGACAAGGAGCGACAATTAGGATATACTAATGCCGAGTGAACTGATAGGCGATATATAAAATCAAGTTTTCGGTCGCCGTCATTTGAAAGGAGAAAGCTATGATACCGACAAGAGAAGAAGCTCTGTCGCTTCTCAAAGAGTTTAATAAGGAGCCGTTTCATATAAAGCATGCGCTTACTGTTGAGGGTGCTATGCGTTACTTCGCAAAGGAACTCGGATACGCCGAAGATGAAGATTTTTGGGGCATAGTTGGACTTCTGCACGATCTTGATTTTGAAAAATATCCGGAACAGCATTGCATAAAGGAGCAGGAAATTCTGCGTGAACGCGGAATAGATGAGAGCATAATTCATGCCGTGGCAAGTCACGGTTACGCTCTGACGGTTGATATAAAGCCGGAGCATGAAATGGAAAAAGTGCTTTATGCCGTTGACGAGCTGACCGGACTTATCGGAGCGGTTGCAATTATGCGCCCGTCGGGAAGCGTATCCGATTTGGAGCTTAAATCCGTGAAGAAAAAATATAAAAATCTCAAATTCGCCGCCGGATGCTCGCGTGAGGTTATCGAGCGCGGTGCGGAAATGCTCGGTTGGAGTCTTGATGATTTAATAACAAAGACGATTCTTGCAATGAGAAGCTGTGAAAAAGATGTTGAAGAAGCTTGATTTAATACAGAAATTGGCAGAGAGCGGAAATCTTACAGATTGTGAGCTTAAAGCTCTGCTTCAAAGCGAAGATGATGACTCTCAGCTTTTTAAAGCGGCCGATAAGGTACGCAGAGAGGTATATTCCGACGAGGTGTATATACGCGGTCTTATCGAGTTTACCAACTACTGCAAAAATAACTGCTATTATTGCGGTATAAGATGCTCAAATAAAAATGCGGTACGCTATCGTCTTGACAGAGAGGATATTCTTGAATGTTGCCGTGAAGGGTATCGGCTCGGATTTCGTACCTTCGTTTTGCAGGGCGGCGAAGATCCGTACTACACGGACGAGATTATTTGCGATATAGTTTCGTCGATAAGGGAGTTATACCCCGACTGCGCCATAACGCTTTCCATAGGTGAAAAACCGAAAGCAAGCTATAAAGCGTATTTTGATGCCGGGGCAAACCGTTATCTGCTTCGTCACGAAACCGCAAACGAGGAACATTACGGCAAGCTTCATCCCGCGTCAATGAGCCTAAAAAACAGGAAACAATGTCTTTATAACCTTAAAGATATCGGATATCAGGTCGGTTCCGGCTTTATGGTCGGCTCGCCGTACCAAACCGTCGACAATCTTATTCAGGATTTGAGATTTTTGCAGGATTTACAACCGGATATGATTGGTATAGGGCCGTATATTACGCATAAGGACACTCCGTTTGCCGAATATGAAAACGGAAGTCTGGCAATGACGCTTCGCCTTATCTCTATTTTGCGGCTGATGTTCCCGTATGCGCTTATTCCGTCCACTACGGCGCTCGGAACGATAGATACGCAGGGGCGCGAACTCGGACTGAAAGCGGGGGCAAATGTTGTTATGCCTAATTTGTCGCCTGTTAAAGTTAGAAAACTTTATTCGCTTTATGAAAACAAAATCTGCACGGGCGAGGAGGCGGCTCAATGCCGCGGTTGCCTCGAACGCCGTGTAGAATCGGCAGGTTACCGTATCGTTACGGCAATCGGAAATGTAAAAAAAGGATGTAAAAAAGCGAAGACCGTATAAAACCGTATAATACAAGAGGGGTTCTTCGGTATTGAAAACCGTAAGAACCCCATAAAATTACTTTAAAGTGTAAAATGTAAATATTTTTATGTTTTATACTACGAACAAACTTCGCCACTCGGCGTACCTTTGTACGCCGTCGGGCAGACAAAATCAAGATAAATTTCTTGATTTTGCTCAG